>CAYNXK010000009.1:5148-26260 GCA_964401125.1 uncultured Aliiroseovarius sp.
GAAGGGCTGACCGCCCCAGCCAGAACCGGAGGGTTGGCCGCCCCAGCCGGAGCCGAAGGGCTGACCGCCCCAGCCAGAACCGGAGGGTTGGCCGCCCCAGCCGGAGCCGTAAGGCTGGCCGCCCCAACCGAAGGGCTGGCCGCCCATCGGCGCTTGTGATCCAAAGGGCGCAACCGGCTGTATTGGTGCAGGTGCCACAAGCGTCATAGGTGCCGACAATGCTGCATCAGGTGCCGGGTTTGCCGCATTTTCAAGGCGTTGATCCAGATCTAACGGCGCAAATATCGGGCCTGAAAGTGCCGGCCCCGGTGCCCATATTGTTGTATTCTGTGCCTGTGGTGATGTTGGTGGCAATATTGGTGCTGGCGCCCATTGGTTGGTTCCCTGAGCAAAGGCGCTGCCAGCCAGAACAAGCCATGCCAACACAGCCGCAGCCCCCAGAACACGCAGCGGCAAAAAAGATTGGCCAGCCTTTGTGCAATATATTATGTTCTCTCTGGTCATCACTAAGTCCTCCTTTTCTGCGCCTTTCAGCGGTTAATCGGGCCGGGTATATTGCCGGGCCAGACAGGCTGAACCCTCGGCTGCACCGGATGGTTTGAATTATTTGGGTTGACCCAAAAAGGCATAGGAATCTGCTGCCGCTGGGCCTGAAAGGGGTTGATTTGTGCCGCATTCCGGCCCTGCCCGGCGGCACCAAATGCACCACCAGCCTGCATCCGGGTTTGAAACTGCCTCTGACCTCTGACCTGATTGCCAAGGCCGGAGGGGGCGAACTGATTGCCACTCTGCTCAACAACCGCAGGGGCCTGAATCGGGTTCTGCATCCAGAATGGCATGGTCCGCCCACGTGGTGGCCCCCAAATTTGGTTGGCGGCCAAGGGCTGGTTGGCGGCCAAGGGCTGTGCAAAAGTGGGAGGCTGTAGTGCTGGCATACGGATGGGGGCTGGCATTGCCTGCATTATTGTTGGCATAGCCATATATGGCCCCGGTGGTGGTGGCGTTACAATTGCCATGTTTTGAGCCAGAACAGGAAGAGCCGGCAGCAGGGCAGCCATGGCCGCAACCATAGTCAGCGAGAATCTGAAACGTGTTTTCATCATGCTACCTCCTATTCTTTCGGGCCTAAAAGGTCGGTACTCAGACGAATACCCCGGCGCCTGCGCGGCCCAGCCCCGCCCTTGGCAGGCGCAGCTTTTGGCGTAGTTTTCGGCTTAGGCTTAGGCTTAGGCTTAGGCTTGGCTTTAGGCTTTGCTTTTGCTTTGGGCTTTTCGGCAACCTGCACCGGGGCTGTCACCGGGGCCGTCACCTTGGCTTTTGCGGCCGGAGATGTAGGCGCGGGTGCTATAGGTGTGCCTGATCCGGCTCCATTACCACCATCATTACCGCCACCATTACCACCACCATCATTACCGCCATCACGCTTGCCAAACAGGTTAAACATGGCCCTGACCACGTTCGCCAGAAAGCGCCAGACCACAGCCAAAACCCCGGCAACGGCCGTCACTCCACTGATGATCGCCGCAGCAATGATCTGCCCGACCGGCTCGCTTGTGCGGCGGGCGCGGCGGGCTGCGGTAAGTTGTGTGCTGACGCGCGTGGCCTGTTCTGGTGCATATTCCGGCAGTAATTCAATATCGGTACCAGCCACCAGTGCTTTGGGGAAACTGATACAGGCCAAGGGAATGACGATCAGGGTCAGAACAGTTGACACCATCACCCCGAACATCAGCGAGACTGCCATGCCCTGAAAAATCGGGTCGGCAATCATGCCCCAGGCACCCACTACCAAGGTCAGCGCCGTAAGAATGATTGGCCGGGTCCGGGTTTGGCAAGCATAGATCACCGCCGCACGCACGCTCATGCCTGTCGCCACTGCCTGACGTGAAAAATCTACCAGCAGAATCGAGTTCCTGACTATGATTCCGGCTAAAGCTATAAAGCCAATCATTGAAGTGGCAGTGAAAGACGCCCCCATCAGCCAATGGCCCGGCACAATACCAATCAGAGTCAAGGGGATCGGCACCATGATGATGGCCGGCATGGTGAAGCTGCCAAATTCCCAGACCACGATGATATAAATCAGGATCAACGCCACAGCGAAGGCCAGCCCCATGTCACGGAAAGTTTCATAAGTCACCGTCCACTCGCCGGTCCATTCCAGCGCGCTGTTCTGGCTGTCGGCCGGTGGCCCAATAAAATTGGTATCGACCCGCACACCATCGGGAGAAATATAATCGTCCAGCAGGTCTTCCAACTCAAAGATCGCATAGATTGGCGCACCCAGGCGTCCGGTCACCTCGCCGGTGACGTATTCGACCTCACGCAGGTTTTTCTGAAAAATCGGCGCGTCCTCGGTGAACCTTTCAAAGCGGCCCAGCTCTGACAGCGGGATCATCACGCCGCTGGCAGATGGTATCGGCAATTGCCCCAGCCGCCCCTTTTCGCCACGCAGGGCAAGTGGCATTTGCAGATAAATCATCCGGGGCTCCAGCGAGCGCTCGCTTTTCACATGGCCAAGCGTATAGCCGCCCATGACCATTTCCAGCTGGTGGTTGATAGTCTCAACCGAAACCCCACGCCTTGAGGCCTTGTCACGGTCAACCACAAAACGCCAGGCATCATGCGGTGCCTCCAGAAAGCTGCCCACATCAACCGTGATCTCGGCCGCCTCGAACATGGCCACCATGTCGCGCGCCACCTGACGGCGGGTTTCCGGGTCAGGGCCGTAAATCTCGGCCACCATGATTTGCAAAACCGGCGGGCCGGGCGGCATTTCCACCACTTCGATACGCGCCCCCAGCTCATGCGCCAGTTCTGTCAGTAAAGCCCGGGCCTCGACCACCAGTTCCCCGCTGGTTTGATCCCGGTCGTTGCGATGCAGCAGTTGCACCTGAATATCGGCCTGCCACGGCTGTTGGCGCAGGTAGGTCTGGCGCACCAAACCGTTGAAATTGAACGGGCTGGCTGTGCCGGTATAGGTTTGCAGAGCGGTGACTTCGGGGATGCTCAGCACACGTGCGGCCAGTTGCTGCACCACGTTGGCCGTGACCGGCAGCGCCGTGCCCTCAGGCATGTTCACCACCACGTTGAACTCGGGCTTGTTATCCTTCGGCAGCATCTCGACAGTGGTATGGGTTGTGTAGAACATGCTCAGGCTGAGGCCGAAAGACAGCAGCAGGGCCGCCGCGAATATCCAGCCTTTCAGGCGGCTATCAATCAGCGGCACCAGAGTCTTTTCAAACAAATTCTTCAGAAATCCATTTTGCTTCTCTTCACTCTTATTGGCCCGCTCCAGCACCTTGATTGGCGGCCGAAACCGCTGCGCCAACCACGGCGTGAAGATGAAAGCGGCAAATAGCGAGATAACCACAGCAACTGAGCCGAGCGCCGGAATCGGGGCCATATAGGGGCCCATCATGCCCGAGACGAAGCCCATGGGCAGCAGGGCGGCGATTACCGTGAGGTTTGCCATGACGGTCGGATTGCCCACCTCACGCACCGCATCAATTGAGCATTCCTCGGTGCATTCGCCCTTGATCAACCAACGGCGGTAGATGTTTTCAACCACCACAATGGCGTCATCCACCAGGATACCAATCGAGAAAATAAGCGCGAACAGACTGACCCGGTCGATGGTAAAGCCCAGTATCCAGGCCGCAAATATGGTCAACAGGATAACAACGGGGATGACAGTGCCCACCACCACCGCCGCCCGGTAGCCCAGAGCCAGCCAGATCAGCACGGTCACTGCAATGGTCACGGCAAACAGTGAGAGGATAAGCTCGTTAACTTTTTCGTTGGCGGTTGTGCCGTAATCGCGGGTGACCGCGACATTGACATTGTCAGGAATCAAGTGGCCGCGCAAACGCTCCACATAATCAAGGATGTCTTCGGCAACCCTCACGCCGTTTGAGCCGGGCTTCTTGGCAATCGAGATCGTCACCGCCGGGGCACCAACCGGGGCCAAAACCGAGGCTGCATGTCCCGCACCATGGCCGGACCTTTTATCGGTATAGGCCGGGCCAGTGAAATAGGCGACCATATCGCGCACATCATCGGTTGCCTCGGTCACCAAGGCCACATCGCGCACATAGACAGGGGTGCCGTGGCTGGTTCCGACCATCAAGCTTTCAAGGTCTCGCGCGCTTTGCAAAAAGGCGCCAGTATACAGGGTGAACACATGGCCACCAACCTCCATGCTGCCAACCCCGCGTTCTGAATTGGCGGTACGAATGGTCTGAGAAAGCTGCTCAAGGCTGATGTCAAACCCGGCCAGGCGCTCGGGAAATATCTCGACCCTGATCGCCTCGGAACGCCCGCCGGTGATAAAGCTCTGGGCGGTATTGGGCACTTCATTCAGACGTTGCATCAGGTCAAGCCCAAGGCTACGCAGGGCGGTCTCGTCTACCTCATGGCTCCACAGGGTAAGGGTCACCACCGGCACATCATCAACGCCCTTGGGCTTGATCAGCGGCGGGCTTACGCCCGGGGGGATGGCATCGAGGTTGGACTGTATCTTATCATGCAGCTTTACCAGAGACGGGCCAAGTTCCTCGCCGACCTCAAACTGCACCGTCACCATGCCGCCATGGCGGTCCGTGCGTGAAAAGACGTGCTTTACGCCGGGGATTTCGCTCATCAGGCGCTCCAGCGGATCGGTGGCCAGCGAGGCCACCTGCCGGGCCGATGCCCCGTCATAGGCAAAGAAAATATCAACCATCGGCACCGATATCTGCGGGTCTTCCTGACGCGGGGTCATCATCAGGCCCAACAGGCCCAACGCCAGACAGGATACCAGCAACAGCGGCGACAGGGGCGAGCTGATAAAGCTGCGCGCCAGCTTGCCGGCCATACCGAGGGGGGCATCACTTTCGGGTGTGTTTATGTTCTGTGTCATATGCCCGGCCCCGCCTATTCGCCGCCAGAAACAAGGGTAACGGGCGGATTGAGGATAACCTCCTCACCACCAGACAGGCCGGAAACCACCGAGATCAGACCGTTTTCCAGCGGATAGCCCACGCGCACCAGGCGCAGCGAAGGCCGCCCGTCTTCCAGCACAAAAACCGAGGGCAAAGAGCCACGCCAGATCAGGGCGGCAGATGGCAAGGCGGGCTGGGCGCGTACCGGCACCGAAGCATCGGGCACCGTCACCTCAACATACATGCCCGGCGCACCCGGCGTGCCTTGCGGCAGGTCAAACTTCACGGTCACCGTATGGCGCAATTCATCGGCAAACGGGTATACCTGAGCAACCCGCACCATGACTTCGCTACCGGCATCAAGCCGCGCGGGCACGATCATGCCCACTTCCAACCCAGCAGCCAAGCGCACTGGCACCTCTGCCTCTACCCGCAAAAAATCAATGAAGGCAAACCTGACCAACGGCGTGCCGGGCTGCACAATGTCACCAACCTCAACCAGCCGGTCGATGATCACGCCCTCAAATGGCGCCTCAAGGCGGGTATCTCGCAGCTGCGCCTCAACGGTCTCTAGGTTGGCATGGGCCTGCATCAAGCCACCTCTGGCCTGGCTGACCCCGGTGCTCTGGGCAAAAAGGTCCGCATGACGCTCCAGTCCGCTGTCAGACTGGCCCAACATATCCGAAAACCCACGGGTGAAAAACTGGTCAAACAGGCCCGGCGCGCCCATACCCGGCATCGCTGACACCGAGTTCATACGTGGAGAAAAAAGTTCGCGTGAATATTGCATCTGTGAATTGCGAAAGGCCGCGTCTGCATTGTAAACCTGCGCAAGTGCGGCAGCCTTCTGTGCCTGAAGAACATCGTCGCTAATGGCGGCAAGAACGTCTCCGGCATTTGCCCTATGGCCCTCGATACCCGCCAGAAAGGTCACCCGTCCGGGAGTCTGCGCCGAAAGCGTCACCTCCTTGAAGGGTGTGACCGACCCACCCACCGTGGCACTGCCACCCGATGAGGTGACAATAACGAATGCTGTGTTGAAATCCTGCGCCCCGGCAAGCGTTGTACTTGCCATGACGGCAAGCAAAGCAAACAATGCGAAGGCCGAATTTGAGAGCCTTTTGGCCATGGTACCCCCTGTTACGCGCGGCTGTTTTTATATGCGCCGCATCCTTTATTCGATGACGATGGCCGAATTTTGGGACTTTCGTCAATTCCTAAGTAGGATAACTCAAATATTATTATATATCAAGATTTGTATATGCTATTTTTGTAATTTCCCGAAAAAAGACCCGCCAAACGTAATAAAATTTCGCGCGGGGAGGGCATTTGCCACATTCAAGGCATTGTTATCAGACAGCAATTAAAACAGAAGGCCAAAACCAGACAGTATGTGCCTGCGCAAAAAAACTATTTACAAAGCAAACAAGCTTACAGGTTATGGAAAAACATTGCCAAACATGTAGGATAAAGGCGAGGTGAAAGCATCTGTCGCCTTGCCCATATCATAGGTCATGCGACTCACGCTGGAGCCGATAAAATAGATGCCAGCCGACATATAGGAAATGTCAGCAGTCATCGACCCGATGTTACTGCTCATCAGGCCAATATCGCCCGACATGCCGGTTATCGAAACATTCATCTCGCCAATTTGGCCGCTCATATTGCCCATATGGCTATTCATTTCAATGACAGCCTCACTCATAATTGTCATATCTGTCGACATTGAACCCATGGCTGTGACGATAGAGTGAAATGATTGGTTCATCTCTACCATCATATCTGTCAGCACGTATACCTGCCTGGCCATGCCATACATCACCCAGGTAAACACCGCCATCACCACCACAATCAGCGCCACGAAGATAACCATAAAGTAATTTCCCTTGGCGGAAACAACTTCAATTTCATGTTCGTGATTAGACATGATTTTCCCATTTCGTTCAGAAATATGCAATGTTGATACATTCGTATATTACTATTTGTCTAATTTGTAACCACTATCGGCTGATTTTGAAAGTGGGCGCTCTGCCACACCAAATTTTTGCCCTAAAAATCGGGGAAGTCTGCTTTAAAGCAAGGCCCAGGCTCAGGTATTTGCATATTGCAAATCATCTTGCTGGCCCTGCTTGTGGCCGGCAAGGCCGGAATCACTGCGGGACAACCCTGCGAATCACCATTGGCGCATCAGTTTATATCGGCCTGAAGCCCACGCGAGGCTCAGGTCACCTCGGCGATCCGGTCTTTTGACATACTGCCGGGTACGATGGTCATTGGCACCGGCAGGTTGGCAGAGGCACGCATGAGCTGGTTAATGATCGGGCCGGGACCAGCCTTTTCGCTGCCAGCCCCCAGCACCAGCACCCCGATTTCTGCATCTTCGCGCACCTGCGTCAGAATTTCCGCCACCGGGTCACCTTCACGTATCACCAATTCAGGTTCAATCTTGTGCCGCTCGCGCATCCACTTGGCAAAAACCTCAAAATGCGCATTGATCCGGTCCCGCGCTTCTTCCCGCATGATGGCACCAACGCCAATCCAGTGGTTGAACTCCTCCGGTGGAATCACCGCCAGAATTTCGACCCCACCGCCGGTATTCTTGGCCCGCATCGCGGCAAAGCGCATGGCATTCAAACATTCAGTGCTGCTATCCAGCACCACAAGAAATTTACGCATGTATTCTGACCTCCTGTTGCTGGCCAATCATGGCTTAGCCTGCCACCGGGATCAACTGGCTTTCCCGGCGGTAGAATGCGCCCAATCCCAGTAAAGTTGACGCAGCATTTTCGTAACCGGGCCGTGCTGGTAATGTGTGCCGTCAAATTCCATCACCGGCGTGACCTTTGACATATTACCAGATAAAAATACCTCGTCGGCGGCGCGAAAATCTTCAAAGCTCAGCACGCATTCATGCACCTTCACGCCCTCGGCGGTCAGATTTCTGATGTGACGCGCCCTGGTGATGCCAGACAGGAAAGTGCCATTGGCAATGGGCGTGAACACCTCGCCATCCCTGACCATGAAGACATTGGCCGTGGCACTTTCAGCAACATTGCCCAGCGCATCTGCCACCAGCGCATTGCCGTAGCCTTTGGCCTGTACCTCAGCCAACATGCGGGCATTATTGGGGTAAAGGCAGCCAGCCTTGGCATCAACCACAGAGCTTTCCTGCACTGGCCGGCAAAACTGCGTGGTGGTCAGCGTGGTGCTGGTCTGGGGTGCCGCCATGGGAATTTCCTCAAGGCAAACCGCAAAGCCAACCTCTTTCGCCGATGGCACAATCGCCGAGGCCTCGCCATGGATGCCCCAGAACATTGGCCTTATATAAACCGCCGCACCCTTCGGATACAGCGCCAGCCCCTCACGCACGATTTCAGATATTTCATCGCCAGTCTTGTTAGGCACCAGCATCAGAGCCACAGCCGAGCGCACAACCCGCGCCATATGCGCCGTAAGGTCCGGGCTGATCCCCTCAAAGAAACGCGCGCCATCAAACACCGTGGTGCCCAGCCATGCCCCGTGATCGGCGGCGCGCATGATTGCAATATCGCCCTCATGCCAAGAGCCATTGAACCAAGTGCGGATATTGGTACCTGTCGCCATGTTTGTCCCTCCAGAGGGCAGACCCTATCAGAGAAAGGTCAGGAGTCGAGACCTTTTGGGAGCGGGCAATTGCTCGCATAGGGGGCCACTTTTTGGATTGCGCCTCAGCGCGCCCGCACCAGCCCGATAATGTCATGGACCTGCTCAAGGACCGGGCGGGCAATCGCCTCGGCCTTCTCGGCTCCTTTGGCCAAAATCAGGTCCAACTCGCCAGGGTCCGCCATCAGGCGGCGCATTTCGTCTGATATGGGGGCCAGCTTTGCCACCGCCAGATCAGCCAGCGCCGGTTTGAACTGGCCCCAACCCGCCCCGGCATATTCCGAAATTACCGCCTCGGGGGTTGTATCTGACAGGCCGGCATAAATATCGACCAGGTTTTTCGCCTCCGGGCGGCCCTTCAGCCCCTCAAGGCTGTCAGGCAGGGGGGCCGGATCAGTGCGGGCCTTTTTGAATTTCTTGGCAATCAGCTCGGCTCCGTCCAGCATATTGATGCGCTCCATGTCACTGGCACCGCTCTTTGACATCTTTTTACTGCCATCACGCAGATTCATCACCCGCATCGCCGGGCCTTCAATAACCGGCTCGGCCAAGGGGAAAAAATCCACCCCGTAATCGTGGTTGAACTTGGTGGCAATGTCGCGGGTCAGCTCCACATGCTGCTTCTGGTCCTCGCCCACCGGCACATGGGTTGCGTGATAGGCCAGAATATCGGCGGCCATCAGGGCAGGATAGGCGTACAAGCCAAGGCTGACGGCTTCGGCGTTTTTGCCGGCCTTGTCCTTGAACTGGGTCATGCGGTTCATCCAGCCAACCCGCGCTACACAGTTGAATATCCAGCCAAGCTCTGCATGGGCTGAAACCTGACTCTGGTTGAACAGAACCGAACCTTCAGGGTCAATGCCCGAGGCAATCAGCCCGGCCACCACTTCATGGGTCGAGCTGCGTAGCTCTTTGGGGTCTTGCCAGACCGTAATCGCATGCAGGTCCACCACACAATAGAGGGTTTCAAAATCCGGTCCCTGCATCTGAACCCAGCGCTTGAAGGCGCCAAGGTAATTGCCCAGCTGCAGGCCCCCCGATGGCTTGACGCCGGAAAATACACGTTTGCTAAAGGCAGGGCTGCTCATGATTAAACTCCGTCTGGATATTTGCTTCCTGCTCGCTTACCCATGCGCACAACGCCCGTCAAGGAAAGCGCAGCCATGTCATCTGACCCCAACACCTCGCCCCTGAACCCATTACCGCCGGTGGTGGTGCTGCTGGCGCTGGCCATTCTTGGTGTTGAGTTGCTGTTTCAGGCCGGCAATGCCGGGTTTCTGGGCGGGGCTGCCGCTACCGGCTGGCGCGTTATGGCGCTTGAAGCCCACGGCTTTTATCAGCCGCTGTTCGATTGGATGTTGGAAAACCGCCAAATACGACTTGACTATATGCTGCGCTTTATCACCTACCCCTTCCTGCATGGCAACTTCACCCATGTCATCTTTTCGCTGGTGTTCATTCTGGCGCTCGGCAAAATGGTTGGCGAGGCATTTTCGGGCCTCGCCGTGCTACTGGTGTTCTTCGGGGCATCATTTGCCGGGGCACTGGCCTACGGGCTGGCCTGGGAAACACAGGTCGTGTTGTTCGGCGCCTACCCGGCGGCTTACGGGCTGATCGGTGCCTATTCCTACCTGCTCTGGACCAATCTGGCCGGCACTGAGGAAAACCGCCTGCGGGCTTTCAGCCTGATCGGCTTTTTGATGGGGCTGCAACTTGTCTGGGGGCTGCTGTTCGGAGCCTCAATGAACTGGGTTGCCGACCTCACGGGATTTGTTGCAGGCTTTGGCCTGTCATTCGTGGTCCGCCCCGGTGGCTGGACGCATTTGCTGGCAAAAATGCGCCAGCGCTGAGCGCAAAAACCGCATCAGCGGCGCATAGCAGCCCGGAAATCTGAAATCCTGAAGGCCCGGAACAAAGTGCCAAATCCAAGATAGGAAAGCCCGCCCGACCCAACCAGTATGGCCAGCGCCAGATAGCGCCAACCGCTAGCATCAAACATTGGGCCGATGATAATAACCACCCCCAAAAGCACCAACCCCATCAGCCAGCTGGCCACACCAATGCGCCAGACACGGCTCCAGAAGCGCCGGTCAAACCGCGCCTCTTCGCCCATCTTCCAGCTCCCCCGCCAAAGCATAAAGGTCATAACCCAACCGGCAGTGGTGGTAGCAATGGCGGCAGCAATAAAGCCGATATAAAAAGACAACCCAATTGCCAGAACCGCATTCACCACCAGCGCCACCAGCGCAAAATGGAACGGCGTTTTGGTATCCTGCCGGGCAAAAAAGTTTGGCTGCAAAACCTTTTGCAACACAAAAGCCGGCAGGCCCAGCCCATATATGGCCACGGCAGCGGCGGTATTTGCACTGTCATCAGCCGTAAACGCCCCGCGTTCAAACAAGGCCGAGACCAGCGGCAAGGGCACCAGCATCAGGGCCACCGAGGCCGGCACGGTTAGCGCCAGCGCCAGCTCTCCGGCCCGGCTTAACACTTCGCGCCCGCCCGCCGCATCACCACTGCTCAGGCGGCGGGTCAGGTCCGGCAGCAGCACCACACCAATGGCAATGCCCACGACCCCAAGCGGCAGTTGGTACAGCCGGTCGGCATAGCTCAGCCAGGCAATAGCCCCGTCAAAAAAGCTCGCCACTTGCCGCCCCACCAACAAGTTCACCTGCACCACGCCGCCCGCCAAAGCCGCCGGGGCAGCGATGATGGCCAAGCGCTTCAGCTCCGGCGTCAGGCGCGGCCAGCGCGGACGCAGATTGAACCCGGCCCGCGATACAGCCACCCAAACCAGCGCCATCTGGGCAATGCCCGCCACCGGCACAGCCCAAGACAGGGCCAAGCCAACATCAAGACCCAGCCAGATCGCCAAAGCCATGGCCGCAACAAATATCAGGTTCAGCAACAAAGGCGCCGCGGCCGCCGCCATGAAACGGCCAGTGGCATTCAAAACTCCCGACAAAAGCGCGGCCATGGCAATAAACAAAATATAAGGAAATACGATGCGGCCAAACATCACCGCCAGATCAAAGCGCTCATCAGCGGCAAAACCCGACGCCATAGCCCAAACCAGAAACGGCATAAAAATCTGCCCCAAAACCGTGAACAGAATCAGGAAAAACCCAAGGCCCGACAGGGCATCGCGGGCAAAATCCTCAGCCTCGGTCTTGTCGCCCCTGCCCGCCTCCAGCTTTTTGGCAAACATCGGCACAAAAGCCGGGTTCAGCGTGCCCTCGGCAAAAAACCGGCGAAACATATTGGGCAAGGAGAAGGCAATCAAAAACGCCTCGGCCACCGGGCCGGTGCCAAGAGTGGCCGCAATCATGATGTCGCGCACAAAGCCCAAAATCCGACTCAATAGGGTCCATGAACCAACCGTCAAAATCCCTGAAATCAACCGGACCCGCACCATCAGCCCCGCCTCCAAAGGTAAGCTTGACCTAAACAAACCAGCACAAAACCAGCCCCTTCATCTTGGTAAAAATACTCCCGCCGGAGGCCTGAAATCAGCCGCGCCCGGCGCGGCCACCTCGCTGGGGGGGAGCGGAACAAGTTGGAATGGTGGTGGGGGTGCAACTCAGAAAGTCCTTATTTACATAGATGCCCAGCAAGGCAGCTTATTTCATCAATTTGCAAGGCTTACACACAATTAAATTGGAATATGGCAGTTGTTTGCCGCGTGGTTCTAAATGCGGCCTGAAACCTTACCATTCAGTACAACTCCACGCCTAGAGCCAGCGGCATTTCTTTCAAGGAGTGATCGCGTAACAACGTCTAAATTCTGCCGCAACCCATAATGCGCTCAAGGGGTATAGCATCAGCACAATTGAGGCCGAAAAGCCAACGATCAACTCGGACTGAAGGTAATTAATTCCGCGTTCCAGAATAAAGTGGTTCGGCGCCTCAAATATTTTGGCCCAACGCCGCGGCTATCCGTGCCGCCAATTTTTTAGCCACATCAGCCTTGCTCATGCGCGGCCATGCTTCCTGGCCTTGGCCATCAATCAAAACCACGGCGTTCTCGTCACCGCCCATAATGCCGGTCTCAGGGCTGACATCATTGGCCAGAATCCAGTCACAACCCTTGCGCAGTCGCTTGGCACGGGCATTTTCAACCACATTATCCGTCTCGGCGGCAAAGCCTACCACCAGCACCGGGCGGCCTTTACCTCTCTGCGAGATCGTTGCCAGAATATCTGGGTTCTCGGCAAATTCCAGCTTGGGCAGGCGGCCGTTAGCCTCTTTCTTGACCTTTGAGTCCGAGGCATTCTCAACCCGCCAGTCAGCCACGGCGGCGGCAAATACCGCCGCGTCAGCAGGCAGGGCTGCCTCAGCCGCCTCCAGCATTTGGCGGGCGGTCTCTACCTGCACCACTTTCACACCACCGGGCGGGGCCACCGAGGCCGGGCCGGTCACAAAAGTGACGTTTGCGCCCAAAGCTGCCAAAGCTGCGGCAATCGCCGCGCCCTGCGCCCCGCTTGAACGGTTGGCAATGTAGCGCACCGGATCAATCGGCTCATGGGTCGGCCCGGACGTCACCAGCACATGCTTGCCTTTCAGGGGGCCATTCGCCAATGCGGCCTCCACCGCCGCAACAATTTCCAGCGGCTCAGACATCCGCCCCGGCCCGTATTCGCCGCAGGCCATATCGCCCTCATTCGGGCCGCAAAACAGCACGCCATCACCTTGTAAGCTGGTGACATTGCGCCGGGTTGCCGGATGCTGCCACATGCGTACATTCATTGAGGGCGCCAGCAATACCCGCTTATCGGTGGCCAACAAAAGCGTTGTGGCCAGATCATTGGCCAGCCCGGCAGCCATCTTGGCCAGCAGGTCTGCCGTGGCCGGGGCGACCAGCACCAAATCGGCAGCGCGCGAAAGTTCAATATGGCCCATCTCGGCCTCATCTGTCAGGTCAAACAGCTCGGTATAGACCTTGCCAGCGGCCAGAGCTGAAGCCGAAAGCGGGGTGACAAATTCCTGCCCGGCGCTGGTAATAACCGGGGTCACCGCAGCACCCTGCTCGCGCAGTCGCCTTATCAGCTCAAGCGCTTTGAAAGCGGCAATACCGCCGCCAATGATCAGAAGAATTTTCTTGCCAGCCAGCATGCCTGTCTCCACTTCCGCCTTTGCCCCCGCCTTTACAAAGTAAAGCAAACCTACGCAGAGGTGCGCCATAGCACAAGATGAATACGGCTTTCGTCGCGCCGGGCAGGTTGCTAAAGTGGCTGAAAATGGGGCAGAAAAAATGGGAGCGCTGGTATGTTGCCACAACTGACATTCGTGCTGGGCGGTGCCGCCTCAGGCAAATCGGCTTTTGCCGAGCACCTGTTGGGCCTGCCGGGCCTGCCGCGCTCCTATATTGCCACCGCCGAGGCGCGGGATGATGAGATGGCGGCCAAGGTTGCAGCCCATCAGCTGCGCCGGGGCAGTGGCTGGGAGGTTGTGGAGGCTCCGCTTGATCTTGCTGAAGCGCTGGGATGTGTGATTGCGGGCAAGGTTGTGCTGGTTGATTGCGCCACCATGTGGTTGAGCAACCAGATGGCAGCGGCCAACCCGCTTGCCTACCCGGAAGTTGAAAACCGCCTGCTCAGGGCGCTGGAAAGCTGCGCTTCACCAGTCATTATCGTCTCAAACGAGTTGGGGCAGGGCGTGGTGCCTGAAAACGCCCTGGCGCGGCTCTTTCGCCAAACCCACGGCGAGATGAACCAGCGCCTTGCGGCCAGGGCCGGGCTGGTGGTGCTGGTAACCGCCGGGCTGGGGCTGGCCCTGAAGGGCGCGCTGCCCAAAGGCGCCGCGCCTGAAACTGCGCGATGATTAGCTGGTGGTGGCTGCGCCATGGCCCGACCCATGAGAAAACCTTCGTGGGCTGGCGGGATGTGCCCGCCGACCTGTCCGACCACGCAGCCATTGCCCGCGTGCGCGCCTATCTGCCAAACCGGGCGCTGCTGGTCAGCTCAGACCTGATCCGGGCCACGGCCACGGCGGATGCGGTTGAGATGCCGGGCCATATACGGCTGCCGCACGCCCGCGCTCTGCGCGAGTTCAACTTCGGGGCCTGGGACGGGTTAGGTTTTGAGGCGGTGACAGCCCGCGACCCGGCCCTTGCCCGCGCCTATTGGGAGACCCCCGGTGATGTTACCCCGCCCGGCGGCGAAAGCTGGAATGAGGCAGCCCGGCGGGTGGCTGAGTGGGTTGCAACGGTAACCCGCAAAAACCGGCAGGGGCATATCATAGCAGTGGCCCATATCGGCGTCATCATGACCCAGATCCAGCAAGCCAGCGGACTGACGCCTGTGGAGGCCATTGGCCATCAAATTGACAACCTCTCGGTTACGAGGCTGGATTGGGACGGGGCGGGCTGGAGCCTCGGTGCTATCAATCATCTCGCGTGATAGACACCCGCACAAATCCTTATTTTTCCAATGAGCTTTATATCGGAGGCCGGGGTATCGGAGGCCGGGCATTGGCGCGCCTAGGGGCTTGAGGTGAGTTATGAGTCAGAGCCTTACGGGCAAGGTCTTGCAAGCCGCAACTGGCCCGGCCAGAGGGGTTCCAAGGGGTTTGAGGCCTCCGGCCGGAGTATTTTTGCCAAGATGAATGGGCGTTAACCTTTCTTAAACCTCCAATGAGTTAACCATTCTTTAGTGGTTGGTTAATGGAGGGGTCATGGTCGCGCGCGCTTATACGGTTGCTTTTGTCGGCGTCGAAGCGCGGCCGGTTGAGGTACAATGTGCCGTAACCCCCGGCATGCCAAGTTTTACCATTGTTGGCTTGCCGGACAAGGCGGTGAGTGAAGCGCGCGAGCGGGTGCGGGCAGCACTGAATGCCTTGTCCATTGCCCTGCCCTCCAAGCGCATCACCATCAACCTTTCACCAGCCAACCTGCCCAAGGAGGGTTCGCATTTTGACTTGCCGATTGCCTTGGCGTTGTTGGCGGCGATAGATGTTTTGCCACGTGATGCCATTGAGGAAACGCTGTCTTTGGGCGAACTTTCACTAGACGGAAACCTAATCGCAGTTGCTGGTGCCTTGCCCGCCGCGATGGCAGCGGCCGAGGATGAGCGCTCCTTGATTTGCCCGCAAGCCTGCGGGGCAGAGGCAGCCTGGGTTGGGGCCACAAAGGTACTGGCAGCGCGAACTTTGGCCGCGGTAATCCAGCATTTCAGCGGTCAATCCCCTCTGGCGCCTGCCGAAGCCGGCGAGGTTCTGGCCCCACCAGTCGGACGCGACCTCAGGGATGTGAAAGGCCAGGAGCGGGCCAAGAGGGCCTTGGAAATAGCGGCGGCAGGGCGGCATCATATGTTACTGGTAGGCGGCCCCGGCGCCGGAAAATCCATGCTGGCAGCGCGTCTGCCGGGAATTTTACCACCACTTTCGCCGGCTGAGGCGTTGGAAACCTCAATGATTCATTCGTTGGCCGGGTTGCTGGGCGCAGGCGGCATTTCACGGCAGAGGCCCTTTCGCGAGCCGCATCATACGGCTTCGATGGCCGCGATTGTGGGCGGTGGGCGTGGTGCCAGGCCCGGCGAAGTGACGCTGGCCCATAATGGCGTGTTATTCATGGACGAGTTTCCCGAATTCAACCGGGGGGTGCTGGAAACTCTGCGTCAGCCAGTGGAGACCGGCGAGGTGGTGGTGGCGCGGGCCAATGCGCATATCCGTTATCCCTGCCGGTTCATGCTGGTGGCCGCTGCCAACCCTTGCAAATGCGGTCATTTGGCAGATCCGGCGCGGGCCTGTTCGCGGGCACCGATTTGTGGCGAAGATTATCTGGGCCGGGTTTCAGGCCCGCTAATGGACCGCTTTGATTTGCGCGTTGAGGTGCCGCCGGTAGCTTTTAGCGACCTTGATTTACCCCCAGCCAGTGAAGGTTCGGCAGAGGTGGCACAACGGGTGGCGGCAGCACGGCAGGTGCAGGATGCGCGCTTTGCCAGCCATGCCCATGCTCGCACCAATGCTGATGCGGAAGGGGAGTTTTTGGAAGAAATCGCCGGGCCAGATGAGGAGGGCCGCGCCTTTCTGCTGCGCGTGGCCGAACATTACAGCCTTTCGGCGCGCGGCTATCACCGGGTTTTGCGGGTGGCGCGCACCATTGCTGATCTGGAAGGTGCCGGGGGCGTGCGCAAGGTACATGTGGCCGAGGCGGCAAGCTATCGGCTGGCTATTGCTACCCTGAACTGAAGCGTCAGGCGAGGGTTTTGATGAATCCGGCCACATTTTTGAGGGCCGCCCGGGCTTCCGGGATGAGGCCGTCAAACAAGACCCAGACATGCGGTGGATCGGGCCACTCATCCTCAACGACTGTACCGCCAGCGCGGCGCAGGTGGGCAGCCATGCGGCGGCTGTCATCGCACAGGATTTCTCTGGTGGAATATTGCAGAAAAACTGGCGGCGGGTTTGAAAAATCAGCCAATAGAGGTGAGGCGCGCGGGTCACCGGGGCTATGGCCTGCCAGATACATTTTGGCAACCAGAGCGTTGTTTTCGGCGGGCAAAAGCGGGTCATTCACAGCATTTTTATGGAATGATTCGCCTGAAAACCGCATGTCTGTCAGGGGTGAAAAGGCAAAAACTGCGCGAGGCGAGCGGCCTTCGGCGCAAAGTTTGGCCATCAAAGCCAGAGCCATACCGCCCCCGGCACTGTCACCGCCAAGGATAATGTCTGCGGGGTTGTAACCCATTTCCAGCAAGGCATTGAAAGCGGTGTAGGCAGCGTTGAAGCCCGCCGGAAACGGTTGCTCAGGGGCCAGCGGGTAAGAGGGGGCCAGCACCTCAAGCCCGGTCAGCTGCGACAGGCGGCTGAGCATTTTGGCATGGGTTTGCGGGCTGCCGACAAGATATCCACCGCCATGAAAATAGAGGATGACCGGGCTGCCGGGGCCGGCATGCCTCGTGGCCGGGCGGTTTCTGATAGTGAGTGCCGGCAGTCCACCGGGCAGCTTTATCGGCAAGATAAGTGACAAGGGGGTGGCGCGAAAAACCCAACGCGCGGCGCGCTCGAACACAAGACGTTCTCTGACGGGGTTTGTCATGCGGCGCAGGCGGGGTTTAACTGCAAGGCGACAAAACAGGTTGAGAAGGCGCAGGCGCAGGCTCATTTTGCCGCCAGACGCGCCTCGATGGCCTGCCAGATCAGTGCGGCGATGTTGGTGTCATCAAAGCGTTCAAGCTCCTGAATGCCAGTGGGCGAGGTCAGGTTTATTTCTGTCAAGTAATCACCGATCACGTCAATGCCAACGAAAACCTGGCCTTTTTCGCGCAAAAGAGGGCCAATGGCAGCGCAAATTTCATGGTCGCGCGCTGTCAGCCCGGCCTTTTCAGGGCGCCCGCCCACATGCATGTTTGAGCGGGTTTCACCGGGGGCGGGGACGCGGTTGATGGCCCCGACCGGCGTGCCGTCTACCAAAATTATCCGCTTGTCGCCGCCAGATACTGCTGGCAGGAACTTCTGGGCTATCAGTGGCTCGTTGTTGATGCCGGCGAACAGCTCATGCAGGCTGGCAAGGTTACAGTCGTCCGGGCCGAGACGAAAAACACCGGCACCACCATTGCCATAAAGCGGCTTCAAGATGATGTCGCCATGGCGCTGCTTGAAGGTGCGCAGAGTGGCAAGGTCGCGGGCGATCATGGTTGGCGGGGTCAGGTCCGGGAAGCTGAGAACCAAAAGTTTTTCAGGGTAGTTGCGCACCCAAAACGGGTTGTTCACCACCAGTGTCGAGGGGGGCAGCATATCGAGCAAATGCGTGGTGGTGATGTAGCCCATATCAAAGGGCGGGTCTTGGCGCAGCCAGACAACGTCCCAATCACCAAGTGCAATTTCGGTCTCTTCACCAAGGCTGAAATGATTGCCCGGTATACGGCGCAGAGTTAATGGCCAGCCTCGCGCCTTTACAATGCCCGCGTCAAAGAACAGCTTGTCCGGGGTGTAGTAAAACAGTTCATGCCCGCGCGCTTGCGCTTCTTCGGCAATGCGGAAGGACGAATCGGCGTTAATGTCGATCCAGTCAATTGGATCCATCTGAATGGCAACACGCAAAGATTTGGCCATGACTTACCCCCGTTTATAGCCCCCTACATGGCGCGGGGGTGCCTGAAGAGCAATGGTCAGGCTGTGAATTTCACATACCGAAGGCGTTTTCAATCACCTGCATCTGGCCAGTTGAGTTTACCAAAGCCACGTCAAAACGAACCGGCGTGTTCTGGCCTTCCGGCTCTCCGGCCAGAAATTCAGAAGCTGCACCGTAGATACGGCGCATTTGAGCCCGGGTCAGCCGCTCGGCGGCGCGGGCAAAATCCCGGGCCTTCTTGACTTCAACAAAAACCAACCCGTCATCGTTGCGCATGACAAGATCAATTTCACCGCAAGAGCCACGCCAACGCCGTGCCGCAACCTGAGAGCCACGCGCCTGATAGTTGCGGGCAACGGAATCTTCCGCAGCCAGCCCGGCCAAAAAAGAGGTTTTTCCGCTCATACGTCCATCTCCAATTCCAACGCGGCCTGATAAACCTTGCGCCGTGGTAAGCCATAAGCTTCTGCAACAGTCGCTGCCGCATCTTTCAGGCTCATGGTTTTTAGCGCTATACGCAAAGCTGCCCCCATGGTTTCATCGCCAGTTCCTTCATGCCCACGCTCCAATACCAGAACAATTTCGCCCTTGAGACGCCGATCTGCCAGTACATCGCACAATTCACCAAGCGAGCCGCGCGTAACCTCTTCAAATTTTTTGGTCATTTCCCGGCAAAGGGCCGCCTTTCGGGCCTCACCGGTAATTTCGCACAAGGTGCTTAACAACCCATGTATACGCTTTGGGCTTTCATAAATGATCAGGGTCGCCGGCAACATTACAAGATCCCGCAACCAATTAAGGCGCGCGCCTTTTGTTGTCGGGGCAAACCCGGCAAAGAGAAACCTGTCACTTGGCAAACCTGACAGGCTGAGGGCCGCCAGGGCTGCCGAGGCACCAGGGGCTGTGGTTACCAGATAGCCTGCCACCCCCGCTTCGCGCGCCAGGGCAAAGCCGGGATCGGCCACCAGAGGTGTTCCGGCCTCGCTGACATAGGCTACCGAGCGACCCTGCCCGATCAGTTTCAGGATGCCGCTGCGCCCAGCCTGCCCGGAATGGTCATGATAGGCAATAAGCGGACGTTTGCCCAAGGCCACCCCATGCAGCCCCATGAGTTTGCGCGCCGTGCGGGTGTCTTCGGCGGCAATGACATCGGCGCTTGCCAGAATATCCAGCGCTCTCAGGGTAATGTCTCTGGCATTGCCAATTGGTGTTGCCACCAAATAGAGGCCGGCGGGAAGTGGGTTTATTTCGGGTTTCAAGGCTGGACCTGTCTGTTATGGCGTTTATGATAGTCCGGGATAGGTCCGGCGCATTGTTGCTGTCTGGCCTCAAGGGAATGAGGATTTGTTCATGTTTGCTTTTTTGGGCGTGACCCGCAAGGTGCCCGCAGTTTTGCTTGCGCTTTTTTCGCTGGTATACCTTTCGGCCTGTGATGTCACCGCACCCGGTATTGGCGCGGGCGGCCCGCACATTAATACTGCGCGCCCAGTTCCCGTTGCCCTTCTGGTACCGCGCGGCTCAGCCTCGGCAACTGATGCAACGCTGGCACAATCGTTGGAAAATGCTGCGCGTCTGGCCATGTCAGAGCTTGACGGGGTAGTGATTGACTTGCGGGTTTACAATACTGCCGGAAACGCTCAGCAGGCGGCGGTGATGGCAGTACAGGCGGTCAATGACGGGGCCAAGATCATTCTCGGCCCGGTTTATGCCGCCAATGCAAATGCTGCCGGGGTGGCGGTTTCCGCTCGTAACATCAACCTGCTGGCCTTCTCAAACAACCCCGACATAGCCGGTGGCAACGTCTTTATTTTAGGCAACACCTTCCAGAACACCGCGAATCGGCTGACGCGCTATGCGGTGGGTCAAGGTCGGGGCCGTATTCTGGTGGTGCATGGCAATGATACAGCCGAGCGCGCCGGAGCGGCGGCAATTCAGCGCGCCATAAGCACCTCAGGGGCCACTTTGGCCGGAATCACTGGCTTTGAGCTTTCACAAAACGGCATCATCAATGCCCTGCCGGAAATCAGCCGGGCCTCGCGCACTTCAGGTGCCCAATCCATTTTCATGACTTCAGGCACTTCCGGGGCGCTGCCGTTTCTGGCTGGGCTGCTGCCTGAGAACGGGGTGAAGCCCGGTGAGGTGCAGTTCATCGGATTGCAGCGCTGGGATATTCCCGCCAACGCCCTGAGCATGCCCGGCTTGCAGGATGGCTGGTTTGCGCTGCCGGACCCTGCACTTTCAACCCAGTTTCAGGCGCGCTATCAGGCGCGCTACGGCACCCGCCCACACCCAATTGCCGGGCTGGCCTATGATGGTATTGCCGCCATTGGTGCCCTTGTGCGGGCTGGCAAGGCCGACGCACTTACCGGGGCTGCCCTGACGCAGGGTTCAGGCTTTATCGGCGTCAACGGCATTTTCCGCCTGCGCGGGGATGGCACCAACGAGCGCGGCTTGGCGGTGGCGCAAATCCAGAACA
>CAYNXK010000010.1:0-25784 GCA_964401125.1 uncultured Aliiroseovarius sp.
CCGGAAAACCGGAAAACCGGAAAACCGGAAAACCGGAAAACCGGAAAACCGGAAATTTTTGCGGGCGGGTTATCAATGTCAATCAGAAATGTTGTCAGGCTCACTATTTTCAGCAGCCAGACCAAAAAACCCCCGCAGCCGGGGGCCACGGGGGTCGTTACTTAAGCGCTAATGCAGATGACTTACATCATCCCTTCACGTTGCGCTTTTTTCCGAGCCAGTTTGCGCGCCCGACGAATTGCTTCGGCTTTTTGGCGTGCTTTCTTCTCGGAGGGTTTTTCAAAATGTTGCCGAAGCTTCATTTCCCGGAAAACGCCCTCACGCTGCAGTTTCTTTTTCAGGGCACGGAGTGCCTGATCGACATTGTTGTCACGAACACTGACCTGCATGTGGTTGTCACCACCTTTCTAGGTTTGAGTTTGCAAAATTGCAGGAAGCAGACCTATAGCAGCGGTTTGAGCGGCTGTCCACACCGGGTTGTGCTCGGAAATTTAAAGGCCAAATATGGGCGTTGTGGCACAGATCAGCGGCCAAGTGTTAACAAGCACTTTGTCACGATCACGGATACGCTTAAGGCCGCATAAGCTCAACGCCAGCCGTTGCCACAAGTTTGCAAAGATGCAATCTCGGGGGACGAACTGGGCTGCCCCTCGGCGCGGCTCACGCGGTGGCCACCCCCCCCCTGTATTTTCCCAGCGAGACCACGCATTGTCGAAATTAAAAGCCGTGGTCATATGGTCTGGCAAGCCAGCAGAGGCTATAATCAGCGCAGCAGAATTGAAGCGCAAATCGGGCGCTGGAAGGCCGTCATCCAATGCCCCTCTCATGCCTTCTCGGCGATTACAAGTAATCTGCTGGGAGGGGGGCCTAACTGAAGGCCCGCAGGTTCAATAGCAGCAAAGGGAGGTCAAGGTCGGCGTTGCCATACTGAACAAAATAACTGATCTTGGCTTCCAGGCTCGAAATTATCACAGGACCAAATTTATGAATATGGGCGACTTGTGGCTAAACTCCGACCCGTGCAACAAGACCGGGTTACGGTGGTTTCCTCTGAAAATGGGCTGCATAATGCCGAGCTGCATATTGTGTGGTGGCTTTATGCTGGAAATTGGCGATTTAGAAATGATAGGCTGACCCGTAAGAGTGAAATGCAGGAACATGATATGAAAGACAAACTTCTCGATGCCGCCCTTGCGCATGTGCCGTTTGACGGCTGGAGTGCTGGTACCTTGCAAGCAGCAGCCGCAGAGTGCGGTATCAATATGGATTCCGCCAAAACGCTGTTCCCGCGCGGGCCTGTTGACATGGCGCTGGCTTATCACCAGCGTGGAGATGCCGAAATGCTGGCTCGCCTGAAGGCTACAGATTTGAGCGCATTGCGCTACCGTGACCGCATTGCCGCCGGGGTACGCTTTCGGCTGGAGGCAGCTGACCGTGACATTGCGCGCAAAGGTATCACGCTGTTTTCACTGCCGCAAAACGCCGCCATTGGCGCAGGCGCGGTCTGGCAAACCTGCGGCCTGATCTGGGAGTCATTGGCCGACACTTCGCGCGATGTAAACTGGTACACAAAACGCGCCACCCTGTCTGCAGTCTACAGCTCAACGCTTCTGTTCTGGCTAGGTGACGGAAGCGAGGGGGCTGCCGAAACATGGAATTTTCTTGACCGGCGGATTGATAATGTCATGAGTATTGAGAAGGCTAAGGGAAAGGCGCGCCAGACCGAATTATTCAAGGCCTTCATGCGCGGCCCGGGGCGTGTTCTAGGCCAGATCAAGGCACCTGCCAGCTCAGCAGGAGACAGGCACGAAGGTTACCCGGGGCATGTGCAGGGCGAAAATCGCGAATGAACTTGCCAGAGAATATGCGCGCCATTGAAATCACTGCGCCCGGCGGCCCGGAGGTCTTACAGCTTTGCACCCGCCCGGTGCCGGTGCCTGAATATGGTGAAATCCTTATCAAAGTGGCCTTTGCCGGGGTTAACCGCCCCGACGCCCTGCAACGCGCCGGTGCCTATGCGCCGCCGCCTACTGCCAGTGATCTGCCGGGGCTGGAAGCGTCAGGCCAAGTGGTTATGATTGGCGCGGGTGTCACACAATGGCAGGAGGGTGACCTTGTCTGCGCCTTGCTTCCGGGCGGAGGATACGCCGAATATGTCACCTGCCCGGCGGCCCACGCCCTGCCAATTCCGCAAGGCATGGGCCTGAAACAGGCGGCCTGCCTGCCGGAAACCTATTTCACGGTTTATTCAAATGTCTTCATGCGCGGGGGCCTCCAGGCCGGTGAGAGGTTTCTTGTACATGGCGGCTCATCTGGCATTGGTACCACAGCGATTCAGTTGGCAAACGTATTTGGCGCACACGTTTTCAGCACTGCCGGGTCGGATGAGAAATGCCGCGTCTGCACCGGGCTGGGGGCTGAGCGGGCGATCAATTACCGTAACGAGGATTTTGTTGAAGTGCTGCGTGCGGCAGGTGGTGCCAACCTGATTCTCGATATGGTCGGCGGCAAATATATTGCCCGCAATATCCAGGCGTTGGCGGATGAAGGCCGGATGGTCCACATCGCCTTTCTGAGCGGCGCGAAAGCCGAAATCAACTTTGCCCGGATCATGGCACGGCGCTTGACCCTGACCGGCAGCACTCTCAGGCCGCAAAGTGATCTGGCAAAGACCCGGATTGCCACGGAGTTACTGGCGAAAGTCTGGCCGCTTCTGGACACGGGCCGGGTTGCGCCGGTGATAGACAGCACATTTGATCTGGAAGATGCCGCCAAGGCACATGCCCATATGGAAGCCGGAGGACATATTGGCAAAATTGTCCTTAAGGTGAAGCGCGGTTTTAGCTTGCCAGTGTAACATCTGACATTTCTTCATTGAATACATGACCCAGCATTCAAAATATCCGCGATCTTTTTATGGTAGACACTAACGACTGAACCACCACCAGCTAAAGCTGGTGGGATCAACAGGAACAGTTGAAACTGTTCTTTTTTAAATGAGCGCCTCCGGCGCAACTTTAATTTTCTTTTCCGTCTGGAAGACAAAGGGTTCAAACCAATTTGGTGGATACCAAACCGCGTAAGCAATGGTTTCATGAGGATAGCGGTAGCCTTTTAGGAGTGGCATATGGTTCGGTGTTTTCATACCTTTGGCATAGTGCTGTCACGCCAAACAAACAACTTGGCAATACCGGTGAGAGCCATATGAGGACGGGAGTGTCTGGATGAACAAAATTCTGTTGGGGATGATCGGTTCGGCTGCGGTGGCTGGTCTGGGTTGGGTCATGTGGCCCGAGGAGGCACAGGGCGGGCTTTTGCCCTACGACGATGCTACCATCACGGCCCAAGGGCAGAGCATATATATTGATTATTGCGCTGCTTGCCATGGCGCGGAGCTGCAAGGCGAGGCGGATTGGCGCAGTCCGGACGCCGACGGCTACTTACCGGCCCCACCCCATGATCCGAGCGGCCACACCTGGCATCACCCGGACGCCCTGCTGATCGAAATCACGCGGGCGGGCACTGAAGCTGTGGTAGCCAACAATTACCGCAGTCGCATGATCCGGTTCGGGGATATCCTGTCAGAAGCTGATATTATCGCGGTTCTGGCCTATATCAAAAGTACTTGGCCTCAGCAGGTGATAGATGTGCACAACCGCATCAACGCTGATGCGGCGATGGTAGATTGACAAAAACCGGGGCGCATATCGGCCCCGGTTTTCTGTTACACGGCAGGTTCAGGCGTCTTCGCTCTCGGTCTGGTCTTCGTCGCGGCGATACTCATTGTCATATTCACGCGGCGGGCGGCCAATCACGTCTTTCAGCTCATTCAACTCAATAAAGTTATCGGCCTGACGGCGCAGCTCGTCCGAGATCATCGGTGGTTGCGAACGGATAGTCGAAACCACTGACACCCGCACGCCTTTGCGTTGCACGGCAGCCACCATCGGGCGGAAATCTCCATCGCCGGAAAACAGCACAATGTGGTCTAGATGCTCGGCCAGTTCCAACGCATCTACCGTCAGCTCAATATCCATGTTGCCTTTGACTTTGCGCCGGCCCATCGAATCAGTATATTCTTTGGCCTGTTTTGTGACCATGGAAAAGCCATTGTAATTCAGCCAGTCCACCAGCGGGCGAATGGGCGAATAATCGTCATTTTCCAGCAATGCCGTGTAGTAGAAGGCCCGTAAAAGCTTGCCCCGACGCATGAATTCCGTGCGCAGCAGCTTATAGTCAATATCAAAGCCCAGAGATTTCGCGGCGGCGTATAAATTCGCCCCGTCGATAAACAGCGCCAGCCGCTCGTCTTTGTAGAACATAACTCTATCCTTTCAAATGTTTCGCCTACATTTATGTGAGTGAGTGGATAAAAATGGTAATGGGTACTAAGAACACAGCGAATTCATAAGTTACTTAGGGATTATATTGCGTGTCACAAGGCGAAAGTAGAAACCTTTGGGAAACCCAGGCGCTGGTTGCACTGGGTAGCAATGAAGCGATGGGGCTTGGTGGCACAAAGATAATTTTTGAGGCCGCCTTCCAAGCATTAGAAAAGCTGGGAGTTTCTGTTTCACAAAAGAGTAAACTATACCTAACGCCGTGTTTTCCACAGGGAAACGGGCCGGATTTTGTTAATGCGGCTGCAAGAATTGAAACCAGCTTGACGCCAGAAAAACTTTTATGCCGCCTGCATGAGGTTGAGGCAGAATTTGGGCGCCTGCGCACCAAAAGGTGGGGGCCACGCAGTCTTGATCTAGACCTGATTGCCCAGGGGTGTGCGGTTTTGCCCGACCCGGAAACGCAACGTCATTGGGTTGAATTACCTTTGGGGCGGCAAATTAAAGAGGCACCAAAGCAATTGATTCTACCGCATCCGCGTTTGCAAGACCGAGGCTTTGTGTTGATTCCCCTTGCCGAAATTGCGCCCGGCTGGGTGCATCCTTTGTCTGGAAAAACCGCAATGGAGATGCTGGACGACCTGCCGGAGGCCGAAAAAGAAGCAATAAGAGCGCTGGGCTGAGCTCTGTGACCGTTTGGTCCCTTGCCATTGAGCAAAACGCACCCTAGATAGGCGGCTTAACCTCCCATTTTAGGAATTGGAGCAGAATATGGCCCGCGTGACGGTTGAAGATTGCGTTGACAAAGTTCCGAACCGGTTTGATCTGGTGTTGCTAGCGTCGCACAGGGCGCGTGAAATAGCGACGGGTGATCCGATCACGGTTGAACGTGACAATGACAAAAACCCGGTTGTCGCCCTGCGCGAGATTGCCGATGAGACCCAGAACGTCGATGATCTGCGCGAGCGGATGATTGAAAGCCATCAAACCCAGATTGAGGTTGATGAGCCGGAAGAGGATTCAATGGCGTTGCTGATGGGGGCCGAGGCCGCTGACAAGCCTGCCGAAGATGACATGAGCGAAGAAAATCTGCTCAGGGCGCTGATGGCGGCGCAGGGCCAAGGTGCTAGCTAGGCACAAGGGATAAGAGGGCTGGGCAAGTTGGCCCCGGATGGCCAAACCAGATGAGCGTAGGGGATAGAGAAGAACTTGTTGCACTGGTCCGGGCGTATAACCCGAAATCAAACTCCGATCTGATCCGCCAAGCCTATGCTTATGGTGCCGAGATGCACGAGGGCCAGAAGCGCCACTCGGGCGAGCCCTACTTCACACACCCTGTTGCGGTAGCCGGTATTCTGGCAGAGCAACGGCTTGACGATGCCTCGATCATTACCGCTTTATTGCATGACACCATTGAAGATACCACTTCGACCTACAGCGAGCTTGAGGGCCAGTTTGGCCGCGAAATTGCCGAGCTGGTCGATGGGGTCACAAAGCTGACCAACCTGCAACTGACCTCGACTGAAAGCAAACAGGCCGAGAACTTTCGCAAGTTGTTTGTTGCTATCGCCAAAGATATACGTGTGATTCTGGTGAAGCTGGCTGACCGGTTGCACAATATGCGCACCATTCGCGCCATGCGGCCCGACAAGCAAGTGCAGAAGGCGCGTGAAACCATGGATATTTATGCGCCACTTGCCGGGCGCATGGGTATGCAATGGATGCGCGAAGAACTGGAGGATCTGGCCTTTCAGGTATTAAACCCGGAAGGCCGCACCTCTATCATTCGCCGTTTCATCAGCCTGCAAAAGGAAAGCGGTGATGTGATCCACAAGATCACCAGTGACATCCGCGATGAGCTGGACAAGGCGGATATTGTGGCCGAGGTGTTTGGGCGCGCCAAAAAACCCTATTCCATCTGGCGTAAAATGCAGGCGAAAGACCAAAGTTTCTCGCGCCTATCCGATACGTACGGTTTTCGGATAATCACCCATAACAACGCTGATTGCTACCGGGTGCTGGGGACGATTCACCAACGTTGGCGGGCGGTGCCAACCCGGTTCAAGGATTATATCAGCCAGCCCAAGTCAAACGGCTACCGCTCAATCCATACCACGGTATCCGGGCGCGACGGCAAGCGGGTTGAGGTGCAGATACGCACCCGGCTGATGCATGAAGTGGCCGAAACCGGGGTTGCAGCCCATTGGTCATATCGTGATGGTGTGCGTGTTGAAAACCCGTTTTCAGTGGACCCGGTAAAGTGGATTACCACCCTGACAGAACGTCTGGACCCTGCCGGTGACAGTGATGAGTTCATTGAACATGTGAAGTTGGAAATGTACGCCGATCAGGTGTTTTGTTTTACCCCCAAGGGCGAGGTGGTGAAGCTGCCGCGCGGGGCCACGCCGCTGGATTTTGCCTATGCCATTCACACACGTATTGGCGACCGTTGCGTAGGTGCCAAAATTGACGGTATCAGGGTGCCGCTCTGGACTCGGATAAGAAATGGCCAGTCAGTCGAGATTATCACCGCCGAAGGTCAAAGCCCGCAAGCCACTTGGATTGATATTGTTGCCACGGGGCGGGCCAAAAGCGCCATCCGGCGGCGGTTGCGTGAAGAAGATCGCGAGCGCTTTATCAAGCTGGGGCGCGAGCTGGCGCGGGTAGCCTTTGAGCATGTGGGGCGCAAAGCCACGGAAAAAGCGCTGAGAACGGCAGCCAAGCGCCTGCGCCTCGGCAATTCTGGCGAGCTTCTGGCCCGTTTGGGTTCTGCCGAGCTGGCCTCCAGCGATGTGGTGGCGCTTTTGTACCCCGATGCGATATCAGTTAGCGACGAAATCGAGGCAGCTCGTGCCATTGTCGGGTTGGGTCAGGGCGAAACCTTTGAGCGCGCGCCATGTTGCCAGCCGGTGCCGGGTGAGCGTATCGTTGGTATTTCCTACCGTGGCCGTGGCGTTGTCATTCATGCCATTGATTGCGATGGGCTGGAAGATTTCACCGAGCAGAATGAACGCTGGGTTGATTTGCATTGGCAACCGGGCACCCATCCGCCTGTACACAGCGTCAGCCTTGATCTTACAATTGCCAATGGTGCCGGCGTTCTGGGCCGCATATGCACCCTGATCGGCGAGCAGCAGGCCAGCATCTCGGATCTCAACTTTGTTGCCCGTAAGCCGGATTTCTACCGTCTGATAATTGACGTAGATTTGCGCGATGTTGAACATCTTCATACAGTAATGCTGGTATTGGAGGCAGACAGCGATGTTGCCGAGCTTAAACGTTACCGGGATATAAGCCGCAAACCCTAACCCACAAACGGCAGGCAAGGGGGCCTGAAACAAGGTGTTCAAAAGGAAGCCACGAACCTACTTGCGCATGATTGCCGAGTTCTTCTATCCGCGCGGCGGCTGGTACCGCGCTGCCGGTTATGTGGT
This sequence comes from uncultured Aliiroseovarius sp., assembly GCA_964401125.1. Taxonomy (GTDB): domain Bacteria; phylum Pseudomonadota; class Alphaproteobacteria; order Rhodobacterales; family Rhodobacteraceae; genus JAAEUB01. Next base: position 7,775 of record CAYNXK010000010.1, read on the forward strand.
GCATCGTGTGCGCCGCCTGCCAGACCCGCCCCACCGCATATCACGCGGCATAGCAGCCGGGGTGTTCGTCAGCTTCACGCCGTTCTTCGGCCTGCATTTTGGCTTGGCTATCTTGATTGCCTTCCTGATGCGCGGCAACATATTGGCAGCACTTCTGGCAACCTTTGTTGGCAACCCGCTGACATTCCCTTTCATTGTAGAAATTTCCACCTCGCTTGGCTCGCATATGCTGGGTCTGCCGGTTGATATGCACCTGCCACAGATCATGCTGGCGTTTTCCCATGCCTCGTCGGACTTGTGGTTCAATTTCAAAGCCATGTTTACTGATCAGGTTGCGGATTGGAGCAATATTCAACGTTTTTACCAACGTATTTTCCTGCCCTATGCGGTTGGTAGTATTGTGCCCGGCGTGGTATCCGGCCTTGTTGCCTACGCCTTGTCGCGCCCGGTCATCACCGCCTATCAAAAGCGGCGGATCAAGATGCTGAAAAAGCGCTATGGGAAACGCATGGCAGAACGTGCCTCAAAGGCTGGTATGGATCAGGAATAGTTCTATGGTGGCCCTGAGGGGCGCAAAAGGGGCAGGTCATGAGCAAATTTTTGGGGAAATTGCGGCTGGGCGTGAATATCGACCATGTGGCAACGGTGCGCAACGCCCGTGGTTCAGCCTACCCGGACCCGGTGCGCGCGGCTTTGCTGGCTGAGAAGGCCGGGGCCGATGGCATCACTGCCCACCTGCGTGAAGATCGCCGCCATATCTCGGACGCCGATATTGAGGCCCTGATGGCTCAGCTTACCGTGCCGCTGAACTTTGAGATGGCGGCCACTGACGAGATGCAGGCGATTGCCCTGCACCACAAGCCGCACGCGGTTTGCATCGTGCCGGAAAAACGCGAGGAGCTGACCACCGAGGGTGGTCTGGAAGTGGCGCGTGTGGAAAACAAGCTGGCGCATTTCATTGCACCCTTGCGAGAGGCGGGCTGCCGGGTGTCAATTTTTATCGCCGCCGATATGGCCCAGATCGAGGCCGCTGCTCGCATCGGTGCCACCATCATCGAGCTGCATGTGGGCGCCTATTGTGATGCCCACCATGAGGGCGATTTTGTTTTCCGCGATACCGAGCATGAAAAACTTCACGAAATGTCAGCCTATGCCCACTCACTGGGGCTGGAGGTGCATGCGGGCCACGGCCTGACCTATGATAGCGTGAAACCCATAGCGGCATTTCCCGAGGTCATGGAGCTGAATATCGGCCATTTCCTGATTGGTGAGGCGATCTTTCGTGGCCTGACCCCGGCGATTGCTGAAATGCGCCGGCTGATGGACGAGGCGCGGGCATGAAATGGGTTTTTGCAGCCTTTCTGGCGCTGTTCGCCGGCATGGCTACCGCTCAGGAGGTCCATGAATGCGACTGGCGCGCCTCGGCGCGAAACCTGGTTGAGCCATGGGGCGACAACATGCGCACTTTCGCCAACGGTCATGTGCGCCTGGCGCTGCTTGATACGGTTGAACCCACAGCAGGCGCGCTGCACCTGTTGGTGATCTCGCCGCCTTATGGGGTGCTGGGCGAGCCGCAATGTCGGGTGATCTCGTGGCGCGGCAGCATCGGCTTTGCCGGACTGAACTTTGCCGCCCTTGAAGCCTCATATGATCCGGCCAGCGGCCTGACCTTCACCCTGCCGGGCCTGATTTACCTGCCCGAACAGGGCTTCGCAAATTCTGCCCGTTTGTCGTTCACGCTCAACCAGGCCAGCGGTGAGATATTCATCGAACTGGAGCTGGGCCGCGAATGATACTGGGTGTTGGCACCGATCTGGCTAATATTGAGCGTATAGCGGGTGTGCTGGAACGCCATGGGGACCGTTTTCGCAACCGGGTATTCACCGAAACTGAACAGGCAAAGGCCGAGCGCCGCCGCGATGTGGCTGGTACCTACGCCAAACGCTGGGCCGCCAAGGAAGCTTGTTCAAAAGCGCTGGGCACCGGCTTGCGCATGGGAATTTCCTGGAAAGACATGGCTGTCAGCAACCTCAAAACCGGCCAACCGGTGATGCACCTGACCGGCTGGGCTGCCGAGCGGCTGGCCGCGATGACCCCCGAGGGGTTTGAGGCCGTGGTTCATGTGAGTCTGACCGATGATCACCCCTGGGCGCAGGCTTTTGTAATGATAGAAGCACGGGCCACAGCTTAACGCCGTGCCTTGACTCGGGTGCCGCATCCGCCCATATCGCCCCCTACACTTAACAGGCAGGCCCCTACACTTAACAGGCAGGACAGTACATGGCAGAGAAAAAAGAAGATGGTATCTTCGAGATGGTAAAAACGGTTTTCTGGGCCTTGCTCATTGCCGGCATTTTCCGCACCCTATTTTTTCAGCCATTCTGGATTCCCACCAGCTCGATGAAGGAAACCCTGCTGGTTGGTGACTTCCTGTTCGTCAACAAAATGGTCTATGGTTATTCGCGTCACTCCTGCCCCTTTTCCATATGCCCAATTCCCGAGCGCATTTTTGGCTCGGACCCTGAGCGCGGTGATGTGGCGGTGTTTCGCCACCCGACCCTTGGCACCGATTATGTGAAGCGCATTGTTGGCCTGCCGGGTGACAGGGTGCAGATGAGGCAAGGCACGCTCTACATAAACGGTACGGCAGCCCCACAGAAGCCTGATGGCCTTTTTGAGGAGTTGATGGAGCAGCAGGGCCGCATGGGTGGCACCCCGCGTTGCTCCAACAATCCCGTGGAGCAGGGGGGGATTTGCGAGAAAGAACGCTTTGTCGAAACCCTGCCGGGCGGCGTGACCCACACAATTCTAAATATCGCCGACAACCGGGCTTTGGACAATACCAACATTTTCACGGTGCCTGAAGGCAACTTCTTCTTCATGGGTGATAACCGTGATAATTCAACTGATAGCCGGGTCAGCCAACGCGCTGGCGGGGTTGGCATGGTGCCGGCTGAATATTTGCTGGGCCGGGTTGATCGAGTCATGTTTTCATCCGCAGGCACGCGGCTGATGTATTTTTGGACCTGGCGCAGCGACCGGTTTTTCAAGGCGGTTGAGTGAAATTGTCGGCGGATATCACGGCTTTCGCGGCCCGGCTCGGGCATGAGTTTCGCGCGCCTGATCTGCTGATCCGCGCACTTACCCACGGCTCGGTTTCATCGACCACCCGGCCTCACAACCAGCGGTTGGAATTTCTTGGTGACCGGGTGCTGGGCATGGTGATTGCCGAGGCGCTGTTCACAGCCGACACTCATGCCACCGAGGGCCAGATGGCCCCGCGCTTCAATGCCCTTGTGCGCAAGGAAACCTGCGCCGATGTTGCCCGGCAGATTGACCTTGGTGCGGTGCTGAAACTGGGTCGCTCAGAAACGCTCTCAGGCGGGCGGCGCAAGCTGGCCCTGCTGGGTGATGCGATGGAGGCAGTCATAGCTGCGGTCTATCTTGATGCGGGGTTTGAGGCCGCGCGCGCCATGATCCTTAGGCTGTGGGCCGCACGCATTACCAATGTTGAGGAAGACGCCCGTGATGCCAAAACCGCGTTGCAGGAATGGGCACAGGCGCGCGGCATGCCGCCGCCGGACTATGTTGAAGTGGGCCGCGATGGCCCGGACCACGCGCCGGTATTCAGCATCGAAGCCCGGCTGGAAGGCCACGGCACCGGGCGGGCCACCGCCACTTCAAAACGCGCAGCAGAGCAGGCGGCGGCGTATGAATTGCTGACAGAGCTCACTGAAAAATAAGCGGATTTGCTTTTACGAAATGCTCTAATCAAAAAACCTGCCCTTTTGGCGGGCATCGGCACGCCACAGCTTCTTACGTACCCCATGTGGTTCAAAACTGCGGTACTTCCCGCCGGAGAATTTTGGCCAGTCTATTGCCAATCCCATCTTGACCAGCTCGGCAGCAATGTCGCGGCCATCCGGTAGGTAACAGGTTGCTACAACACGATCATGGCTAAGGTTGCCATCAAGCTTGGCTGTTATTTTTTTGCCTTTGCACATTGAAATGACTGCCCATTTCGAGTTTTTCCCCCAAGGGTGATTGAGCTCTGGCGCATCTATTCCGGCAAGGCGGATCCTGACATTATTGATCACAATTGTATCACCATCAATGACATAGCAAGAGCCGTACAATGTTTGCTGAAGTGTGGTGGTGCGCGTGGAAACAACAGTCTTTCGCTTCAGAACGACCACGCCTTCGCGTCGCTGCCGGTTCTGGGGGGGAGTATGAAAAAATGCCCTGATTAAAATTCGAAATAATCCCATGTGGTATCCGGGTCTTTCTATCTTCAGGAGATGTTATAGGGAAAACTAGCACAATAACTCTGCCAGATGAATGCCGCGGATAATGTACTTCACTCTCTGGCCAAGTCGGGAGAAATCAGATATTCACAATCAGTTCAAAACTGGAAGGCAGAACATGACAAAACGTGCGGGCTTTGTTGCCCTGATTGGCGAGCCGAATGCCGGCAAATCGACGCTCACAAACCGCATGGTCGGGGCCAAGGTCTCGATTGTGACCCACAAGGTGCAAACTACGCGGGCGCGTATTCGCGGGGTGGCCATCGAGGGTGAGGCGCAGATCGTGTTTGTTGACACGCCCGGTCTGTTCCTGCCGCGCCGCCACCTTGACCGCGCCATGGTTGCGGCCGCCTGGGGCGGGGCTGCGGATGCCGATATTATTGTCCTGCTGATCGAGGCTAATCGCGGGGTGACCAAGGGCGTTAAACGTATTCTTGAGGGGCTGGAGACCATCGCCAAGGGCCGCCTTGTGGTGCTGGCCATCAACAAGATAGACCGGGTTAAAAGTGAGGCCTTGCTGGCCCTGACCAAGGATATGAACGAGCGTTATGGCTTTGCTCAAACCTTCATGATCTCGGCCGAAAAGGGCCATGGGGCTGATGATCTGAAAAGATGGTTGGCGGGCAAACTGCCGGAAGGGCCGTGGCTCTACCCCGAGGATCAGATTGCCGATTTGCCGCTGCGCATGATTGCTGCCGAGCTGACCCGTGAAAAACTGACGCTCAGGCTGCATCAGGAGCTGCCCTATCAGTTGACGGTCGAGACCGAAAACTGGGAAGAGCGCAAAGATGGCTCCGTCAAAGTGGATCAGCTGATCTACGTGATGCGGGATGGCCATAAAGGTATTGTGCTGGGCAATAAAGGCGAGAGCATCAAGGCGGTCAGCAAAGCGGCAAGGCTAGAATTGGCCGAATTTCTTGGGCGTGATGTGCACCTGTTTTTACAGGTCAAGGTCCGTCCCGGCTGGATGAATGAGGCCGAAAGATACACCGAGATGGGGTTGAACTTCAAAGACGGAAAAATATGATCCGGCTGACAGCGGATATTTGGGTTTCGGCCTATCTGACGCGGCTCAGGCTGGCAGATATTCCAGTATTCATCACCAAAAAGGGTGATGCCACGGCCGGGGCTGTGCTGGTCAAGCTGAACACGTTGGATGGCCGCGCCATAGCCTATCAGCGTAGCTTTGATTTGATGAGCGGCAAGCGGGCCTGGGTGGTGCTTGAAGAGGGCGAAGAGACCCGGGTTGACGCGGCCCTTGAGCGGCAAAAACGCTTTGATGTGGATATTTGGGTTATCGAGGTCGAGGACCGGTCCGGGCGGCATTTGCTGGATGAGCCGGGGCTGGATAGCTGATGGAATGGCGCGCACAGGGTTTTTTGCTGAGCGCGCGCAAGCATGGCGAAACCTCGATGATTATCGAGGTTTTCACCGAGCAGTATGGTAGATATGCCGGAGTGGTGCGGGGCGGTGCCTCACGCAAAATTGCCCCCATTCTACAACCAGGCGCACAGCTTGACCTTGCCTGGCGGGCGCGGCTGGAGGAACATATAGGCAGCTTTCGGGTTGAGCCTGTTAAAAGCCGGGCCGCTCTTGTTCTGAGCGATGCCACGGCACTGGAGGCGTTGAATTCGGTCACTGCCCTTTTGGTATTCAGCTTGCCGGAACGCGAGGCACATCCGGCATTATATATACGCTCGGTCGCTATGCTGGACCTGCTTGGCAGCAGCGAAGCTTGGCCGGTGGCCTATCTGAAATGGGAGCTGGCGCTGCTGGAGGAAATGGGCTTTGGCTTGGATTTGCGCACCTGTGCGGTGACTGGTGAGCCTGATGACCTGGCCTATGTCAGCCCACGCACCGGGCGAGCCGTTTCCGCCGAAGGGGCCGGAAAGTGGGCAGATCGCCTGTTACCGCTTCCGCCGGAATTGTTGGGGGTGGGAACCGGAGAGGTCGGCAATGTGGCAAATGGGTTGGTAACCACCGGATATTTTTTAAGACATCGCTTAGCACATGCGTTGGGCAACAAGCCTTTACCAGAAGCGCGCGCGCGGCTTGTGGATCGGCTGGCGCATCGTGTCTGAGGTTTCGAATTTCTTTGCAACCCAACGGGGCGAGGGGCGCTGCCCCTCGCGCTCCCCGGAGTATTTGCACCAAGATGAAGGGCTTATACCAAAGTCAGAAAATTCTAACTCTCTTGGGATTCCCATGGCTCTGATTTTCTGATTCCCTGTGGCAAAGGAGATTTGCCATACCTGTTGCGATACCACTTCGCTCTGATTTTGATGCTACCAGTCTGCGCCAGCTACCGCGTCGATTCCGCGACAATCGCCAAATACGCCGCCTGCTTGCGCTGGCGGCCGTTTGCGACGGCATGAACCGTACAGAGGCGGCGCGGATTGGAGGAATGGATCGCCAGACATTGAGGGGTTGGGTACATCGGTTCAACGAAGATGGCCCGGATGGATTGACCAGCCGGACGGGGGCCGGACGGGGGCCGGACGGGGGCCGGACGGGGGCGTCGATGCGGCATGCGATGCATGGAATAATCTCATCAACCAACCGGAAACCATCACATCAATCAGAATGAGGGATTGGGCACATGTGGGGCATTGATTTCTGCGCTTGGTATTATCGTGTGGTAAAGATCATAGGGAGGCCGGTTTAGCAGTATGGTATCTGAGACTTCGGTGAATGTACCCTTTCTGGTGACCTCAAAATAGGCCCACTCCGGCATCAGTTCGGGGCAAGCCGTTTCGGTGGTGGAAACCGGGCAATAGGCCGGGCAACTTGTTATCAGGCCAATAGCCTGCGCGCAATCACCTGTGCCTGTATCTCGGCGGCGCCCTCAAAAATGCTCAGGATACGCGCGTCACAGAGGATGCGGCTGACCTGGTATTCCAGCGCGAAACCGTTGCCGCCATGGATTTGCAGCGCGTTGTCGGCACAGGCCCAGGCCACGCGGGCGCCGAGCAGCTTGGCCATGCCGGCTTCAAGGTCGCAGCGCTGGCCGTGGTCCTTTTCCCAGGCCGCAAAGTAAGTCAGTTGCCGCGCCACCATGATCTCAACCGCCATCATGGCAAGCTTGCCCGATACCCGAGGGAAATTGATCAGAGCCTTGCCGAACTGTTTGCGGTCAAGCGCATATTGCATACCAACTTCCAGCGCATTTTGCGCAACCCCAATGGCGCGGGCCGCAGTTTGAATGCGTGCAGCCTCAAAGGTTTGCATGAGCTGCTTGAAGCCTTGCCCCTCGACCCCGCCCAGCAGGTTTTCACCCTTCACGCGGAAGCCGTCAAAGCTCAGCTCATATTCTTTCATGCCGCGATAGCCCAGCACTTCGATCTCGGTGCCGGTCATGCCTGCCGTGGGAAAGGGGTCGGCGTCTGTGCCGGGGGTTTTTGCGGCCAAAAACATGCTCAGGCCTTTGTAGTCGGCACTGTCGGGATCAGTGCGCGCCAGTAGGGTCATCATATGGGTGCGGGCGGCGTGGGTGATCCAGGTCTTGTTGCCCGTCACCTTGTAATCATTACCCTCCTTGACCGCGCGCGCGGTCAGGGCACCGAGGTCAGAGCCGGTGTTGGGCTCGGTAAAAACCGCCGTTGGCAGAATCTCGGCCGAGGCAATGCGCGGCAGCCAGTAGGCTTTTTGCGCATCCGTGCCGCCGCCCAGAATCAGCTCGGCAGCAATTTCCGAGCGGGTGCCAAGCGAGCCCACGCCGATATAGCCACGGCTAAGTTCCTCCGAGACCACAACCATCGAGGTTTTACTCAGGCCAAAGCCGCCAAATTCTTCAGGGATGGTCAGGCCGAACACGCCCATTTCAGCCAACTCTTCGATGATCTCCATGGGGATCAGCTCGTCGTTCAGGTGCCAGCCATGGGCGTGAGGCACCACGCGCTCATCCGCATAGCGGCGAAACTGGTCGCGGATCATCTCAAGCTCATCATCCAGCCCGGTGGTGCCAAAGGTGGCGTGGCCGGTATTATCCTGCATGCAGGACACAAGCCGGCTGCGGGCACCTGAGGTATTTCCTTGCATTATAAGGGTGTTAGCCGCACCACTAGCAAGCGCGGAAAGGTCATGCACCCCCATATCTGACAGGCGGGAAATCTCGTTCTGGCTCATCATGATGCCGCCCTTGATCTGAGCCAAATACTCGCCAAAGGAGATTTGCAGGATCAGGTGTTCCATTTCGCCAAATTTACCGGCTTCCTGCAGGTTTTCAGCCCATTTTTGCATCTGGATCAGAGCCTGCACATAGGTCGCCAGCCATGAAAGACCATGCACCGCAGTCTGGTGTTGTTCCAGGCGCTCCGGGGCAATACGACCCTCAATGAGAACCATATTGCGCATGCTGGCAGTTGCCTCTTCCAGCAGGTCTTTTGCAGCGGGCAAAGCGGCGTTTGTCAGGTTCATAATATCTGGTAAAATGGGCATTTAAAGGCCTCCGATGCTGCTTGTGAATGGTTTACGGATTCCGTAATTGCAGCGCAATAAAAATACGCTGGCGTAGTGTGTTTTGAATAAATGTAACGTAAGGAAATTTTCATGTAATACTCCGCAGGTTCTGGAGGATGGGATATGGTTGAGTTTTCGCTCACAATCATTTTCAGCGCGGCCCTGATTACATTTCTTGCCGGCTTTGTGAAAGGTGCCGTTGGTTTTGCCATGCCGATGATCATGATCTCGGGTCTGGCCTCGTTTCTGCCTGCCGAGACAGCTTTAGCGATATTGATTGCTCCAACCTTGGTCAGCAATGTCTGGCAAGCATTTCGCACCGGTTGGCAAGCGGCTCTGAAAAGTATCATCCGTTTCCGGATTTACCTGTTGCTGATGCTGGTATTTTTGGTGTCCAGCGCCCAGTTGGTACGGGTTTTGCCCCAAAATATTGTACTTCTGATGATCGGTATTCCCATGATATTATTCGCTTTACTACAACTGTTTGGCATAAAATTCAAAGTGCGGGAACAGCGCCGGACACTGGCTGAAACCCTGATCGGTGCGGGTGCCGGGTTTATTGGCGGTATATCGGGCGTCTGGGGGCCGCCCCTGATAGCTTACCTGACAGCCATCGAGACACCAAAGACCGAGCAAATGCGGGTGCAGGGCGCGGTCTTTGGGTTGGGGGCGGTGGCGCTGGCGGCGGCACATGTGAAATCCGGGGTGCTGAACGGTATAACCTTGCCATTTTCAGTGGCGATGGTGGTGCCGGCGCTGCTGGGAATGGGGCTGGGCCTGTGGTTTCATGACCGCCTGCCGCAAGCCCGTTTTCGCACCCTCACACTGATTGTCCTGACGCTTGCCGGGTTGAACCTTATCAGGCGCGGGACGCTTTAGGTACTGTATTTTTGCGGCGCAGCATAAAAGTGGCCGTCCGCTTGGCTACCCGATTGCTGCAGCGCGCACGTCTTCGTCGATATGGGCGTCATACTGGGCGAAGTTGTCGGCAAACATGGTGACCAGCTTGGTCGCCTGAGCATCATAGGCCTCGGCGTTTTCCCAAGTGCGGCGCGGGTCAAGCAGAATGTCAGCGACCCCAGCCACAGCTACGGGCACGTCAAAGCCAAAATTCACATCTTTGCGGAAGGTTGCCCCGGACAGCGCGCCGCCAAGTGCCGCCGAAAGCAAGGCGCGGGTAGCGCGGATCGGCATGCGGCTTCCGGTGCCGTAAGCGCCACCAGTCCAGCCGGTATTGACCAGCCAGCAGGTGGTCCCATGCTTGGCGATCTTGTCGCGCAAGAGGGCCCCGTAAACCTCGGGGCGGCGCGGCATGAAGGGGGCGCCAAAGCAGGTCGAGAAAGTTGGTTGCGGCTCGGTCACACCACGCTCGGTGCCGGCCACTTTGGCGGTGAAACCTGACAGGAAGTGGTACATGGCCTGGGCCGGGGTCAGGCGGGCAATGGGCGGCAGCACGCCAAAGCTGTCACAGGTCAGCATGATGATGTTTTTCGGATGCCCCCCCAGCGAATTTTCAGAGGCGTTCGAGATATAATGCAGCGGATAGGCGCAACGCATATTGGCGGTTAGGCTGTCGTCTTCAAAATCAAGCTCTTTGGTTTCCTCATCATAGACCATGTTCTCGATCACTGTGGAAAACTTTGAGGTAGTCGCATAAATTTCCGGCTCGGCTTCGGGGTTGAGGTGAATAGTTTTGGCGTAGCAGCCGCCTTCAAAGTTGAAGGTGCCACGGTCTGACCAGCCATGCTCGTCATCGCCGATCAACACCCGCGAAGGGTCGGCGGAAAGGGTGGTTTTGCCGGTGCCGGACAGGCCAAAGAAAATAGCCGTATCCACCGGATTTCCCGGGGCGTGGTTGGCCGAGCAATGCATGGGCATAACGCCCTTTTCCGGCAACAGGTAATTCAACAGCGAGAACACCGACTTTTTGTTTTCACCAGCATATTCGGTGCCGCCAATCAGGATCAGCCGGGCTTCAATATTAAGCGCAATCACGGTTTGTGAACGGCAGCCATGGCGGTCCGGGTCGGCCTGGAACGAGGGGCAGTTGATAATTGTGTATTCTGGCACGAAGCTGTCTAGCTCATCGCGCTCCGGGCGGCGCAGCATATGGCGGATGAAAAGCCCGTGCCAGGCCAGCTCTGTGACCATACGCACATCCAACCTCAACGCCGGATCGGCACCACCAAAGAGGTCTTGCACAAAATAGTCGCGCCCCTGCATATGTGCCAGCATATCGGCGTGCAAAATGTCAAAAGCGGCAGGCCCCATTGGCAAATTATTTTCCCACCAGATGTGATCTTCAACGCCTGGCGTTCTGACGGTAAATTTATCTTGCGGGGAGCGGCCTGTATGGCTGCCGGTTGAGACCAGAAAGGCACCGCCCTTGCCCAGATGGCCTTCGCCGCGCCTCAGGGCGGCCTCAACAAGGGCCGGCTCCATCAGGTTATAGTAAACATGCCCGAGGCCCGTGATGCCCTGATCTTCGAGTCTATGAGCGGGGTTTACGCGTCCGGTTGTCATCCATTAGCTCCTGTGCCCGGCATGGCCGGTTTGGTCGATGGTTCCAAGAGGTGCGAAAACCTGTTTCGCGCGCAACACCGCTATAGCATGGTGAATTTTGCACACAACAGGCTACAGGCGGGCCGTTATCGCTAACAATCCACTGTTTGCGCAACCATTCCGCAATAAAGGTGAGACATATTAGCCATTGTTTACTCTTTTGGTGTCTGAATGGACAGGCTGACAGGCTGATTCGCAGTTAAGTATTGATTTTCATGGTCAAAAACGGAAGAGTGGCGCAAAAGAACATAAAACGAGCAGTATAAAGGAACCTCTATATGTCGAGGATAGCGTTGGTTGACGATGACAGGAATATCCTGACGTCGGTATCGATGACTCTTGAAGCTGAAGGCTTTGAGGTCGAAACTTATCATGATGGACAATCTGCACTGGATGCATTTGGTCAGCGGATGCCTGATATGGCGGTGCTGGACATCAAGATGCCGCGGATGGATGGCATGGACTTGCTGCAGCGACTCCGGCAAAAATCATCAAACCTACCGGTAATTTTTCTGACCTCAAAAGATGACGAGATTGATGAGGTTCTCGGCCTGCGTATGGGGGCCGACGATTATGTCAAGAAACCGTTCAGCCAGCGTTTGCTGGTAGAACGCATCCGCGCCTTGTTGCGGCGGCAAGAAGCGCTGGCCTCTGATGCCACCGATAACCCGGAAGAAAGCAAGCTGATGGAGCGTGGCGAGCTGACCATGGACCCGCTGCGCCATTCTGTAAGCTGGAAAGGTAAAGAAGTTTCTCTGACCGTCACCGAGTTTTTGCTGTTGCAGGCGCTGGCACAACGGCCGGGTTTCGTCAAAAGTCGCGATCAGCTGATGGATGTAGCCTATGATGATCAGGTCTATGTAGATGACCGCACCATTGACAGCCATATCAAGCGCCTGCGCAAAAAAATGCGCGGGGCGGATAATGAGTTTTCGGCAATTGAGACATTATATGGCATCGGTTACCGTTATAACGAAGATTAAAGCGTTTTACGTTCAATTTGGCTCACAAATCGGATGCGAAACGCCCGCAACATTGAGGGGGTTCTGAGCGCTTCGCCACATTCTTTGATTTAAATGCAGGGTGAAACGTTTTAAGAAATCTCGCTGAGGGGACACAATGCGGGATACCAAGGAAAATTCAGGCGCCGAAGTGGTATTGGGCGAAGACTGGGTGACAAGCCCGGCTTCGGCAAACAGTGAGGCGCGCCCCAAGAAATCATGGCGCGGCTTCATTTCAATCAACCGCTCACCGCTGGCACGCAAAATCATCACCTTCAATCTTCTGGGCCTGATTGTTTTGGTGGCAGGTGTTCTCTACCTAAACCCATTTCGAGATTCTCTGGGTTTTCAATATGAACGTGGGTTGGTGGCAGAGGCCCACCTTATTGCAGATATATTTGAGCTTTTCCCCGATGCGGTTGGCGGCGATACATTAACCGCATTTGATCAGGAACTGGTTGTCAAAATATTTAGCTCGCTTGACCTGCGCGAAGGAATAGAGGTGTACCTATTAGATGCCTCCGGCACTGTGTTGGGCAGCACCGAGGGACACACCCGTGCGCCACCAGCTCTGGCTTATGGCCTTGAGATCAGCAACCGATCAACAGCCATAACCGGCATGCTAAACTGGGTATGGGAGACGATTTCTGGTATTTTTGCAGCAAATTCGCCTTCTAATCAGGAGGTTGACCCAATGGTTAAGGTGCAATCTTTAGTGCCCGGCACCTTGCAAAGCGGCACCATGATCGCCAATAGCAAGGCACCGGATGGTGGCTCCATGTTTACGGTTGCGACACCGATTGTGCTTAATGGTGTGCCTGTTGGGGTGGTGGCCATATCTTCAACCTCGGGCATATTGGATAGCTTTGTGCGCAGCGAGCGCGAGCAGGTTTTGCAAATGTTCGTCATTGCCATTCTAGTTTCAATCGGGCTTTCTTTGGTGCTGGCTTCGACTATCGCTAACCCGCTCTCAGATTTGGCAGCGGCGGCCGAGATCGGGCGTGATAAGAATTCCCAGAATATCAACCCCAGCCGGGTGCGCATACCGGACCTGACAGGTCGGCCTGATGAGATTGGTCGCCTGTCAACCGCTATGCGCGGCATGGTCAGTGCGCTTTATGACCGGATTGATGCCAACGAGCAGTTTGCGGCCGACGTGGCGCATGAGCTCAAGAACCCGCTGGCCAGCCTACGTTCGGCAGTGGGCACGCTGCATCTGGCTAAACGTGATGATCAGCGCGAGAAACTTTTGCATGTGATCGAGCATGATGTGCGCCGGCTTGACCGCCTTGTCAGCGATATTTCCAATGCGTCACGGCTTGATAGCGAGTTGGTGAAAGAGGACGAGGAAGATTTTGACCTGCTGAAGCTGTTGCGTAATTTGACCGATTATCTTGGCGAGGAGGCCGGCAAGAAGGGCGTTGATTTCATCACCGACCTGCCGCCGGAGCCAATCTTTATTCGCGGGTTGGAACCACGGCTGGCGCAGGTTTTTGTAAACCTGATCACAAATGCGCAAAGTTTTTGTGACGAAGGTGATGCCATAAGAGTTTGGGTGCGCCAGCGTGAAAACCGGGTGCTGGTCGTGATTGAAGATACCGGGCCGGGCATTCCTGAACAGGCGCTGACCAAGATATTCAATCGCTTTTATTCGGAACGGCCTGAGAGCCAATTTGGCAATAATTCCGGACTGGGGCTGGCGATTTCCAAGCAGATTGTCGATGCTCATGGCGGCGTTATCTGGGCCGAGAACATTCGGCCGACCAATGCTGACGTGACAAGCGACCCACTAGGCGCGCGGTTTGTTGTCGGCCTTCCTGTGTGAGCGTGGCTGCGGATAGGGAAAATACCAATAGTGATATTGAGGTAGCTCTGCACGCAACCTGTGTGGCATTCGGTACGCATGGTGTGCTGATGAAAGGTCAATCCGGCACTGGCAAGTCAGCCCTTGCCCTGCAGCTTATTGGCCTTGGTGCAACGCTTGTCAGCGATGACCTGACCCGCCTGACATTACATGATGGAATGCCGGTTGCACATGCGCCGCCGCGTCTGGCAGGAATCATTGAGGCACGCAAGATCGGGTTGTTGAGGCTGCCATTTCAGGCGCAGTGCGTTGTGCGCCTTTGCGTGGATATGGACCAGGAGGAACAGGAGCGTTTGCCTCACAGGCGCGTGACAGACCTTTTAGGTGTCAAAGTTTTGACTATATACAAGGTCAGCGAAGCATATTTTGCCGCCGCAGTAGTGGCGCTTGTAAAGGGAGAGCGCTACGCATGAACCCGCGAAGCGACCCAGGACAGAGCGATTGTCAGAATGTCATGATTGTCACTGGCCCGTCGGGTGCGGGGCGCTCCACTGCTATTTCAGCACTGGAGGATATGGGGTTTGAGGTGATTGACAATATACCTCTGAGCCTGATTCCACGTCTGCTTTCCGGCCCTCCTATACGCAAAGCAATCGCACTGGGCGTGGATGCGCGCAACCGTGACTTTTCACCCGCCGGAGTTCTGGCAATGATTGAGTTGCTGGCCACAAGGGGCGGCCTCAAGGTTGAGCTTTTGTATGTGGACAGCCAGCCAGATGTATTGTTACGCCGCTATTCTGAAACCCGCCGCCGCCACCCGCTTGCACCAACTGGCAGCCCTGAACAGGGGATCAGAATAGAGCTTGAATTGCTGGTGCCCCTGCATGCGCGCGCTGATTTTCTGATTGATACCAGTGAGCTTAGCCCACATGAATTGCGTGAAGAGCTGCGGCGGCGTTTGCATATGCAGGCCGGCGGTGATCTGGCCGTAACTCTGCAGTCATTCTCTTACAAACGAGGTATGCCGCGCGGGCTGGACATGGCCTTTGACGTGCGTTTTCTGCGCAATCCGCACTGGGACACAAACCTGCGGCCCTTCACCGGCCTTGACCAGGCTGTGGGGGAATTCATTAGCGCCGATGACAAGCTGGCACCATTTTTGGACAAGTTGTCCGGGATGGTTGAGTTCCTGCTTCCTGCCTTCGCCAAAGAGGGTAAATCTCACCTCTGTATCGGTATCGGTTGTACCGGAGGGCAACACCGATCAGTTTTTGTAACCGAAAATTTGGCAAAGACTCTTGCAGGCACCGGGTCGCAGGTGTCAATTAGTCATCGAGAACTTTCACGGCGCGCTGGAATCGGGGCGGGCCAGAGCGACCGGGGTAAACAAACGTGATCGGGATAGTGATTGTTGCCCATGGTGGGCTGGCCAGAGAATACTTGTCTGCCGTGGAACATGTGGTTGGCAAGCAAGCCGGCATCATTGCAATTCCGATTGCGGCAGATTGTGATCGTGACGACAAGCGCAAAGAGATACAGCAAGCGGCAAATGATGTTGATCAGGGTGATGGCGTGGTTGTGGTGACGGACATGTTCGGCGGCTCGCCTTCAAACCTTTCAATCCCCGCCTGTTGCAAGAAAGACCGCAAAATCCTCTATGGTGCCAATCTGCCAATGTTGGTCAAGCTGGCAAAATCCCGCCATAAAAATGTTGATGTTGCTGCCAAATCGGCAATGAATGCCGGACGCAAGTATATTGATTGTATTGACGGCATTTGGGAGTATCCTCTTTGAGTTCTGAGACAAAAAAAATTCTTGAAATAATAAATGAAAAGGGCTTACATGCCCGGGCTTCAGCCAAGTTTGTTGAGACGGTTGAGGCGCATGATGCCGATGCTGTCATCAGCAAGGACGGGATCGAGACCGAAGGAGATTCGATCATGGGTTTACTGATGCTGGCGGCCTCAAAAGGCACCACAATTCATATTGCTACAAGCGGCCCGCAGGCGCATGAACTGATAAATGCCCTGGGCGCTCTTGTGGGTGATAAATTCGGGGAAGACGCCTAGGCTGTAGTGAAACTGGATTGGACTTTTCTACGTGATTAATGATGCCCACAACCCGGTTCGGGACAGACCCAGCAAGGCGGTTTTTAAAAAATATGACAGGCGGACTCTGACTTACGCAAACTCGTTTGACAACCCGTGGAAGGCCGGGCTGATCCGTATTATGGAGTGGCTGACAGGAAAAATTCAGGTTCTCTGGATGGTGCGCCGGTTTGAAAAGAACGGCGGGCAAAATGATCTTACGATCTGGCGCGCCTGCTTGGATGTTATGGGCATTGAGACGGATACTCCGGCGCAGCAACTGGAAAATATTCCGGCCACAGGCCCGGTTGTGGTGGTTGCCAACCACCCACATGGATTGGTTGATGGCTTGGTGCTGGCTGATTTACTTAGCCGGCAGCGTAGTGATTACAAAATCCTGACCCGCTCAGTGCTGACTGGTCTTGATGAAGTTGCTTCATCTCACATGATCCCTGTGCCATTTCCCCATGACGAAAACGCGCAACGTAAAAGCGTGGAGATGCGCGCGCAGGCAATGGCACACCTGAAAGAGGGCGGCATTATTGCCCTGTTTCCGGCAGGTGTAGTGGCCTCGTCAAAAAGCCTGTTTGGCCCGGCGGAGGAGGCTGAGTGGAATGTTTTCACCGCTCAGCTGATCCGGCGTTCCGGTGCCCGGGTCGTGCCCATATATTTTCCCGGCGCTAACTCGCGGATATATCAGATTGCCAACCGCATTTCGGCAACATTACGTCAGGGTCTCTTGATCCATGAGATCGTACATTCCTGCAACAAACCACAAAACCCGATTATTGGTCAGCCTCTTGAGCCGGGTGAAATGGCATTGCTGGCGACAAATCCGCGCGGCTTCATGGCGCGCCTTCGGGTGCAGACCTTAGCATTAAGAAAATAAATTCATAAATAATTTTTAAAAACAAAATATTGCCTGATTTATATCATCTAAAAGTAGTTTTATAGCGTTTACTCTTTAGTGAATATATCGCGCTAAAGTCCGGGGAATCTACTTCGGAGGATCAGGTGAAAAAAATATTAGTTCGTCTTCAGGGCGTGAAAATTTCCATGGCATTGATGATTGTAGCAGGATTTCCGTTGTTACTGGCGCTTTTTCTTGCAGGGGTAATCATTACAGAACGCCAAATCCATGTTAGGGATATGAGTGATCTCAAAAAAATTGTGGATCCGATTGTGCTTTTGAGTGACTTGGTCCACGAGCAACAAAAAGAACGTGGCCTGACCGCCGTTTATATGGGAAGTGCCGGCACCTTGTTTGCGGCAGAACTTGAACAGCAGCGCCGCCAAACTGATACGCAACATGAAATTGTGGCGACCTATCTGGCAGCCAATAATCTGGCGCGGGTTGATGCCGGTGTTTGGCAACAGCTGGAAGATATTATGGCCAGCATGAATGAGCGTGGTCTTATCCGTATGCAGGTTGACGCGCAGGAAATACCCAGGGCTGAAGCGATTGCCTATTATACCAACCTGAATGCCAATATTCTGCACCTTGTTAAATACGTTGCCAGCCATTCCGTTAATATAGAGATCGCAACGGACATAGTTTCATTTGGGAATTTTCTGTTGGCCAAAGAGCGTGCGGGCATCGAGCGGGCGGTCGGATCTTCTGCATTCGCGAGCGGGCAGTTTACGCCAGAAAGTTTGGCGCGTTTCCGTGAACTGATCACTGAGCAGAATATGCTTCTTGGGCTTTTCGCCGATGAGGCGTCAAAAGATATGGTGGCGCAACCAGCACCTCATCTTCGCCCATTCTGGCCTACTTACATAGCAATAGTATGCTGC
>CAYNXK010000011.1:0-8359 GCA_964401125.1 uncultured Aliiroseovarius sp.
GGTTTTACCGGTGCCCCGAATGCCGGTCATGATGAAGGCCTGCGCGATGCGGTCGACCTCAAAAGCGTTTTTCAGGGTGCGGACCATGGCTTCTTGCCCGATCAGGTCGGCAAAAGTTTCAGGCCGGTACTTGCGGGCAAGAACCTGATAGGCTTTCGGTGTTGTGTCGGTCATGGTGTCCCCTGGGTGCTCCCGGAATCATCTGGCTGCAAACTTAAGCGCGCAGGCCGCGCGCGTCCAGCAAAGAGGCATACCAATGGGCGGCTTTTGTATCAGTGAGGTGCCAGCAGGTGGCGGAACGCTGGCAATCGCGTCCATGCCCGGCCGTTTTGTGCCTTTTGCTGAAGATATGAAAACCCTGCTGGGCTGGCGGCCCGATATGGTGCTTTCCATGGCTGAAGCCGTTGAAATGGCGCGTTTGAGTGGCGCAGATATTGGCGTGGCCTTAAGGCAGGCGGGCGTAATATGGCACCACTTGCCGGTTTGTGATTTTGGCGCACCCCATAAGAACATACAGCAAATCTGGCCTGCAATTTCGACCGAAGCGCGTGCTGTTCTGGCCAAAGGTGGCCGGGTGCTGGCCCATTGCGCCGGAGGCTGCGGGCGCTCGGGCATGGCCGCCTTGCGTCTGATGGTTGAGGGCGGCGAAGACCCGGAGGCGGCCCTCACACGCCTGCGAGGCGTACGGGCTTGCGCCGTTGAAACCGAGGCCCAGAGGTTTTGGGCGCAGGTGAAGGCGGTTTGACTGGGCAGACGCCGCCTAGTTTTTCTTTTGCCTGCGGCTGATTTTTGCGGCCTTTCTGGCCTGCCTGACGGATTGTTGTTTTCTGCCACCTGACTGCGCCAATGTTGCCGAGTTGCGCTGGTCTTCGCTCTTCAGCTTGTCCCAGCGCGCCCGGCGTTCCGGGCTGATTTTGCCCCCCGCTACCGCTGCATTCACCGCACAGCCCGGCTCGGCACCATGGGCGCAATCGGAAAACTGGCAGATGGCGGCCAGCGCCGTGATATCCTCAAACAGCGTGTCAATGCCGGTGCTGGCTTCCTCCAGCCGCAAGGCGCGCATCCCCGGCGTGTCAATCAGCCAGCCACCGTTCAGCATGGGCCTGAGGGCGCGGTTGGTGGTAACGTGGCGGCCTTTGGCGTCACCTTCGCGGATGGCGCCGGTGGCATCTGCGCGCCCGCTAAGCCCGTTGGTCAGGGTGGTTTTCCCCACCCCGCTTGAGCCAACAAGTGCGCCCGTCTGGTCAGGGCCGCAAAGGGCGGAAAGCCGGGCCAGATCATCCGGGTTTTTGGCATTCACCGCCAGCACAGACACCTTGGCATCAAGCTTTTGCGCCTGTGTGACATAGCTTTGCACCTCATCGCTCAGGTCTGCTTTGGTCAGTACGATCACTGGCAGGCAGGGGGCTTCATAGGCGACTGCCAAATAGCGCTCCAGCCGTGCGGGGTTGAAATCAGCGTTGCAAGATGAGGTGATGAACAACACATCCACATTGGCGGCGATCAGCTGTAGGCGCGCAGCGTCTCCCGGTGCGCGGCGGTGGATCAGGCTTTGGCGTTTGAGCAAGGCCAACACCCGCCCGCAATCATCGGCCAGAACCCAGTCACCTGGCGCATAATCGCCGGTACGAGCCGGTGGTGGCGTGGTCAGGGTCGATGTGCCCGCAGGCGATAATGCAGAAAGTCGGTCGCGGTGCACTTCGCTGATACGGTGCGGGACGAGGTCAGTATCTGCTGCCATCTGAGAAGCAAAAAATGCGTTGAAACCCAGTTCATCAAGCGAGAGCTGCATATATCATTCCGTCTGAAACACCTGTCGCCTGATTGCTTTCGGCTGGTTCTTGCAAACCAACCTGCCAACGTATTGCTCTCGGCAAGTTCTTGCAGAACCTGCCTGCCGCCGTTCAATTTGCAAACAAATTGAACGTTAGTGAGAGGCTGGACAACGACCCAAGCGGGGCTCGTTACGGCTGCTTCCTTCCGGATCTGACCGGGTTGGCGAGGCGCTCGCCCGCGCCAACCTCTCGCGCTTCATATAGGTTGCTGCCAACCCCTTGGCAAGGCTTCAGAGATATAACTCAAAAAGCTGATAGCCATAGGCGTCGCGGGAAAGTGGCTGGATATCACGCCCGCTGAGATCGTCCATATGGTCAAGCGCATCCGGGGCCGAGCGAAAGATCATCCGGGCACCGGGCACCGGGGTGAAATTCCAATGTGCTTCAAGTTCTGGGTTCGGGTCCGGCTCTGCACGGAAATATGCTGACAGCAGGTCCTGAAGCATGGTTGCCGGGGTTTTGATCCAGCTTTTTCGGCAGCTTGGGGGGTAAAATCCACCACCTCCCTGCCGGTAGTTATTGGTAATCAGAGTGAATTTTTGCGCGGGCTCTACCGGTTGGCCCTGATAGGTCAGGTGCCGGATTCTCCAGGCGTTCCGGTCGCTGAGATGTCCGGCTTGGGTGTAACGTGCAGCTCCGGCAAGGTTGATTTCGTATTCAACCCCCAACACTGTCTCAAATAGATAACCCGGCAGTTCTGCGGCCTTGAGCTGTCTGGCTGGACCGTTGGGACAGGCGGTGTTGAACACCGAGGCGGCCCGCTCCAGCCATTCACGCAGACCGGCCCCGTCAATCTCCAAAAGTACCAGTAGGTTGGGAAATGGATAAAGATCTGAAATGTCACGAATCGTCATTTGGCCGACCGGAATATTAGTATAGTTCGTCGGCCCGCCAAAGCCGCCGGCTTTGAAGGAGCCGGCTGAAGCAAGCAACGGGTGATTCGAATTATATATATCGGCAAAATATTGCTCCACATACCACCGCTTTGCCCTTTGCACCGCTTGTACTGCGTGGGTAGGCGCGGCCATGGCAAAGAAGCTGTTCAGTGGCTTTTTGGTCGGGCCAATGGGTTGTTTGGCCCAGTCCAGCACCAGCTTATTGGCGGGCTCGATAATTTTGCTGATATGCAGGTCGGTTTTTACACGTGGTTTAACAACTCCCTGTTTGTTGCGCTCAAATATTGGCCGGGCTTCGGTTTTATGATGTTGTACAATCCAGGTGCCCTCACGCTTGACCAGATCAAGGTCGATCAGCCCAAGGTGTGATCCCCAAAACCCAGCGCTGACCACAGGCTTGCCGTGGATGGTGCCGCGCTCTGAATTGATGACTGGGCTGTCGGGCCAGCCCGGGCCAGGAAACACCCGATGCCGGTGGCCGGAGATGATAGCGTCAATGCCCTCCAGCGCAGCAAGGGGGACGGCGGCATTTTCCATGTTGTATGCGTGCTGCTCGTTGCCAATGCCGCTATGGGCCAGGGCGATGATGATGTCAGCGCCCGCCGCCTTCATCTGCGGGATAGTCGCGCGCGCCGCTTCAATGATATCGCGGGTTCGGACCGGCTGCTTGTTGCTCTGGTGCTGGGCAATGGAGCGCGGTGGCAGGAAGCCGGTTATGCCAATATGCAGCCGCTGGCTTGCCCCCAGCATATCGGTCACCTCACGCTCAAGTATGATAAAGCCGGGGAATATACCTTGGTCTTCGGGTGCAGAGGCGCCGCGCCGTAGCAGGGCATTGGCGCTGACAAAAGGGAAATTTGCCTGTGCTGCGAGCTGTTGCAAAAACTCGATGCCCTGATCAAAGTCATGATTGCCGGGGGTGATGGCATCATAACCCAGTTGGTTCATGACCCTGATCATCGGGTGATTATCAGTCGAATGCTTGGCAATCACCGCGTCTGTGACGGTTCCGCAAAGAAAGTCGCCATTATCAAGCAGAATGGAGTTTTTGGTTTCTTGGCGCGCCTGATGAATCAGCGTAGCGGTGCGGGCCAGCCCCTGAGTATCAACAACATGCCCGGTGTGATAATCACAGGGCAGAATCTGCATATGCAGGTCTGTTGTTGCCAATATCCTCAGGCATACACGAGTGCTTACAAGGCACTCGGCCAAGTTTTCTTCCTTACCCAATCCAATACACCTACTTTTTTACAGTTATCCCAGGTGCCGCGCTTATTGCTCCAATTTATCACGCTTTGTCAGGAGATACCAGCTCAAGGTGAGTTATGATGTCACAAAGCAACCTTAGGTTTATTTCACACCCCCCTCACGCATGCCTATTTGTTAAGTAGCCAACTTGATCAAGAAACTGGCTTGCGGTGCGGCAAGATAAAGCCCAGAATCAGGAAAATACAAAGAATAGCGGGGCAGGAAAATGAAATTTTCGACAAGGGAAGATGTGGCGGCACCGATTGAGGCGGTGTTTGCAGCGGTTTCGGATTTCAAGAGCTTTGAACATGGCGCTTTGCGCCGTGGTGCCAAGGTGAACCGGACCGACAATTTACCAAATCCGGGCCCCGGCATGAAATGGGAAACGCGGTTTTCGTTTCGCAACCGGCAGCGCGATGCGGATCTGGAGCTGGTTCAGTTTGATGCCCCGGACGCGCTCAGGCTGGCCATCTCGTCGCCTGGATTTGAAGTGAATTTGCTGATTGATCTGATAGCTTTATCGCGCAACCGTACCCGTATGGAATTCACCGCCCGGATCAAGCCCAACACCCTTACCGCCAGACTGGCAGTGCAGGCCATGAAGCTGAAACACTCAAACCTGACCAACCGGTTTCACCAGCAGATTGCCAAATTTGCCGGCACAATTGAAGACCGCAATGAGAAAACCCAAAAAACGGTATCGCTGCATGGGTCAGTCGCTGGGTATTAGGCGACGCATTTTTCCCGACTGCCGAAACGCTTTAATGACTGCCCCGTATGCCTCTTTTTTTGAGAAAATCCCACTGCCTAAAGCGTTTCGCGTTAAAGTGAATTCATCCGGCTGACCGACGCGACACGCCCTAGAGCGAATCCAATCCAATTGAATTCAATCGTCGACCCGAACGCGTTTGGAAGTGCAAACGCTGCCTCGGGCCGACGACTGAATGCTTGACTCTGATTAGATTGGATTCGCCCTAAATAACCGGTAAGGGCAACTTGTCGCCACTCTTTACCCTATGAAACAAGACCGCCTGGAGGTGTGGACGTCCAACCCCTTGGGGCTTTAGCTGGGGGGGCTTTAGCTGGGAGCCTAGCTGGTTTTAGCTTTGCCCGCGCGTTTTGCCGCTGGTTTCCGGGCCGGCTTCTTCACAGGCTTTTTTACGGGTTTGGCCGCAGGATTGCTGGTGGCTTCCAGTGTTTCAAGCCGTGCTGCCAGCGCTGCATTTTCCTCGCGGGCCTTCTGTGCCATCAGGCGCACTGCTTCAAATTCATCGCGGGTCACAAAATCACGCTCAGCCAGCCAGCGGTCAACCCAGCTTTTCATGGCGGTTTCGGCCTCGCCCTTGGCTCCTTGCGCCACGCCCATGGCGTTGGTCATCATCTGGCTGAGGTCATCCAGCACTTTGTTACGGTTTTGCATAAGGCTCTCCTGCTTTGTTCCGATCCTATATGGGGGCGGCGCCGGGAAATCTCAAGGTTGACTTCCTGCCATGGTCAGGGTCGAAAGGACCATGAGCACAGGTATCCCCTTTCCCGACATCAGCCCCGTGATTTTCTCGGTCGAGCTGTTTGGTCTCACCTTGGCGCTGCGCTGGTATGCGCTGGCCTATATTGTTGGCATCATTATTGGTTGGTGGGTCATTCGCCTGACAATCGGACGCTTGCAGCTCTGGCGTGAAGACGGCCCACCCATCAACCGTGAACATCTGGAAAATCTGGTAACCTGGATTGTCATTGGGGTGATTGCCGGCGGGCGGCTGGGCTTTGTGCTGTTTTATCAGCCCGCCTACTTTTTGGCCCACCCGGCTGAAATTCCGATGATCTGGACCGGCGGCATGTCGTTTCATGGCGGCTTCCTTGGGGTTATCATTGCGGTTTGGATGTTTGCCCGCAAGCATGGGCTGGCCACCGCCTCGCTGGCTGACTTGCTGGCGCTGGGGGCAACCCCGGCGATTTTGCTCGTGCGTGGCGCCAATTTCATCAATGCGGAACTATGGGGGAGGCCAACCGATATGCCGTGGGGCGTAATCTTCCCCGGTGCGGCGGCGCAGTTTTGCCCAGGTGTGCTTGTTGATGCCTGTGCGCGCCACCCCAGCCAACTTTATCAGGCCTTGCTTGAAGGCGCGCTGCTGGGGGCGATTCTGCTGTATCTGGCGTGGCGGCGCGACTGGCTGAAGCGGCCCGGCATGTTGACCGGGTTGTTCTTTCTTGGCTATGGTGTGGCGCGGTTCATGGTCGAATTTGTCCGCCAGCCCGATGCCCTGTTCATCACGCCAGGAAACCCGGTGGGCTACGCGCTGCAAATGGGCGGTATGGGCCTGACCATGGGGCAAATTTTGTCGCTGCCAGTTATCATTGTCGGCGTGGCTACGCTGATCTGGGCCAGAAAACGCGCCACAAAACAGGCATGACCCCACTGGCGCACGCCCTTGTTGCCCGCATAAAGCAGGCCGGGCCAATACCTGTCAGTGACTATATGACCGAATGCCTTTTGCATCCTGAACACGGCTATTACACCATGCAAGATCCTCTGGGTGCCGCCGGGGATTTTACCACCGCGCCGGAAATCAGCCAGATGTTTGGCGAGCTTCTGGGGCTGGCGTTGGCGCAAAGCTGGCTGGATCAGGGCGCGCCCACCTCCTTTACGCTGGCCGAACTGGGGCCTGGGCGCGGCAGCCTGATGGCTGATGCCCTACGTGCCACCAGAGGTATTCCGGGCTTTCACGCCGCCATGTCCTTGTGGCTGATCGAGGCCTCGCCGGTTTTGCGCGCGGCTCAGGCCACGGCGCTGGAGGGCTATGCCCCCAACTGGAGCGAAAACATCACCGCCTTGCCTGATGCCCCGTTGTTTCTCATGGCCAACGAGTTTTTTGATGCCCTGCCGATCTGCCAATTCATTCGCAAAGGTGCCGGCTGGAGCCAGCGGCTAGTCGGCCTGAGCGCAGGTAATTTGAGTTTCGGCCTTGCCCCGCCCGGCCCGGTCACAGCCCTCAACCACCGGCTTGGCGACACCCGCGAGGGCGACATGGTTGAGACCTGCGCGATGTCTGCGGCAATCACCAGCGAGGTGGCGGCGCGCATCAAGTTGCATGGCGGCGCAGCGCTGCTGGTTGATTACGGTGGTTGGCGCAGCCTTGGCGATACCTTGCAGGCGGTCAAAAATCATGCCTTCACCGACCCGCTGGCGGCACCGGGCGAGGCCGACCTGACAGCGCATGTGGATTTTGAGGCACTGGCGAAGGCGGCACAGGGCGTAGCCGCTTCACGCCTGATACCGCAGGGCGAATTTCTTGGGCATATAGGCATAGAATCTCGCACCAAAGCCTTGGCCGCAGGTTTGAGCGGGGCGGCGCTGACCACGCATCTGGCGGCGTATCACCGCTTGACGGATGCGGCTGAAATGGGGACGCTGTTCAAGGTGATGGGCCTGACCCCGCTCGCCGCCCCGCCTCTGCCCGGAACCAGACATGAACCTTGAAATTATCACCTCTGAAGCCCTTTCCCCGCTGCGCCACGGCTTTTTCACCCGCCGCGGGGGTGCTTCATCAGGCGTGTATAAGGGGCTGAATTGCGGGCCGGGATCATCGGATCAGGCCGAGATGGTGGCCATTAACCGCGCCCGCGTGGCAGAGGCGATGCAGGTAGCGCCGCACGCGCTTCTGAGCTTGCATCAGGTCCACTCGGCCCATGTGGTACATGTGAGTGCCGCGCTTGAAGGGTCACGCCCGCACGCCGATGGTTATGTCACTGCAACACCGGGGCTGGCGATCTCGGCGCTGTCAGCCGATTGTCAGCCGGTGCTGTTTGCTGACCACAAGGCCGGCGTCATAGGGGCGGCACATGCGGGCTGGAAAGGCGCGTTGAACGGCGTGCTTGAAGCGACGATCGACGCCATGGAAACACTGGGCGCGGTGCGCGGGCAAATCAGGGCGGTCATTGGCCCGTCAATCAGCGCCGCGGCCTACGAGGTTGGCCCGAACTTCTCGCAGCCCTTCATTGCCGACAACCGGGATAACGCACGGTTTTTCACACCGGGTAATGGCGACCGACTGTTGTTTGACCTGCCAGCTTTTGGGCTGTCAGTGCTGCGCCGGGCCGGGCTGAAACAGGCGGAATGGACTGGGCATTGCACCTATGGTGACGCAGAAAGGTTTTATTCCTACCGCCGTTCGGTACATGGGAAAGAAGCGGATTACGGCCGCCTGATTGCAACGATCAGGCTGTGAGCTGGAGATGAATCAGGCAGAGATGCGGCCAAACCCCGCCTGATTTTCGTCGCAATTAGTGAAACAATCAGAGATGAAACCCAAAACTATCCACTAAAATTACCTTATAATTATTAAATATCCACATGTTACCAGTTTTCCGGAAAACTGGTTT
>CAYNXK010000011.1:8369-23823 GCA_964401125.1 uncultured Aliiroseovarius sp.
CAATAAATCTGCACCATAGCCAAAGACCTGCCCCAATCGGCCTTTAGATTGCTCTTAACGCAGACAAAGAATTGAGGTCCTAAATGAAACGTAATAATCGCTGGATGAAATGGGTTCTTGAAACAAGTGCCGAAGAAACAACCCTTCCCTGGACACGCAATGCGGCACGCTTGGAGCGGCGTAAAACCTTCAAAGCTGCCATAAAAGCCCGCGCTCGCGCCGCCTGAACCTGCCTGAAGCGCTCAGGGATTTTTGCTTAGCCGCGCTTCCAACACCTCAAACGGTACACCCGGCTCGTCCTTGGCTCCGCGGATCACCAGAGAGGTCTTGACGCTGGCCACATTATCCGCCGCCGTCAGCTCCTCGGTCAGAAAATTCTGAAATGATGACAGGTCAGGAGCAACGCATTTTAGGATAAAATCAACCTCGCCATTCAGCATGTGACATTCGCGCACCAGTGGCCAGGCCCGGCATCTGGCCTCGAATGCTGAAAGGTCGGCTTCGGCCTGAGAGGTCAGCCCGACCATGGCAAACACCTGCACTTCAAAGCCCAGCGCCCGGGCATTCACATCCGCATGATAGCCGCGAATCAAGCCCGCTTCTTCCAAAGTGCGCACCCGGCGCAAACATGGCGGGGCCGAAATACCAACGCGGCGGGCCAATTCCACATTGGTCATGCGCCCATCCGCTTGCAACTCGGCCAATATTACGCGGTCAATCTGATCAAGTTTGTGCATCGGTAAGGTTTATCCTGCTGGGAATTGGCTGAAACTTACGCTGCCACGCAGGAATGCGCAATAATATTTCAGGCCTGCGCAACTTTCTTTTTCAGCAAATCTTGCAGCGTACAAGCAGCGTACAGCATGTCACATCTAGGATCAGGGGGTTTTCGTCTTCGTCAGGGCAACCTATATCGGGTGTAACTTAAAATTTCTAGGGGATTTCCCATGCCTGATACACGTCACACCAAAGTTCTGATCATCGGTTCCGGCCCGGCAGGCTACACTGCCGGGGTATATGCCAGCCGTGCCATGGTTGAGCCACTCCTTGTGCAGGGGCTTGAGCCGGGCGGCCAGTTGACCACCACAACGGATGTTGAGAACTACCCCGGCTTCAGCGAAATTCAGGGACCGGACCTGATGATTAAAATGGAGGCCCATGCCAAAGCCGTGGGTTGCGAGATCATCTCGGATATTATCACTTCGCTTGACCTTTCAAAGCGCCCCTTCACCGCCAAGGGTGATAGCGGTGCCACTTACACCGCTGATGCGGTGATTCTCGCTACTGGCGCGCGCGCCCGCTGGCTGGGCCTGCCCAGTGAAGAAAAGTTCAAGGGCTTCGGCGTCTCGGCCTGCGCCACCTGTGATGGTTTCTTTTACCGTGGTCAGGAAATCGCGGTGATTGGCGGCGGTAATACGGCGGTGGAGGAAGCATTGTTTTTGACCAATTTCGCCTCGAAGGTAACATTGGTGCATCGCCGGGATGAGTTGCGCGCCGAGGCTATCCTGATCGACCGGCTGATGAAAAACCCCAAGATCACCCCGCTTTGGGATAATGTGCTTGAGGAAGTCGTGGGCGATGAGAACCCGATGGGTGTCACGGGTATTCGCACCAAACACGTCAAAACCGGCGAGATTAGCGAAATTCCGGTTAAGGGCGTGTTCATCGCCATCGGCCATGCCCCGGCCAGCGAGCTGGTGCGTGACGCGTTGGAGACCCATATGGGCGGCTATGTAGTAACAGCCCCGGACAGCACCGCCACCTCGATCCCCGGTGTGTTTGCTGCCGGTGACCTGACGGACCATATTTTCCGGCAGGCGGTGACGTCGGCGGGCATGGGCTGTATGGCGGCCCTTGAAGCTGAGAAGTTTCTGGCTGAACAGGCGTAGAAAAGTCGGTTTTTGCCCGGCGCGCTGAAATTTCGCCACATTCAGGGGTTAGACGCGCGCTGGTTGACAGTATAATATCACCAGAGCAGTCAAAAAAGGCCCGATTAAAATGATGTTGCCCAACCTCGCCCCGATTCCTGAATTGTACGTCTCCTATGACAGCGCCCAGAAGCTGAAGCTTGAGGCCGCCGATCTGATCAGCCATGACCTGACCCCACGTCAGATTTGTGACCTTGAGCTGTTGATGAACGGTGGTTTCAACCCGCTAAAGGGCTTCCTGAGCGAGGCAGATTATAACAGCGTTGTTGACAATATGCGCCTCACTGATGGTGCGCTTTGGCCAATGCCGATCACGCTTGATGTAAGCGAAGAATTTGCCGCCTCGCTTGAGCTTAATCAGGATATTGCCCTGCGTGACCAAGAGGGCGTGATCCTTGGCACCATGACAGTCACCGACCGCTGGACGCCTGATAAGGCCCATGAGGCGGTGCAGGTTTTTGGGGCCGATGACGCCGCACACCCGGCGGTAAATTACCTGCACAACCAAGCTGGCAAGGTTTACCTTGGCGGCCCTGTGGTGGGCATTCAGCAGCCAGTGCATTATGATTTTCGCGCCCGTCGCGACACACCGAACGAGCTGCGCGCCTTCTTTCGCAAGCTGGGTTGGCGTAAGGTAGTAGCGTTTCAAACCCGCAACCCTTTGCACCGGGCGCATCAGGAGCTGACCTTCCGCGCTGCCCGCGAAGCACAGGCCAACCTGCTTCTTCATCCGGTAGTAGGCATGACCAAACCCGGTGATATTGACCATTTCACCCGGGTGCGTTGCTATGAGGCGGTGCTGGATCAATATCCCTCAGCCACCACAAGCATGAGCCTGCTCAATCTGGCAATGCGCATGGCTGGGCCGCGTGAGGCTGTCTGGCATGGCCTCATTCGCGCCAACCACGGCTGCACCCACTTTATTGTGGGGCGTGACCATGCTGGGCCGGGCAACAACTCAAAGGGCGAGCCTTTTTACGGAGCTTATGACGCGCAGGAGTTGTTCAGGCAGCATGAGGCTGAAATTGGCCTTGAAATGCTGCCGTTCAAGCACATGGTCTATGTGCAGGAAAAAGCCCAGTACGAGCCTGTCGACGAGGTGGAAAAGGGTGCAACCGTGCTGAATATCTCGGGCACCGAACTGCGCCGCCGCCTGTCTGAAGGGCTGGATATTCCCGAATGGTTCAGCTTCCCAGAAGTTGTGTCCGAGCTGCGTCGCACCCGCCCGCCACGCCATAAACAGGGCTTCACTGTGTTTTTCACCGGCTTTTCCGGTTCTGGCAAATCCACCATTGCCAACGCGCTGATGGTCAAGCTGATGGAGATGGGCGGCCGACCCGTGACCCTGCTGGACGGTGATATTGTGCGCAAACAGCTTTCCAGTGAGCTGGGCTTTTCCAAGGAACACCGCGACCTGAACATCCGCCGCATCGGCTATGTTGCCTCCGAGATCACCAAAAACGGCGGCATCGCCATTTGTGCGCCCATCGCCCCCTATGCCACCACACGCCGTGCGGTGCGCGAGGATATCCAGCAGTTTGGCGCTTTTGTCGAGGTCCATGTGGCAACCTCTATCGAGGAATGCGAGCGCCGCGACCGCAAAGGGCTATACAAGCTGGCTCGGGCTGGAAAAATCAAGGAGTTTACGGGAATATCAGACCCTTATGATGTTCCGGAAACCCCAGAACTCAGGGTTGAAACCGAGAATGTCGAGGTGGATAACTGCGCTCATCAGGTGATACTGAAGCTTGAGAACATGGGGCTTATCGCTGCTGCCTGAGCAATAAATATTACCGACTTACCCACAATTCCCCCCGGTTTGGCATGTTGGGACAAGCGCTTGACTGCCAGAGGTGCCGAAGGGTGTGGGTTTGAAATTCGCATCATACTGCCAGCACTCTTGCGCATTGTCTTCTGTGTTCGGAACGTCTGGCCCGGTGTCCCGGTGGCGCGGTGTTGCAAAGGGCAGGGCTTTCGTTGGCGGGGCTTCAGAGCGCCGGCAGGCCGCCGATAATCATGTCGGTGATCATGTCGGCATATTCCTCGCGGCTCATGCCCTTGCCCGGCTTGTTCCACATATAATACCAGTTCAGCATGCCGAAAACTGCCATGGTAACAGCCCTGAGCCGGTCCAGGTCGGCCAGTTTTTCCGGGGCCTCGGCTGCCAGTGCCGCACTCATACGCCTGACCAACCAGCGCTGCGCCTCAATCAACGGCTCTTGCAGGGTGGGGTCAAGCACGCCAAGAGCATCAAGTTGCAGCTTATGTTCGGCATCTGCACCGCGATAGGCCAGCAAAATTGCCCGGACCAGCCCACGCAAACCGGCGGATTCCAGTGTGGTTTCTACCGAAGTCACAAGAGCCGTCAGATGCGCCTTGAGAATATCAAATAGCAAAGCTTCCTTGCTGTCATAATAGTGGTAAATCAATGCCTTGGAGATACCGCAATGCTGTGCAGCACCTGTCATGGAAGCCCGGTCAAAGCCCTGCGAGGCGAAATATGCAGCGGCTCCTTTACGAATGGCCGCACGTTTTTCCGCGTGGTCTCGGGCAATACCTCGAGGCATCAGAGGTCGCCTTTCGGGCGCTTATCAATCAGGCGCACCGCCTTACCCTGGCTGCGGGCCACGCCGCCTGGATCAGCCACGGAAATATGCACTGAAACCCCGACGATCTGCTTGATGTTACGTGCCAGCTTGTGCGCTGAGGCTTCGCGGGCCGCGCTGTCGGCCGCCGCCTTGGTGGCTTCCACCAACACGGTCATCACATCCATCCGCCCTTTCCGGTCAAGCTGGATCTGGAAATGCGGCGCCAGCCCTTTGACCTGCATCAGCTGTTCTTCAATCTGGGTCGGAAACACGTTGACGCCGCGCAGGATGATCATGTCATCCGAGCGCCCGGTGATTTTTTCCATTCGCCGCATGCTACGTGCTGTGCCGGGCAACAGGCGGGTCAGGTCGCGGGTGCGGTAGCGGATGACCGGAAAGCCTTCCTTTGTAAGGGTCGTGAAAACCAGCTCGCCCATCTCGCCCGGGGCCACCAGCTCGCCGGTTTCGGGGTTGATGATTTCGGGGTAAAAATGGTCTTCCCAGATATGCAGACCGTCTTTGGTTTCAACGCATTCATTGGCCACCCCCGGCCCCATCACCTCGGAAAGGCCAAAAATATCGACGGCATGCATATCAAAAGCTGTCTCGATTTCGGCGCGCATGGCGTTGGTCCAGGGCTCGGCCCCGAAAATGCCCACCTGAAGCGGGCTGTCACGCGGGTCCAGCCCCTGCGCCCGGTACTCATCTAGAATTGACAGCATGTAAGAAGGCGTGACCATGATGGTAGAAGCCCCGAAATCCTCGATCAGCGTCACCTGTCGTGGCGTCATACCGCCAGAGATCGGCACGACCGAGCAGCCCAGCTTTTCAGCCCCGTAATGCGCCCCCAGCCCGCCAGTGAACAAGCCGTAGCCATAGGCGATATGCACCACGTCACCGGGCCGGGTGCCGCTGGCACGCAGGGAGCGGGCAACCACGCTTGCCCAAACCTCGATATCATTTTTGGTATAACCGACCACGGTGGGTTTGCCGGTGGTGCCTGATGAGGCATGGATGCGCGAGATTTGCTCACGCGGCACCGCAAACATGCCAAACGGGTAATTGTCACGCAGGTCGCTTTTCTGGGTAAAAGGAAAGCGCGCAAGGTCGGAAAGGCTGTGCAAATCATCCGGGTGTATTCCGGCGGCATCAAAGCTGGCTCGGTAGAATGGCACGTTGTCATAGGCGTGGCGCAGCGACCATTTCAGGCGTTGCAATTGCAGGGCGGTGATTTCATCACGTGAGGCGATTTCGATCGGGTCAAGGTCTTCGCGGCGCGGGGTCAGGTCTTTCATGGCGTGCTTTCTGTGGTTGGCATTGTGCTGGTGGTTTCCTCAAACAACGTGCCGCGCACCTGCCGAGAATGGCCGCGAAACTGCGCCACCTGGCGGCCGTCTTTGCCGGTAACGCAGACATCATAAATGCCGGAACGCCCGGCGCGGCTGACCTCAAAAGCCTCGGCGCGCAGGGTCTCGTCAGGCTGTACCGGGTTGAGATAGCTGATCGAATTATGCTGTGCCACATTGCTTAGGTTGTAGCTGTTGCAGGCAAAGGCAAAGGCTGTATCGGCCAAGGTGAAGATATAGCCGCCGTGGCAGAACCCGTGCCCATTGAGCATATTTTGCGCTACTTTCATGGTGAAAACCGCGCGCCCCGGCGCAATGCTTTCCAGCACCATGCCTAAGGCCTGACTGGCATTATCAGCGGCCCACATGGCGGCGGCGGCCTGCTCGGCGCGCTCCTGATCGGTCATTTCACTTCTTCGCCCATCACCAGAGCATGCCTAAAGCCGACCACTTGGTCAACTCTGTTTTGATGCTAAGCTTCGGCCGGGGATTGATTTACAACGCATTTGCGGCCAATCATGGGTTATGAACATGCAAACGCCGCCCTGCGAGCCATTTCAAAAACGTTATTCTCCGCGACGCCAGGTCAGCTTTCAGCGCTCTGAACTGACAATTATCATGGGGCTGTATGGCCGTATGGTGGCAGCCGGAGAATGGCGCGATTACGGTTTGAGCTTTCTCAGTGAGGTGGCGATTTTTTCAGTTTTCCGCCGCAGTGCCGAACAGCCACTTTACCGCATTGAAAAGCGCCCACATCTGCGCCTGCGCCAAGGGCAATATGCGGTTGTAGGCATGGATGGACAAATGTTGAAACGCGGCTCGGACCTGAAGAAAGTGCTGCGTCTGCTGGAGCGCAAGCTGATTCGGGCGGTGAAATAGGCCGGCGGCCTAAAGCCGCTTTCGTGCCGTTACCGGCCCTTCCCCCTGCGTTTTGATCCGCTTGATTGCCGCCTCAATGCCCTCATGGGCCACTGCCATATCATGGGCATTGGCATGGATCAGAGCTTTGGAATCTACACAAATCGCCACATGGCCCTGCCAGAACAGCAAGTCGCCGCGCCTGAGGGCCTGACCATCGTCAAGCGCTTTGCCAAGCTCTGCCGCCTGCTGGCCACTGTCGCCGGGGCAGGCAATGCCGCAGGCCAGCAATGCCGCCTGCACCAGCCCGGAGCAATCAAGGCCAAAACTGCTGTTGCCGCCCCAAAGGTAGGGGGTGCCAAGGAACATTTCCGCCACCAAAGCAGGGTCTCTGAAAGTTTGCCTCAAGGGGCGCAGGTGGCTGGTGGGAACAAAACGCGCCGCATTATTCAGCATGATTTTGGCCCAGAGACCACTTTCACCGGTGACCCGGATATGGCTGCCAAAAGACAGGTTTGTCACCGGGCCTGTGTCTTTTAGCTGCGGTGTTTCCTTGGCGTAACTGCGGATTGCCGCTACAAAGTGGGTTGGCACCGGGTCAGGCGGCTCAATGGCCGCGTTGGCAACCCAACCGGCATAACCATCGTGCGCGGCCTTGCCGTAGCTGTGGCCCGCGCGGCTTTCCTGCACAAAAAAAACTGCTCCCAGCAACAGCTCACGGATACGAGCGCCGCCTGGCTTGTCAAGAATGGACGCGGTGGGGCGATTGATGCGCATGGGGCCGGGAGGTGGCGCCCCATTCACAGCTTCAACAGCTTTGGCAGGGCTTCCAAAATGGCGCGCGTGCCCTGACCAACACCGCCTTTGGGCCGGGCTGGTGCCGCGCTGGGCTGCCAGCCGTAAATGTCAAAATGCGCGTAATTTCGGGTGCTGGTCACAAACCGGCGCAGAAAAAGAGCAGCAGTAATGGAGCCGGCGAAGCCACCTTTGGGGGCGTTATCAAGGTCGGCAATGGCCGGTTCTATCATTGGCTCATAAGCATCCCAATACGGCATTTGCCAGAGCGGGTCGCGTACCTTTTTGCCAGCCTTGACAAAGCCGCGTGCCAGCCGGTTGCGGGTTGCATAGAACGGCGCAAGGTCCGGCCCCACCGCTACGCGTGCCGCCCCCGTTAGAGTTGCCATCGAGATCAGCAAATCAGGTGTTTCCTCATCCGCCAGCGCCAGTGCGTCGGCCAGCACCAGCCTGCCTTCGGCATCGGTGTTGTTAATCTCAACGCTTAGCCCCTTGCGGCTGGTGAGTATATCACCGGGCCGCATGGCATTGGCAGACACGCTGTTTTCAGCTGCCGGGATCAGCAGGCGGAGGCGTAATTTCAGCCCCAGCGCCATGATCATTTGCCCCAGACCCAGCACAGCCGCTGCCCCGCCCATGTCTTTTTTCATCAACCCCATGGAGGAGCCGGGCTTCAGGTTCAGCCCGCCGGTGTCAAAGCACACACCCTTGCCAACCAGTGTCAGCATCGGGCCTTCCTTGCCCCAGTGCAGGTCGATCAGTCTCGGTTCTTTGTCCGAGGCTCGGCCAACCGCATGGATCATCGGCAGGTTTTGTGCCAGCAGGTCAGCCCCCCTGATAACGTTGAACTCAGCACCAAAATCATCTGCCAGAGCGCGGGCGGCGGCCTCAAGCTCATCCGGGCCCATATCCGAGGCCGGAATATTAATCAGATCACGGGTCAGAATTTCGCCTGCTGCAATCGCCTCCAGTCGGGCGGCGTCAATGCCCTCCGGGGCAACCAATTGGGCCTTGGAGCGCGGTGCGGCTTTGTAGCGGTCAAAACGGTAACCCGCCAGCAGCCAGCCCAAAGCGGCCTCGTTGAGGTCGTCGCCCTTCAAGTCGCTGACAAGTTGCCAGTTGCCCGCAGGCAGGGCTGCGCGGGCGCGTGACAAGGCAAAGCGCAGCCGTTTTCGCGCCGTCTTGGTGCCGTACCCCACCAGCGCCAGCGCCGGGGTGCCATCATCACCCGGCAGTACCAACACCTTGCCAAGGCGTGGCTTATAGCTGTTGGCTTTGACCCAGCGGGCCTGTGCTTTGGTGCAGGTTTCAAGGAAATCCGCCAACCCGCCACTGTCAATAACATGCAGCGGCAGGGAGGGGGTGTTTGTAGCAGCGAAAGTATGGGTCATGCGAGCCTCTCTGGTGTTTAGCCCAGATTAGACAGGTTTTTCCCGGCTGCAAGTGGTCAAATCAGGTTGCGGGCTCAGACGCTTATGCCCTGCAAATCCCACACTGCTACCAGCGAGCTTTCTCCGACCCGTACCAGCCGGGCCACCGTGGCACAGTAAGCGGCGCTGTCCTGACCATTGAGCAGCGTCAGCACGTCGCGCCCTATCCGCGCCAGCGTGGTCATGCCCACTTGCCGGGCAATAGCCACCAGCCCCTTCACGCTTTCGCCCACGGCCTCAAGCTCGCCCTCGCGGTGTTGCCTTTCAAGGCGTGCCAGCAGGGTTGCCAGCTCCTCCATGGCGTGGCTGACCACCTGATCTGCCCCCGCCGGCCCAAGTTGTATGAGCAGCACTTCAAGCTGGTCACGGTCAAGCCCCACCGGCTCTTCCAGTCGCAAATGTTTAATTTTAGTCACAGTCTCACCCCGTGTCTCACCCCGTATTTCACCCAGTATTCACGCCCCATGCGCTCAGCTATATTAGGCTTGAGGTTTCAATAAATGGTTTCGCGCCAAGATAAATATCGTGCGAATTTCGGGAAAAACCCGGACAAATAGTTTGTGTTTTTAAGAAAGGTAAGTTGGTTCTGTAGCGAATGAGGCCTGTCCGGGTCAGGTAAGGTTACAGCGGCGTTTCCTTTTAGGTGTCAAATGGTTAAAAGGGCAGTTAGGCCGAAGATATGAATGGGTGTGTTGCGCGTGAAATCTGTCAAAATACTGAACTGGACAAAGACCAGATTGCTGGAATTTGCCGCGCATATTACCGGCAGCACCATTGCACTTTTTACAAGGCTGCTAACTGCGGCGCGGGTCAATTGGGTTGGCATTGAGCCAATCCAGCGCCAGCGCGTCTACTTTGCCAACCACACTTCGAACGCCGATTTTGTGCTGATCTGGACGGTGCTGCCCGTCGCCTTGCGTGCCCGTACCCGCCCGGTTGCCGCCTCAGATTACTGGCTGAAATCAAAGCTGCGTGCTTTTGCCGGGCGTGATGTGTTCAAGGCGGTGCTGATTGATCGCAACCCCGAAACCCGGCCTGCGGACCCGGTTGAGGTGATGGCCGAGGCGCTCAGCGAAGGCTCGTCCCTGATCATATTCCCCGAGGGCAAGCGCAATATGGGGCCAGACCGGTTGCTGCCGTTCAAAACCGGGCTGTACCACCTTGCCCGCGCCAAGCCGGAAGTGGACCTTGTGCCGGTCTGGATTGAAAACCTCAACCACGTGATGCCCAAGGGCGAGGTGGTGCCGCTGCCGCTGATTTGCTCGGTTAGTTTTGGTAAACCGCTGCACCGGGCGCGCGGCGAGGGCAAAATCGCTTTCCTCGCCCGTGCCCATGAAGCCCTGCTGGCTATGGCCCCGCCTGAAGGAGAGAGCGCATGAATGGCGGCCCTGAATTCAACCTGCTTTTGAACGGTGTCTTTCTGATACTGGTGCTGGCCTGGGCCGTGGCAGCACTCTTGCGCACCCGGCTCAGCCCGGACGGCTCCCACGCCATGGTGGAAAACCTTGCGGCCCGCGTCGGGGCATGGTGGGCAATCGCCGCATTGCTGGCGCTGGCCATGCTGGGAGGGCGCGGCGGCGTGGTTATCCTGTTCGCCTTCATCTCATTTGCTGCCTTGCGCGAATTTCTCACCCTCACCGCCAAATCCCGGGCCGATCACTGGGCCTTGATGGCGGCATTTTTCCTGATCCTGCCGCTGCAATATTTCATGGTCTACATGGATTGGTATCGCGTCTACTCGGTGCTGATCCCGGTCTATGCCTTCCTCTACCTACCGGTGCTTTCGGTACTGCGCGGCGGCCCGGAGCGCTTTTTGCACCGGGTTAGCGAAAGCCAGTGGGCCTTGATGATCTGCGTCTTTGCCGTCAGCCATATCCCGGCGCTGCTAAGCCTTGATATTCCCGGTTTTGAAGGCAAAAATATCCTCCTGATCGCCTTTCTGATCATCATCGTCCAAATCACCGATGTGTTGCAATATGTCTGGAGCCACTTCTGGGGCCGCACCCCGGTAGCCCCGAAATTGTCGGCCACCCGCACTTGGGAAGGCTTTGCCGGGGCCATCGCCTCGGGTGGGCTGCTGGCAGCGGGCATGTGGTGGATGACGCCATTCACCCCGCTGATTGCTATGCTACTGGGCGTGGCCATCACCGCCACCGGGCTGTTTGGCGCGCTGGTCATGTCGGCCATCAAACGCGATAAGGGCGTGCGCGACTGGGGCCAACTGGTGGCAGGGCAAGGCGGCTTTATTGACCGGCTTGACGGGGTGGTGTTTGCCGCCCCGGTGTTTTTTCACCTGACACGGGCTTTTTGGGCCAGCATATGAAGCTTGCCGGCGTTTCGAGGGCGGGCCTGTCAGATGCGCCGGAGCGGGATTGTTTACCGCGCCGGCAATGGTGGTCAGGATGATTTGCGCAACCCCGGCCCCGAGATTTGGATGCCCATACAGCGTACGGAAGTAAATTTTGGGCTCAAAACTTGCGTAGCATGCGCTAAAATAAAAGACTTATAGCCTGACAATAGAATCAAATTAAGCCGTCAGGCTATATCTCCAAATAACGCGTGCTGGTTCTGGTTCTGACTCAGCCTCAGCCCTTTTTCAGCGCCTCACGCCCCAGCAACTCACCGATTTGTACGGCATTGAGCGCCGCGCCTTTGCGCAAATTGTCCGAGACCACCCACAGGTTCAGGCCGTTTTCCACGGTCACGTCCTGGCGGATGCGGCTCACAAAGGTGGCAAAGTCGCCGACGCATTCCACCGGGGTGACATAGCCGCCATCCTCACGCTTATCGACCACCAAAATGCCCGGTGCCTGACGCAGGATATCGCGGGCTTCATCTTCGTCAAGGAAATCTTCGAACTCGATATTTATCGCCTCAGAATGGCCCACAAAAACCGGCACCCGCACGCAAGTGGCAGTGACCTTGATCGAGGTGTCCAGGATCTTTTTGGTCTCGGCCACCATCTTCCATTCTTCTTTGGTGTCGCCTGAATCCATGAACACGTCGATATGCGGGATCACATTAAACGCGATTTGCTTGGAAAATGTGGCCGCAGGTTTCTCGATAACCGGGTTGTAGATGGCCTTGGTCTGGTCCCACAGCTCATCCATTCCGGCTTTGCCAGCCCCTGAAACCGACTGGTAGGTTGCCACCACCACGCGCTTGATACGCGCCCGCACATGCAGCGGCTTCAGCGCCACCACCATCTGCGCAGTCGAGCAGTTTGGGTTGGCGATAATGTTCTTGTTGGCATAGTTGTGAATGGTCTCGGGGTTCACTTCGGGCACAATCAGCGGCACCTGCGGGTCATAACGGTAGAGCGACGAATTATCGATCACCACGCAGCCCGCTTTGGCGGCAAGTGGTGCGTATTTCTTGGTGGCCTCCGAGCCGATGGCGAAAAATGCCATGTCCCAGCCCGAGAAATCAAAACTATCAAGGTCGCGGGCCTTCAAGGTGCGCTCGCCAAAGCTAACTTCGCTGCCCAATGAGCGGCGGCTGGCCAGCGCGGCGATCTCAACAATTGGAAACTGGCGCTCGGCCAGAATGTTCAGAATTTCGCGGCCCACATTGCCTGTGGCACCAACAACGACAACCTTATAGCCCATGATGGCCTCCTTCAAATCTGCTTTGAAAACCTGTCTCGTACGATTTAGGCCTGATAGCTCACCGGGCCTGACATAGGAAGGGAATATTCTTGACATAATCGCCGCAGCCTGAAATAGGGGCGCATCCCGACCCGCTGCCGCGTGAGCAGCCGGGCGCGAATGCGCGATTAATGAACAGGCGGGATAAGCAGAGGGTGCCTAGGCGCTCCACACAAGTTTCCCAATTCACGCGGGGCAACACGGCCGGATCGGTGGCGTGGCATGAGGCCCGCTGCGAGCAAAGGCTGGAATCCGCAAGCCGGGGCGCAAATGCGCCTTCGGCCCCGCCATGTGCCGTGCGCAAAGCGTGCTGCAATATATGAAAGATTGATATGACTACCGATAAAGATATGACATTTGAAGATTTGGGCCTTGCGCCCTCCATCCTGCGCTCGATCGAGGCTGCCGGGTATAAAACCCCGACCCCGATTCAAATCAAGGCCATTCCACTGGTGCTTGAGGGCCGCGACATAATGGGCTTGGCCCAGACCGGCACCGGCAAAACCGCCGCTTTTGGCCTGCCGCTCATTCACCATTTGATAAGTCAGGAAGGCAAGCCGGCGCCAAAATCGGTGAAATCGCTGATCATGGCCCCGACCCGTGAATTGGTGAACCAGATTGCCGAAAGCCTGCGCCAATATGTGCGTGGCACACCGCTGAAGGTAAACATCGTGGTCGGCGGGGTCTCGATCAAGAAACAGATCGAGCGGCTGGCGCGTGGCAGTGATATTCTGGTGGCCACGCCGGGCCGTCTGATCGATCTGATGGACAGGCGGGCAGTGTTTCTCGACAAGGCCGGGTTTCTGGTGCTGGACGAGGCCGACCAGATGCTTGACATGGGATTCATCCATGCGCTGCGCCAAATCGCGCCAAAGCTGGGCACGCCGCGCCACACCATGCTGTTTTCAGCCACCATGCCAAAGCTGATGGCCGAACTGAGCAGCGCTTACCTGACCAACCCGGTACGCATTCAGGTCTCGACTCCCGGCAAGGCCGCCGACAAGATTACGCAGGGCATCCACTGGGCGCGCGACAAAAATGACAAGATCCGCATCCTGAAAGAACGTCTGGCGGCCGAGCCCGACGGGCTGGCGCTGGTTTTCGGGCGCACCAAACACGGTTCAGAAAAACTGATGAACGATCTGGTTGCCGCCGGCTTCAACGCGGTGTCGATCCATGGCAACAAAAGCCAGGGCCAGCGTGAACGTGCATTGCGGGCCTTCAAGTCTGGCGAGGCGCGGGTTCTGGTCGCCACTGATGTGGCGGCGCGCGGCATTGATATTCCCGGTGTCAGCCATGTTTACAATTTTGACTTGCCGGAAGTGCCGGAAAATTATGTGCACCGGATCGGCCGCACCGCGCGGGCCGGGGCTGATGGCGATGCGATTTCCTTTGTGGCCGGAGTCGAGATAGAGCTACTGAAGCAGATTGAAAAACTGATGAATATGTCCATTCCGGTTATTGGCGGAGTACGCCCGGAAGAGGCAAAACCCGCCCCCAGAGGCAACCGGGGTGGTAAGCGTGGTAGCGGTGGTGGCGGTGGCGGTGGCGCTCGGAAACATGGGCCAAAGCGCGGGCCAAAACCTGCAAATGAGGCGGCAAAACCCTCACAACCTTCGGGCAAGACCATGGCACGTAAAAAACGCCGGCAACGGCACCGCTCGGCGGCTTAAGGCATAAAGCCTAAGCATGGGCGCGCTGAGCCGGCATAACCTGCTGCTCGGTTTGCGCCCGTGCTTATCATGATCCGGTATTTTAGGCTCTCGTAAGGGGTTCACCTTGCCAAGGGGCGCGAAAAGTGGCTTTTTTAGGGATGCCCGAACCAAGACGGTGCCCAAATCAAAAGGCGGCCCTGTATATGACCAGCTTTGAACTTGATAGTTTTTTGCCTTACCGGCTGGCGGTTTTATCAGCGCGTATCTCCGAGGGTTTTGCCCGCCATTACCGCGATGCTTACGGTATTTCGGTGGCTGAATGGCGTGTGGTTGCCCACCTGTCGCAGGAACGTGTGGTAAGCGTGCGGGAGGTTTGCCAGCGGGTCAATATGGACAAGCCCAAAGTCAGCCGTGCTGCCTCACGGCTGGAGGCTGCCGGGTATGTGCATAAAAAAACCTCGGCCAAAGACCGGCGCTTGGTCGAGCTTTCACTGACCCCAAAAGGCTGGCAGATGATGGAGGCGCTGACGCCAATAGCCAAGGCCTATGACGATGAACTTATTGCTGCCCTTGGCCCGAACGGCGACATGTTTCGCAGCCTTGTGGAGCAAATGAGCCGAGCTTTGCACCGGCATTAAAGCCCCTAATAGTCACCTTTATAAAATGCGACTGGCTTGAAGGCGAAGAAATGTCCGTTGGTTGAAACCGGTAATGCCGTGCTGTGGAAAGAGTTTCAGCCCCATAAAATAATCCGGTCCAGAATCTCCCTCCCTCCCACATGGCACACACACCGCATAAAAAGGGCCGCCGGCATTGGGCGACCCTTCGAGAGCT
This sequence comes from uncultured Aliiroseovarius sp., assembly GCA_964401125.1. Lineage (GTDB taxonomy): Bacteria > Pseudomonadota > Alphaproteobacteria > Rhodobacterales > Rhodobacteraceae > JAAEUB01. Next base: position 23,451 of record CAYNXK010000011.1, read on the forward strand.
TTAGAGGTGGGGCCGGTTAGACTGCGAGTCAGTTTAGCCTGCTCCCCTGCCGGAGATTGCTCCGGTTCAGGCGCAACCTATGCTGTCCCGGCACCTCGCTCCATAATATCTCTAAACATGGACACCTCCTTTTCCAAAGTTTCAACAAGGAGAGCGTGGCACATATGTGGTGTTTGTCAAAGTATTTTACGCATGATCTGGTAACAGTCGGGTAACGATCAGGCGGAACGGCAGCAGTGCCAGCAATGCCAGTGTCAGCTTGACCATCCAATCTGCCAGCGCCAGGGACACCCAAAGCGGCACTTCCGGCCCGATGCCCAGCAACGGCAAAATTTCGCCGGCCCAACTAACATCATTTGCCGGTTCCAAAAAT
>CAYNXK010000011.1:23846-25450 GCA_964401125.1 uncultured Aliiroseovarius sp.
CGAGGCCGAGAAGGCGATGGAGAAAAACAGCGCTGTGTCCACCGATGAGCCGACCAGCGTTGATACCAGCGGTGCCCGCCACCAATTACCGTCGCGCAGGCGGGTGAAGATGGCCACGTCCAGCAATTGCGCGGTGAGAAAGGCAAGACCTGAGCCCATGGCGATGCGCAAGGTTACCAGCGGGCCGTATTCGCCCACAATCTGCGTGCCAATAAACGAGGCCGCAACCCCGAAAACAAAGCCTGCCAGCACTACTTTGCGGGCCGCCGCCGGGCCGTAAACCCGGTTCATCACATCGGTGACCAGAAAGGCCAGCGGGTAGGTGAAGGCCCCCCATGTCAGCCATTGGCCAAACAAAAACTGCACGAGAATATTCGAGGCCAACACAATGGTGGCCATGGCAATAATGCCGGGAAGAAGTCGGGTCATGATGTTTTCCGTTTTATCAAGGTGGCGGATACTTGGCCCCCCAATTAGGGAACGCGCGGTCTCTACAGGCTTGCCTTGACGGGATCAAGTCATTCCTTCACTTCATATTCAATAATCTCGGTGACCTGAAAGAAGTTGAAATTATCATCCGATATCATGGTCAGGCGTATATGCCCGTTCGGCGCACGCCAGACGGCAAGGCCTTCAAGGTTGTCATATTGGCCGGGGCGGCTTTCAAACAGGGTCTCGGGGGCGGAAAGCCCAGGCTCTGTTAAAGTGAACCGCCGTACCCGGCTGGTAAAGCCGCGAATGCCGACCCATTGACGTTCCAGCAGGTAAAGACGCCCCTCATCGTCAAAATCAGCCCCGACCGGCAAAAATCCATCATGCCGTGGCAGGGAAAAGGGCTGCTGCCAGATGCCATTCTGAAAGCGGTAAACCGGGAATGGCCTTGTAAGGTGGCCCGAGCGCTCCGGCAAGGTGTAGAGCACACCATCCGGGGCAATGGCCAACGCTTCAAGCGAGCCATTGGGGATCATAGTTTTGAAATCAGCATGTTCTGGCAGGGCTTTAGGCACCACATCCATGCTGGCATAATGCCAGACCCGGTGAGTGCCCTCAAAGCTCAGAAATAGACTGCCATCAAGGGCCAATGCCAGCCCTTCGCTATCAGCCAGAAGGCCTGCCAGCGGGCGGTCACTGGTATTTTTCAGGTGCTGAAGAGGGGCCGCTTCAATGCCGGTAATGCGTCCGTCTGCTGCGCGCCTGATCTGCCCGGAGGTGATCCGCCCCCGGTCCGACAAGGCCACAAAAAAGCGCCCGTCAGCCTCTAACTCCAAGGCAGAAAAGCCGCCAAAATACACGCCCTCCGCCTCCCAGACAAAGCGCGAGACCAGCGTGGCAGGCGCATCTGACCCGGCATTCAAGTCTGTGCCTGACAGGGCGATAAGACAGGTTACTGCGAGGAAATAACGCCGGAGCATTGGCCTGGAAGGTCCGCAAGAGTAAGTTCAAGGCGCGGCGGACGGGGCGGGGCATTGGGGTCGGGCGGCGGTGGGTTCAGGATGTCATCAACCCACTTTTGGGCGCCTGCACAGCCATCACCTGCCGGAGGTGGTGCCTGATCTACACAATCACGCGCCCCACGCGGACAGGCAAGACGCACATGGAAATGA
>CAYNXK010000012.1:0-1108 GCA_964401125.1 uncultured Aliiroseovarius sp.
GATCTTGCCCGCCTGACAAGGTTTCGCCTTGGCGTGATCGAGGATTTTGACGCTGACATGACGCCGGGCTTGCTGATGCAAATGGCTGAAACGCTGGATTCTACCCAGTTTTTATTGGAAACCGGCGCCTCGCACCGCTTGATTGACCAACTCGAAGCACGCGCTTTAGATATGATAATTGCTGCGGATATTGGGGCTGAGGCCACTTGGATGGAGGTTCATCCTCTGATGGAGGAGCCTTTTGTTGCCGCCGTGCCGCGCGGCCTTTTGAACTCAAAAGACGATATTTTAGAGCAATTACGCAGCATACCGCTTATCCAATATACCGCCCGCCACCATATGGGCCGTCAGATTGCCAGCCATCTGGAGCGGCAAAACCTGCGGCTAGAGCATCGCTTTGAGCTGGGAAATTACCACACGATCATGGCCATGGTTGCCAAAGGGGCCGGCTGGACCATCCTGACTCCGCTGGGATATATGCGCGCACACAGGTTTTGTGCTGCCGCCGAGCTGATTCCGCTGCCCTTTCAGCCCCTGACACGGCATATTTCACTCACCACCAGGCGCGATGCTCTCGGGGGCTTGCCCAAGGATGTTGCAAACATGGCCAAGACCCTGCTTACAAAGCATATAATAGAGCCATGCCATGCGGACCAGCCATGGCTGGCAGACCACCTGAAGCTGTTATAATTCAGGTGCCGTAGGCCAGTTCTCCGCCTTTTATATCTTCGGCTGCCCGCACAATGGCTGTGGCGATAAACTCAAGATCAGCCGGGCCAAGATGGGCGGGCAGGCGGGTATCGCAAGCACGCATCAGCATGGCACGGGTTTTGGGCAGGGGGCCAGGGTCTGGTAAAAACTGCCAGTTCCAGAAGGCCCGGGCATTATCTTCATGAAGCCCGAATACCTGCACATTAACCCCGCGCGCCCGGGCTGCTTGTATGAAGTTACGCACCTCATCATCGCACATGCCAAGCAGGTTGAACTGGATCGAATCAGGTGCGCGAAGTTCCGGCGCAAGCGAGCCGGGCACCTTGATCCAAGGAGAGGTTTGCAGCCGGTCGGCCACGTAGTTATAATTTCGCAATCCATCGCGGACCCGGCGCTC
>CAYNXK010000012.1:1120-23792 GCA_964401125.1 uncultured Aliiroseovarius sp.
CGCCTAATTGCGGGCGGATTACGGCGGCAGACAGGTTTGACATACGGGTGTTATAAAGCGGGAGTTTATTTTGCCAGCGGGCGAAAGCCCCGGCAAGAGCATCGGTCAGCACCGCATGCTTTTTCCAGTTATGTTCGTAAGCGCCAGACATGATGATGGCACGCGCTGCAATATCGGCGTCATCGGTGATCAGAATACCGCCCTCGCCGGCGTTCAGCATCTTGTAGGATTGGAAGGAAAACGCGCCAACCGCGCCAATCGTACCAATTTTTCGCCCGTGCCAGAGCGTACCCAGAGAGTGGGCCGCATCTTCAATCACCGGCACATTGCGGGCTTTGGCCAGCGCCATGATTGCATCCATATCCGAGGTGTGGCCGCGCATGTGGCTGATGATTATGGCCTTGATGCTGCCATCAAGTTTTGCTGAAAAGTCATCCATATCAATGCGGTAATTGCTGCCTACCTCAACCAATACCGGCACGCATTCTGCATGTAACACCGCCGAGGGCACTGCGGCAAAGGTGAAGGCCGGGACCAGAACGCGCGCGTCACGTGGTAAGCCCAAAGCTTTCAGTGACAAGAACAAAGCCGCCGAGCAAGAGGCCACGGCCAGCGCGTATTTTGCTCCCATCAGGGCGGCAAACTCGGCCTCAAGTAAGGCTACAGGGGCGTTTTCATCGGCGGTATATCGAAACAGGTCACCTGATTGCAAAAGCCGGTCAATCTCAATGCGGGCGGCATCGGGAATCGGCTCAGACGTGGTAACATCAGGGGGTCGGCGCATTGCAATTTCCGGTTCTTCTGGGCTGTCTTTTCGGAAAACCTGAAAAGACATTTCAGAAATAACGTACCAGACCTCAAACAACATGGCGAGTTTTTTTTGCTGCAGCGGCGTTTTTACGACAGAGCCAGAGGGAGTTAAAGTCCGGCTTGGGGAAGCCGCAATTCAGGCAGGCTTTAGCTAGCCCTGCTTTCCCGCCTTTTTGAAAAACCCTGCCATCTGGTCCGCATAGGCTTTTTCATGGGTCTCATCTTTCAGCCGACCGGTGGCTTCGGCCAGCAGATTGTCAGGCACAACACCCTTACCACGATGGGTTATCAGGAGCTCCATCATGCGCGCAGAAAATTCCGGATGAGGCTGTATACTCATGATATTGTTGCCAATAAAAAAGGCGGCATTTTTACAAAATGAATTACTGGCAACAACCTTCGCGTTCTCTGGAAGTTGTGTTACCTGATCCTGATGCCAGGCATTCAGCACTATTTTCTGGCCGGACCCAAAGTCATATTCCTGCGGGCCAACCGCCCAGCCGCCGTGAAATTTCTCTACTTTGCCACCCAGCGCCTGCGCAATGAGTTGATGGCCAAAGCAAACACCAATCAGCGGCCTGCCATCATCGCGGATATCGCGGATAAAGCCTTCCAGCCCGGCAATCCACTCAAGGGCATCATAGGTGCTATGGCGTGAGCCGGTGATAAGCCAGCCATCTGCAACGGAAATATTGTCAGGAAAAACCCCATCAACCACATTGTAGCGGCAGAAGTCAAAACCATGACCGCCAAGCAGGCTTTCAAATATATCAGCGTATTCGCCGAGTTCTTCACGGATTATATCAACAGCGTGGCCAGTTTGTAGAATGCCGATTTTCATGAATCACCTGAATTTGATCAAATTAAAGTTAAGCCTAAACCAGCCCCTGTTCATGGGCAAGGGGCACCCCTTTGCGGCCAGATCGCCAGCGCTTCTCACCGCATTATTTTTCTTTTCAGGGAAAGGGACATTTGTTTTTTCTTGAAAGTTGTGCCGAATTGAATGGATATAAGGATATAAGATTTTGAGACTTGGCCGCAGGTGAGGACGCTTAATGATTGATTTTACATTTTTTCTGGACTGGCTGGAATTTGCCGTGCGTTGGTTGCATGTGGTCACTGCCATTGCCTGGATTGGATCATCCTTCTATTTTATCGCCCTTGATCTGGGGCTGCGGCCATCAACTGACCGCCGTAAAGGGGTTAGTGGCGAAGAATGGCAGGTGCATGGCGGTGGTTTTTACCACATCCAGAAATACATGGTGGCACCGGCCCGAATGCCTGAGGATCTGATCTGGTTCAAATGGGAAAGCTACATGACTTGGATCAGCGGGTTTGCCTTGCTTATTCTGGTCTATTATCTCGGCGGTGAGCTTTATCTTGTTGATGCGAACGTGCTGGATATTGCGGTTTGGCAGGGGGTGCTGATTTCGCTGGGCTCGCTGCTATTTGGCTGGCTGGCCTATGATCTGATCTGCAAAAGCCGCTTTGGCGAAAATAACACGCGCCTGATGGTGCTTTTGTTTTTTGTTTTGGTGGCAATGGCTTGGGGCTATACGCAAGTGTTCACCGGCCGCGCCGCCTTGCTGCATCTGGGGGCTTTCACCGCTACGATCATGACGGGAAATGTCTTCATTACCATCATTCCGAACCAGAAAATTGTGGTTGCCGACCTAAAGGCAGGGCGCATGCCGGATGCGAAATACGGGCGCATCGCCAAGCAGCGCTCGACCCACAACAATTATCTGACTTTGCCCGTTATTTTTCTAATGCTTTCAAATCATTACCCGCTGGCATTTGCCTCGGAAATGAACTGGCTTATTGCGGCACTGGTGTTCCTGATGGGGGTGTCTATCCGGCATTATTTCAACACCAAACACGCGCGCAAGGGCACGCCAAACTGGACCTGGGCCATTACGGTAGCCCTGTTCGGGCTTATCATGTGGCTTTCAAGCGCGCCGATGTTTCACAATCGCGGTGATGGCGAGGCCACCCTTGGCCCGGTGGCGCAGCGTTTTGCCGAGGCCACAGGCTTTGATGAAGTGCAGGAGATCATTATGGGCCGCTGCTCCATGTGCCATGGTGCTGAAGTTTACTGGGATGGGTTGGGCCATGCGGCCAAGGGTGTTTTCCTGGATAATCCTGCCGATATTGCCCGCCAGGCGCAGGCAATTTATCTGCAAGCCGGGCTGACAAACGCCATGCCACCGGCCAACCTGACCTCTATGTCGCCTGAGGAGCGGGCTGCAATTGTTGCATGGTATCGGGCTGCGGGCTTGTGATAGCTTGGCATGGCTGATATTCGCTGCCGAAGTCCGATGCTTTTCATCGGATATGCGGAGTTATGGGGCGCATGGGTGTAAGGACGGCACAAGCAGCAGAGGCGACAAAGCTAGCCGAGGCAAAAGGCGTGGAAGTCTTGCCACCCCGGCTTGAGGTTCGCAATCTCAGGCGCAGCTTTGGTGGCCGCCCGGTGGTGGATGATGTCTCGCTGACAATTGTTGCCGGGCATGTAACCTGCCTGCTTGGTCCCTCGGGCTGCGGCAAGTCAACAACCTTGCGTATTATTGCCGGTGTCGATGTGCAGGATGCCGGCGAAGTATATATAGACGGCAAAATTATTTGTGACGCGCACAGCCACATGCCACCGGAGCGGCGTTCGGTTGGCCTGATGTTTCAGGATTTTGCCCTGTTTCCACATCTTTGCGTTGCCGACAATGTCAGTTTTGGCCTGTCCGGGACACGCACACAAAAACGCCTGCGGGTTCAGGAGCTTCTGGAAAAGGTTGGGATGGCTCGGTTCACGAATGCGTATCCCCATGAGCTTTCGGGTGGTGAACAACAGCGCGTGGCGCTGGCGCGCGCTCTGGCACCACGGCCCAAAGTCATGCTGATGGATGAGCCATTTTCCGGGCTGGACAACCGCCTGCGCGATGACATCCGTGACCAGACGCTGGCGCTTCTCAAGGAGGAGGGTACGGCGGTGCTTCTGGTGACACACGAGCCTGAAGAAGCCATGCGCATGGCCGATGAAATTGCCCTGATGCGGGATGGTAAAATTGTGCAGTTGGGCGCACCCTACAATATTTACAATGCCCCGATTGATGAGCAGGCGGCGGCGTTTTTCTCGGATGTGAACGTAATTCGGGCCCGCTCTGACGGGGCATTGAGCCAAACCGCTTTCGGGCAGTTCCTGACCCCAGGCCAGATAGATGGCGGTGAGGTGGCGATTGTCATCCGCCCCCAGCATATGAGCATTGACTTTGACCGGGGCGGTAAAGGGCCACAACCATCTCCCGGTCACGGAGTCTGGGCGCGCGGAATTGTCAAGCGTGCCCGCTTCATAGGCAAAGAAAGCCTGGTTGAATTTTGCATGGATTCGGACGGCTCAATTTTGAAAGCTATTGTTCCGGCGGTATTCCTGCCCAAACCGGGCATGGCGCTCTGGATAGCTATCCGCAGGGACCGGTGTTTTGTTTTCCCGCAATTATCGACCTGAAACAATAATGTGATAGGCTCCGGCGGGCTATGAAAACCGGGGGCCACGACTAAAATTTCCGGCTCTGGGCCTTAAAGCGAGATTTGGGGCTTTGAACTTGCGCCCTAAGGCAATACATACACATGACGGTAAAAGATGGGTGGGCGCTGGCCTGCCTGATATGGGAGAGACTTAATGCTTCAAAATATTGGACTTCCGGGCCTTCTTCTGATCGCTGTTGTCGTGCTTGTCTTGTTTGGCCGTGGCAAAATCTCGTCACTGATGGGCGAAGTCGGCAAAGGCATCACCTCATTCAAAAAAGGCGTCTCAGAGGGTGGCAAAGAGATTGAGGAACAGGTTGCCGAAAGTGCTGCCGAAGCCGCCAAGGATGTGACCCCGGACGGCGAAAGCGATAAAGAAAAGGTCTAGGCCTTTCGGTAAAGGGGTTCGCCCATGTTCGACATCGGCATGACCGAGCTTTTGCTCATTGGCATTGTAGCGCTGATCGTGGTTGGTCCGCGTGACCTGCCGGGTATGTTCCGCACCTTGGGGCGCTTTATGGCTAAGGCAAAATCTCTTGGCCGAGACTTCACGAGGGCAATGAATGATGCGGCGGATGATACTGGCATAAAGGATGTGGCTGCGGATTTGAAAAAGGCCACCAACCCGCAGGGGATGGGGCTTGATGCGCTGAAAGATGTGGCGGGCAAGTTTGAAAGTTGGGATCCAACCGGCACCCCTGCGCCCAATCCTGAGAAAAAATCTGCCAAGATAGTAGAAAAACGGCTCAAGGAAGCGGCGGCCTTGCGCAAAAGCAAGAGCGCTGATGCTGCGAAAGCGGCCTCTCCGGTAAAAAAAGCGACACCGGCGAAGGCGAAAACTACGAAAGCTCCGGCCACGAAAGCTCCGGCAAAAAAACCGGCCACGAAAGCTCCGGCAAAAAAAGTGGCAACCAAAAAACCGGTAGCCAAAAAACCGGTAGCCAGAAAAACCACAGCCAGAAAACCGGTAGCCAAAAAACCGGCAGCAAAAGCAAAAACCACCAAGGCAGCTGATACATGACCAAGACCGACGACATTGAGGAAAGCGCTGCACCGCTGATTGACCATTTGACCGAGCTTCGCACTCGGCTGATTCGCTCGGCGCTGGCCTTCATTGTTGCCATGATTATCTGCTTTACGGTTTGGAACCCGATTTTTGACTTTTTGACCCAGCCCCTGTGCCGGGCGCAGGCGGCGGCGGGCGATGATTGTGGCCTGATCTTGATAAAATTGCAGGAAGGCTTTTTTGTTGCCATCTCAATCTCGCTTCTGGGCGGGCTTATCCTGTCATTTCCATATATCAGCTACCAGATGTGGCGGTTCATAGCGCCGGGGTTGTACAAGTCTGAAAAGGGCGCATTTCTGCCCTTCCTGATTGCCTCGCCATTCATGTTTTTCCTTGGCGCGGCCTTTGCTTTTTACGTGGTCACACCGCTGGCCTTTGACTTTTTCCTTGGTTTTCAACAAGAAGGCTTGCTGGTTGGCGAAGGCGAGGCTGGCAGTTCATCGGCGGGCGTCGCCTTTCAAGGCTCGGCTCAGGCATATTTGAACCTGACCATAAAATTCATCGTCGCCTTTGGCCTGTGCTTCCAGCTGCCAGTGCTGCTGACGCTGATGGGCAAGGCTGGCCTGGTGAGTTCTGCTGGGCTCAGAAGCGTGCGCAAATACGCGGTTATCGGTATTTTGGTGTTGTCTGCATTGGTGACGCCGCCGGATGTTATCACTCAGGTCATCTTGTTTGTGGTTGTCATGGCGCTTTATGAGATTTCAATCCATCTGGTCAAAATGGTCGAAAAAAAGCGCGAGGCAAAGCTGCGCAAAGAAGGCTTGTGGTTTGAGGATGACGAGGATGAGGCTGAGGCTGAGACTAAAGCCAAGGATACCGCCAAGGCGGGTGAGGCTGAAGATGAAGACGAAGCCTTGTTCCATGAGGACGATGATGGTGGCGATGAGGACGATGAGGACGATGACCCCGGCATGGTAGACAAAACTCCATGAACGAGGCGGCCTTGATGCGGATCGCCGAAGCCTTGGAGCGACTGGCGCCGGAGCCGGCCAAAGCCCCGGATTTCTCCAAAGCCGATGCCTTTGTCTGGCAGGTTTCCCCGGAAGGTTTGCTGCCGGTTGAGAAGGTTAGCCTTGTGGCCTTGGATATGCTGCTGGGCATTGAGCGGGCGCGCGACACCTTGCTGGCCAACACCCTGCAGTTTGCCTCTGGCCTGCCAGCCAACAACGCCCTGCTTTGGGGCGCGCGCGGCATGGGAAAATCCAGCCTTGTCAAGGCCGTACACGCCGAAGTTTTGGCGCGTGGCATGGCCCTTAAAATTGTTGAGTTGCACCGCGAAGACCTGCCCTCAACCGGCCGCCTGCTAAACCTGCTGCGCGGGCGCGACGAGCGGTTTTTACTGTTCTGTGATGACCTCAGCTTTTCTCATGATGACGAGCATTACAAAAGCTTGAAGGCGGTGCTTGACGGCGGCATCGAGGGCCGGCCCGAAAACGTGGTATTTTACGCCACCTCAAACCGTCGCCACATGATGCCGCGCGACATGATCGAAAATGAACGCGGCAGCGCCATCAACCCCTCCGAGGCGGTTGAAGAGAAGGTTTCGCTGTCTGACCGATTTGGGCTGTGGCTGGGCTTTCACACCTGCACACAGGATGAATATCTAGCAATGGTCCGGGCCTATTGCCGCGCGTTTGAAGTGGTAATTTCCGAGGCAGATTTGCGCGCCGAGGCCATTGAGTGGCAGGCCACACGCGGCGCTCGTTCGGGCCGGGTGGCGTGGCAATATTTCACCGATCTGGCCGGACGCAGGGGCCTGCGCCTGCCCTGAACGGGCCGCGATGGGCTTTAGGCAAAAACCCCGTCAGGCAAAAACTCCGTCCGGGCTGACCCGGGTTTTTCCGCCCAGATAGGGTTGCAGAACATCCGGCAGGTTGACCGAGCCATCTTCTTCCTGGCCGTTTTCCAGCACGGCAATCAGTGTGCGCCCCACCGCCAGACCAGAGCCGTTCAGGCTGTGCAGATATTGCGGCTTGCCACCGTCTTCGGGTTTGAAGCGGGCGTTCATGCGCCGGGCCTGAAACGCACCCGCCAGCGAGACCGAACTGATTTCGCGGTAGGTATTCTGCCCCGGCAACCAAACCTCAATGTCATGGGTGCGGCGCATGCCAAAGCCAAGATCGCCGGTGCAAAGCAGCACAGTGCGGTAGGGCAAGCCAAGGCGCACAAGGATATTTTCGGCGCATTTGGTCATGCGGGCGTGTTCATCCGCACTTTTTTCCGGGTGGGTCAGCGAGACCATCTCGACTTTCTCAAACTGGTGCTGGCGCAGCATGCCGGATGTGTCGCGCCCGGCGCTGCCTGCCTCCGAGCGAAAACACAGGCTGTGGGTAACGTAACGGCGGGGCAGAGAGCCAGCCTCCAGCACCTCACCGGCAACGAGGTTGGTCAGCGGCACTTCGGCGGTGGGGATCAGCCACCAGCCATTGGTGGTCTGGTATGAATCTTCGCCAAATTTTGGCAACTGCCCGGTGCCAAGCATCATTTCGGTGCGCACGAGGACCGGTGTGTTGATCTCCAGAAGGTTGTTTTCATTGACATGAACGTCAAGCATGAACTGAGCCAGCGCCCGGTGCAGGCGCGCCATAGCCCCTTGCATCACCACGAAGCGAGAGCCGGAAAGCTTGGCGGCGGCGGCAAAGTTCAACCCGCCTCTGGCCGCAGGGATCTCAAAATGTTCCAGCGGCGTAAAGGCAAATTTGCGCGGGCTGCCCCAGCGCCTGATCTCGGTATTGTCAGCTTCATCAAAACCGTCTGGAATATCTGTATCAGGCAGATTAGGCAGTTTCATGAGCAGCTTGTTGAGGGCGTCATCTTTGGCCTTGGCATCTTCGTTCAAGGCGGCAATTTCCGTTTTCTTTACAAGAACCAGCCCGCGCAGGCGCTGAAATTCCGCCTCATCACCCGAGGCCTTGGCCGCCCCGACTGATTTTGCTGCCTTGCCGGCCTCGGCCTGTGCCGCCTCAGACGCCTGAATGGCCGTGCGCCGCGCCTCATCCAACGCCAGCACCTTTGCTGACAGGCCCGAAAGCCCCCGGCGCGCCATGGCGGTATCAAAGGCTTGGGCATTGTCGCGGATCGCGCGGATATCGTGCATGTCTCAAATCCTTGGTTTAGAACCTCTTCCGATGATATGCCGTAAAGCGCAGCCAGGGAAAAGCAACTTTTGGCCAATCGTTGGTCGGCAGTAAGATAAAAGCGGTGTGGGATTGCTTGCCAAGCGTAAGACCCCCATATAGGTTGCGCGCCAGCTTGGAGGGGGCGCGGCCCCGTTTTGACACCCATTTTGACAAAGGAAATCCGATATGTTTGTGACACCTGCTTATGCTCAGGCCGCTGGGGGAGCCGATGGCGGCCTTCTGAGTGGCATGCTGATTCCGATGCTGCTGGTTTTTGGCATCATGTATATGTTCCTGATCCGGCCTCAGCAAAAGAAGGCAAAAGAGCATCGCGCAACCCTTGACAGTATCCGGCGCGGCGATCAGGTGATCACACAGGGCGGCATCATTGCCAAGGTCACCAAGGTCAAGGATGAGGGCGAGCTTGAGCTGGAAATTGCCAGCGGTGTAAAGGTGCGCGCCATGCGGGCAACCATCGTCACAGTCGTAAGTAAAACCGAGCCGGCCGACAACTAAAGCGCAATAACTGATAGGGTGGCGGGGCAAATGCTTCAGATTGATCTATGGAAACGCATCATTATTATCGGGTTGGTTGTGCTGGGTATTTCCTATGCAGTGCCAAATGGATTTTACGAGCGGGTTGAGCTGCATAATGATGCTTTGCTGGAAATTGAGACACTGGGCAGTACGCCGGAGCGCGAGGCAGATGTATCGGCTTGGCCGCGTTGGCTGCCGTCAGGGCTGGTAAATCTGGGACTTGATCTGCGCGGCGGCGCACATTTGCTGGCCGAGGTGCATGTTGAAGATGTTTATGTGGCGCGCATGGACGGGCTATGGCCCGAGGTGCGCGACATTTTGAGGGAAGCCCGCAGCGAGGTTGGCACCATCCGGCGGCAGGATTCGCCTCCCGGTGAGCTATGGGTGAAGATCAGCCAGCCCGAAGGCATGGCCCGGGCGCTGGAGCTGGTGCGCACTTTGGCCCAGCCGGTGCCAACCCTGACTGGCGTTGGCTCCAATGACATTGAGGTTGCCGGGCAGAATGGTGTGATCATTGTCAACCTGTCAGAAGCCGAGAAAATTGCCACCAACAACCGCACCATTCTGCAAAGCCTCGAAATTATCCGCCGCCGGGTGGATGAGGTGGGCACCCGCGAGCCAACCATCCAGCGTCAGGGCGAGCGCCGCATTCTTATTCAAGTGCCGGGGCTTGGCTCTGCCGAAGAGCTGAAAGCGCTGATCGGCACCACCGCCAAGCTGACGTTCAGCCCGGTGATTAGCCGCACTTCCAATGCCGGCACTGTGCCGGGACCACGGCAGGTGATTTATCCGTCACTGGACGAGGAGGGCATCTGGTATGTGCTGGGGGCAACCCCGGTTGTGACCGGCGAGCAGTTGGTAGATGCGCAGCCAAGCTTTGACCAGAACGGCCAGCCGGCGGTCAGTTTCCGCTTCAACCCATCAGGCGCGCGTAAATTTGGCGACTACACCGCCGAAAATGTCGGGGCATTATTTGCCATCGTGCTTGACGGCGAAGTTATATCCGCACCACGCATCAATGAACATATTCCCGGCGGCTCCGGCATCATTTCGGGCAGTTTCACCATCGAGCAAAGCACCAGCCTGGCTGTGCTGCTTCGGGCCGGTGCCTTGCCCGCCGAGCTGACCTTTCTGGAAGAACGAACGGTTGGCCCCGAACTGGGGCAGGACAGTATTGACGCCGGTAAAGTCGCCAGCATGGTGGCCTTTATTGGCGTGCTGATCTTCATGGCCACCGCCTATGGCTGGTTTGGCCTTATCGCCAATGTGGCGCTGATTTTGAATGTCGGCCTGATTTTTGGCCTGCTGAGTATGATCGGGGCCACCCTGACCTTGCCGGGCATTGCTGGTATTGTGCTGACCATTGGTATGGCGGTTGACGCCAATGTGCTGGTGTTTGAGCGAATACGAGAAGAAATCAGGGCTGGGCGTGGCCCGGCGCGGGCCATTGAGTTGGGCTATGAAAAGGCGCTCAGCGCCATTCTTGATGCCAATATCACCACGCTGATCACGGCGATTATCCTGTTCATTGCCGGGGCCGGGCCGGTGCGTGGTTTTGCTATTACTCTTGGCCTGGGCATTATTACTTCGGTGTTCACAGCGATTTTTGTCACAAGGCTGATAATCATCTTCTGGTTTGAAAGAAAGCGCCCGCGCAAATTTGACATCAAGGGCATTCGGCTGGTGCCGGTGGGCACGGCCTGGAACTTCTTCCGCCGCAGCTTGGCCACTTTGGGCGGCTCGGGCGCAATGATGATCGGGGCGGTGCTGGTATTTTTCATGATTGGCCTGAATTTTGGCATTGATTTCAAAGGCGGCACTACGATCCGAACGGATAGTACCCAGGTGGTTGATATAGGGGCCTACCGTGATGCCCTTGTGCCTCTGGGGCTGGGAGATGTCAGTATAACCGAAGTGTTTGACCCGACTTTCCGCGATGATCAGCACGTGGCGCAAGTTAGAATCGAGGCCCAGGAGGGCGATGAAAGCATCAGCCCTCAGACCATATTGGCCATCCAGGCGGCCCTTGTGGCAGTCGATGGCGCCATTACCTTCCAGTCAGTTGAGAGCGTCGGGCCGAAAGTGTCGGGCGAGTTGGTGATAACGGCGGTGATGGCCGTGATTGCGGCGATTGGCGCTGTGCTGGTCTATATTTGGCTGCGCTTTGAGTGGCAGTTCAGTGTGGGGGCCGTGGCGGCTTTGGTGCATGATATTGTGCTGACCATCGGCATATTCGCACTGCTGGGCATCAAGTTTGACCTGGCTATCATTGCGGCCTTGCTGACCATTGTGGGCTATTCTCTGAACGATACGGTGGTGGTGTTTGACCGGGTGCGTGAAAACCTGCGAAAATACAAGAAACTGGATCTCAAGGAGGTGCTGAACCTGTCAATCAACGAGACTTTGGCGCGCACGGTGATGACCTCGGTGACTACACTTATGGCGCTGATTGCGCTCTATGTGCTGGGCGGCGATGTGATCCGCGGGTTTGTCTTTGCCATGATTTGGGGTGTTGTGGTGGGTACGTACAGCTCGGTTTTTGTGGCCTCGGCAATTTTGCTCAAACTGGGCGTCAAGCGTGACTGGTCCAAGCCTGACGCCAATGTTGGCACTCAGTTTTCCAGCACCAACCCCTGATGCGGGGGCGCCATGGAAGTCACTGAAATACGCTACGAAAACGCCTTGCCGGTTGATGCCTATGGCCCCGGATTTTTCCGCATAGACGAGCAGATTTTGCGCGGCCCAGTTTTGGTGACTGCCGAGGCGGCCTGCCTTTGGGGCGGGCTGGCAGACACCGCCTCGTTGCTGGCGCTGGTGGGCAAGGTGGATGTGTTGTTTCTGGGGCTGGGGGCCGAAATACTCGCTCCGCCTGCCACATTATGCGCCACATTGGAGGCCGCCGGTATTGGCGTTGAGCTGATGGCCAGCCCCACCGCCTGTCGCAGCTATAATATGCTACTGGCCGAGGGGCGGCGCATTGCGCTTGCGGCGCTGCCGGTTTAGGCAAGACCATGGAACTTGTCGTTGATAATTTGGCAGTTGCGCGCGGCGGTGTTCCGGTGCTTGAAGGTGTTTCGTTCACCCTGAAGCCCGGTCAGGTTTTGATGTTGCGCGGGCCAAACGGCTCGGGCAAGACCACGCTGTTGCGCAGTCTGGCCGGATTGCAAGAACCGCTGGCAGGCACGGTAAGCATACCGCCCGAGGCAATCACTTATGGCGCCCATGCGGATGGTTTGAAATCCACGTTGAGTGTAGCCGAAAACCTGACCTTCTGGGCAAGGATATACGGAACCAAGGATATTACCGATGCCTTGCAGCTCTTCAATCTGACAGGCCTTGCCGGGCGTTTGGCCATGAGCCTTTCAGCCGGGCAAAAACGCCGGATTGGGCTGGCGCGATTGTTGTTGACCGGGCGGAATTTCTGGCTGCTGGATGAGCCAACCGTGTCACTTGATACGGCCTCGGTCAGTTTGTTTGCCGATGCAGTGCGCGCCCATG
Organism: uncultured Aliiroseovarius sp.; assembly: GCA_964401125.1. Lineage (GTDB taxonomy): Bacteria > Pseudomonadota > Alphaproteobacteria > Rhodobacterales > Rhodobacteraceae > JAAEUB01. Next base: position 13,670 of record CAYNXK010000012.1, read on the forward strand.
TGGCGCGTGGTGGCGCTGCCCTGATTGCCAGCCATATTGACATGGGTCTTGCGGCAGAGGTGTTGGACATCACAAATTTCCGGGCGGACCCGGATGCGCCCGGCGCGCTGGCCACTGGTTTTGACGAGGCCTTCACATGATTGCCCTGCTGGTTCGTGATCTGCGCCTTGCCGTGCGCGCTGGTGGTGGTTTTGGACTGGGGCTGGCATTTTTTCTGATTATCGTGGTGCTGGTGCCGTTCGGGGTTGGCCCGGAAAGCGAGATTCTAGCCCGGATTGCACCGGGAATCCTGTGGGTGGGGGCGCTGCTGGCCTGCCTTTTGTCGCTTGACCGAGTGTTTCAGCTCGACTTTGAAGATGGTACACTTGAGTTGTTGGCCACATCACCGCTGCCCATGGAGGGGGCTGTGATGATGAAGGCACTGGCCCATTGGCTGGTGACCGGCCTGCCGCTGGCATTGGCAGCACCTGTGTTGGCGGTATTGATGCACCTTGAAGGCCCAGGGCAGATCTGGCTGTTTGTCACGCTGCTGCTTGGCACGCCGGCCCTGTCGATGATCGGCACGTTTGGGGCGGCGCTGACGGTGGGGCTGAAGCGGGGCGGGCTGCTGCTTAGCCTACTGGTGCTGCCACTTTACATGCCAACTCTGATCTTTGGCGCAGAGGCCGCCCGACGCGGTGCTGACGGCATGACCACCGGCACGCCACTTTTGATGTTGGCCGGTATTACTGCCGGTTCGGTGGCGCTACTGCCATTCGCGGCAGCGGCGGTGATCCGGGTTAACCTGCGTTAATGTGACCGGGCCAAGGGGCCTTTTCCGCTTGTGGCAGGGCGCGTCACCTCTTAGAAAAATCACATGTCACTATGGAAATACGCAAACCCGGTCAAGTTCATGGCCTTGTCAGCAAAGGTCCTGCCCTGGGTCATCGGGCTGACAGCGCTGACGCTTGTCCCCGGTTTTTTCTGGGGGTTTTTTCTAACCCCTGACGCCATAAACTTTGGCTCTTCCGTTAAAATTCTCTTTATCCATGTGCCCAGCGCTATGATGGCCATTAATATCTGGGCCATGATGCTGGTGGCCAGCCTGATCTGGCTGATCCGACGGCATCATGTAAGTGCGCTGGCGGCAAAATCGGCGGCTCTGATCGGGCTGACAATGACGGTGATAACACTGATAACCGGCATGATTTGGGGCCAACCCATGTGGGGCACGTTTTGGGCTTGGGATCCGCGGCTGACCTCGTTTCTGGTCCTGTTCCTGTTTTATATTGGCTATATGGCACTTTGGAGTGCGGTAGAAGACCCGGATACGGCGGCCGATCTGACCTCGTTCTTGTGCATTGTAGGCTCGGTTTTTGCATTGCTTAGCCGCTATGCCGTGAACTTCTGGAACCAGGGGCTGCATCAAGGGGCATCCTTGTCGCTGGACAAGGAAAAGAACGTGGCAGACGTATATTATTACCCTCTATTACTTTGTATTGCCGGGTTTGTGCTGCTGTTTTTTGCGTTGGTTCTGATCCGCACCCGCTCTGAAGTGCGCCGCCGCCGCACCCATGCGCTTGAAATACGCGAAAGGATGATTGATGGTTGAGCTTGATAAATATGCCAATACAGTTCTGTGGTCCTATGCCCTGAGTATTCTGGCGCTTGCCTTGCTAATCTTGGTTACCTGGCGCAGTTCACGCTTGGCCAAACGAGATATGGATGCAGCCGAAGCCCGCCGTAGCGCAAGAAAGGCGGCGCAAAATGGCGCTTAAATTCTCACCCATGCTGGCCCTGCCACCGCTGTTGTTTTTCGGCCTTGCGGTGCTGTTCATGGTCGGCATGCAAAGCGATGATCCAAACGACATGCCCTCAACCCGAGAGGGCCACCCGGCCCCAGATGTTCAGCTAAGCAAGTTGGGCGCCGGGGAGCCTTTCACCGGAGAAGCCCTGCGTGCTGGCAATGTAACATTGGTAAATTTTTGGGCCAGTTGGTGTGCACCTTGCCGGGTTGAACACCCGCAGCTGGAAACGCTGGCCCGCGAGGGCATAGCTATTTACGGCATCAATTATAAGGATGACCCAAATAACGCCTTGGGGTTTCTGGCCGAACTCGGGGATCCTTATTTGGCGATGGGGGCCGATCCGCGAGGCCGTACAGCACTTGATTGGGGTGTCTACGGCATACCTGAAACCTTTGTGATAGATGGGAACGGCAAAATTATGCTGCGCTTTGCCGGGCCAATCACCGAGTCGATCCTGGAAAGTTGGATCCGCCCGGCCATGGCGGCGGCCGCTGAATCCACGTTATCCGAAGAACAGAACCCCTGAATTTGCCCTATTTTCATCTTGGCTCAAATACTCCCGCCGGAGGCTTGGAATCTTAATAAAGTCAGCCCTTGGCGAGGTTTCTCAGCACGTAATGCAACACACCGCCATTCTCGACATATTCCACCTCAACTTCAGTATCTATGCGGCATTTCAGAGTGATTTCCTTGGTGCCGCCGTCCTTGTAGGTGATGGTGCAGGGCACCTCTGAGAGGGGTTTGAGGTCGCCTTCAAGGCCATGGATTGACACGGTTTCATGGCCAGTCAGGTTGAGGCTTTCGCGGTTGTCGCCGCCGGTAAACTCAAACGGGATCACCCCCATGCCCACAAGGTTTGAGCGGTGGATGCGCTCAAAATTTACAGCAATCACCGCCTTGACACCCAACAGGTTGGTGCCCTTGGCGGCCCAATCGCGCGAGCTGCCGGCGCCGTATTGTTCACCGCCAAACACCACCAGCGGGATGCCTGCATCCTTGTAGGCCATGGCCGCATCATAGATCGAGGTCTTGTTGCCGTCCGGGCCAAGGGTATAGCCGCCCTCAATGCCCCCATCGACGCTGGCCAGCATCTGGTTTTTGATGCGGATATTGGCAAATGTGCCGCGCATCATGATCTCGTGGTTGCCACGGCGCGAGCCGTAGGAGTTGAAATCACGCGGGGCAACCTGACGCTCGGTCAAATATTTTCCAGCCGGGCTGTCGATGGCAAAAGCCCCGGCGGGCGAGATATGGTCGGTGGTAATCATATCCCCCAGCAAGGCCAGAATGCGCGCGTCTTTAATGTTTTCAATTGTGCCGGGTTCAGGTGACATATCTTGGAAATAAGGCGGGTTACGCACATAAGTTGAGGTGGCTGGCCAATCATAAGTAAGGCTGTCAGTGGTGGCAACGCTTTGCCACTTCTCATCACCGGCAAAGACATCGGCGTATTTTTCCAGAAAGGCCTCGCGGGTGACGGTTTTGGCCACCAGATCAGAAATTTCACTGTTGCTGGGCCAGATATCTTTCAAAAAGACATCATTTCCATCCCTGTCTTGGCCCAAAGGCGCGCGTGTCAGGTCAATATTCATGTCACCTGCCAGCGCGTAGGCTACAACCAGCGGCGGGCTGGCCAAATAGTTGGCGCGGATATCTGGCGAGATGCGGCCCTCAAAGTTGCGGTTGCCCGACAGCACAGAAGTGGCCACCAGATCGCCCTCATGGATGGCCTTCGATATGGCCGGGGCCAGCGGGCCGGAATTGCCGATACAGGTGGTGCAGCCATAGCCCACAAGGTGAAAGCCCAGTGCATCAAGGTCATCTTGCAACCCGGCGGCGTTGAGATATTCGGTCACCACTTGCGAGCCGGGGGCCAGCGAGGTTTTCACCCATGGTTTCACTTTCATCCCCAGCGCATGCGCCTTTTGCGCCACCAGCCCAGCTCCGATCATCACATAGGGGTTTGAGGTGTTGGTGCAGGAGGTAATAGAAGCGATCACCACCTTGCCGCTTGACATGGTGTAATCTTCGCCCTCGACCGGCACTTGTTTGTCATGCGGGCGCTTGAAGGTCTCGGACATTTCGCGCGCGAAGGCGCTGGTCGCGTCGGTCAGGGCAACAAAATCCTGCGGTCTTTTGGGGCCGGAAATCGCCGGGACCACGCTTGCCATGTCCAGCTCCAGCGTGTCGGTAAAGACCGGCGCATAATCATCGCCACGCCAAAAGCCGTTTTCCTTGGCATAGGCTTCAACCAGCGCAATGCGGGCTTCATCACGCCCGGTTTGATGCAGGTAGCGCAGGGTTTCGGAATCAACCGGGAAAAAGCCGCAAGTAGCGCCGTATTCCGGGGCCATATTGGCAATGGTGGCGCGGTCAGCCAGCGGCAGATTATCCAGACCCGGCCCGTAGAATTCAACAAATTTACCAACAACACCTTGTTCACGCAGCATTTTTACGACTTTCAGCACCAAATCGGTGGCGGTGGTGCCCTCAACCATCTCGCCGGTCAGCTTGAAGCCGATAACTTCGGGGATCAGCATGGAAATCGGCTGGCCAAGCATTGCTGCCTCGGCCTCGATACCGCCCACACCCCAGCCCAGCACGGCAAGGCCATTGACCATGGTCGTGTGGCTGTCAGTGCCAACAAGGGTGTCGGGATAGGCCACTTCATCGCCGTTCTGATCACGATCTGTCCAGATTGTTTGTGCCAGATATTCCACGTTTACCTGGTGGCAGATACCAGTGCCCGGCGGCACCACGCGGAAATTGTCAAAGGCCGACTGGCCCCATTTCAGAAAGGTATAGCGCTCAAGGTTGCGCTCATATTCGCGCTCCACATTCAGTTCAAAAGCCCGTGGCGTGCCGAAATTATCTATCATTACCGAATGGTCAATCACCAGATCAACCGGGGTCAGAGGGTTGATTTTTTCGGCATCCCCGCCAAGGGCCACCAGCCCGTCGCGCATGGCGGCAAGGTCAACCACCGCAGGCACCCCGGTAAAGTCCTGCATCAGCACGCGGGCCGGGCGGTAGGCAATCTCGCGCGGGTTTTTACCGCCCTTAGCGGCCCAATCCGAGAAAGCCCGGATATCATCCTGCGACACGGTGTGGCCGCCATCTTCAAAGCGCAGCATGTTTTCCAACACTACCCGCAGGCAGGCGGGCAGGCGGCTGAAATCACCAAGGCCCGCCGCTTCAGCTGCCGAGATGGAATAATAGGCAAAGCTTTCCTCGCCGACTTTGAGGGTTTTACGAGTTTTGGCGCTGTCTTTTCCAACATGGATGGGCATGGGTGGCTACCTTTCAAAAAATCGCAGGGTTGCTGGCATGGATTTGCCCCAGAATAGTGGAGAGTACAAGGGGCGTGCCGCAAATGTATACCAATGTACACATAAAAGCAATGCTGCAAAAACGCTCCCGTGAACAAGAAAGTTGAAAAACTCGCAAAACCTTGATTGGCGGCTGTGGTTTGTCTGGTCTATTGAGAGACTGGAGCAGATGGAGACCTCTATGAGAATGCTACTTGGCCTGATGGCCTTTGTAATCTGGACAGGCGCATATTCCGCGACGGCACTGGCCCAAGACCGCTCGCTTGTGGTGGTCGAGCTGTTTACCTCGCAAGGCTGCTCTTCGTGCCCGCCAGCGGATAAGCTTCTGACCCGACTGGCAAAACGTGATGACGTGCTGGCGCTGGCGCTGCATGTGGATTACTGGGATTACATTGGCTGGGCTGACAGCTTTGCCCGTGCCGAGCATACTGACCGCCAGAAAGCCTATTCCAACGCGGCCGGGCTGCGGTCGGTCTACACGCCACAAATGATCATTTCCGGTGTGAAGTATGTGATTGGCTTCAAGCCAATGGAGGTGGCTGATTATATTGAAATGTACCGCTCCAAGCCGGCTCGTATATCCCTGACATTAAAAGAGGCGCCCGGGGTTTTACACCTTGAGGCCCGGCCTGCCAGCCAGGCGCCCTTGCCTGAGCGGATAATTGTGCTTCTGGTCCGTTTCACAGAGATGAAAACCGTTGAAATTACCCGAGGTGAAAACAGGGGCAATACCCTGACCTATAGCAATATTGTGACAGATATGTCCGAGATTGGTCTCTGGGATGGGCAGGGTGTATTAGAAATTGAAGCGCCTCTGGAAGGTGATGGCCCTGCCGCTATTATCTTGCAGGAAGCCGGGCCTGGCGAGATATTGGCAGCGGTCCGGTTGCGTTAGTGCGGGCGCGCTTATTTTCCCGTAACACCCCAGCGGCGATGCACCCACAACCATTGCCCCATATGCGCCCGCACCTGTGCCTCAAGGCTGTCATTGACCTGCTGCATCATGGTCTCAGCATCGCTGTGGGGGATAGGACTTTCTGCAATGGCGTCAAAATCCAGCCCGTTTTCATGGCGCAAACCATACATGGGAATGAGTAGGGCATCGTATTTCAGCGCCATTTGGGCGGCGGAAAGCGGGGTTAGAACCGGGTGGCCAAAAAAGCTGAGCTTTGTGCCGTTCGGGTCGCGTTGGTCGCTCAGAAGCGCAATCATCTTACCGGCTTTCAGATGGCGAATCATTTCCGCCAACCCGCGCCGGTTTTGCTGAAAAGAGGGCTTGGCGATGGCCTCAATCTTGCGGACATAATGCGCATTGAAATAGGCGTTGCGCATGGGGCGGTACAGAACCCCCATTTCATGCCCCTGACGGGACAAGATCACCCGGCCCACATCATAATTGCCAAAATGGCCCGAGACAACGATGATAGGGCGCTTGGCCAGCCGGGCCTCTTCTAGGGCCGCCACGCCCGGACCGCTCAATTGTAGATCCTTGTGGCGCTGGAAAAAGGCCTTTCGTGAAAACATTTCTGCCATCACCCGGCCAGCATTGCTTGAGGCTTCACGGCTGATCCGGGTCACTTCCTTGTGTGTAAGCTCGGGGCAGACCATTGCCAGATTGGCACAGGCCCTTTTTTCGTAGCCTGCCAAAGGGGCAATAATGCGGCTGGTGATCCAGCCCACGAAGGGAATGCGCCAATGGTAGGGCAATATTTTTGGCAGGTTGAGAACCGATATCATGGTAAGGTTGACCACCCACGCGCTTAGCTCTGTTTTGCCCATGCTTTTGACCTGCCCAAAGGTATAAAATCCAACCTTCCGCATAAACCGCAGCGCGACGGTTCACAAGCGTTGCTGCGCTGAGTTTATCAGAGCAGCTGCATAATTTACAAGTCTGGCCCTACTCTTCGTCTTCAGCAATCAACAGAATCTCACCGGCTGATTCCATTTCGCGGATCGTCGTGACAACGGCGCTCATCGCCGCTTCACCATCGGCTTGCTTGACCTTACCGAGACTTTCCATTTCTTCGCGCAACTGCTCGGCCATACGTTTGGACATGGCAGAAAGAATAAATTCGGCCGGCTTTTCCAAGGGGCCGGTTGCAGCGGCCAGAGCCATGATCAGCTGCGCCTGGTCGACTTCGCGGATGATTTTTGGAATATCGCGCGGGTCAAGACGCGCTGGAATATTGGCAAAGGTAAAGATGGCTTTGCGCACCTCGCTGGCAAATACCGCATCGTCCTCCTCCAACCCTTCAAGCACCTCATCACGGGTTGCGGCCACTGAAAAGTTGAGAATCGCGCCAACCCGCTCCACCGGGCCTTCGTCAAAGGCGGTGACGGGCTGTGCGTCAAGCTGGTCAGCCAGAGAACGTCCAATTTTCTCGACTATCTCTGGTGATATTGCCCCGGTCAGGGACAGGGCATAGGCAATTTGGCGGGCGCGTTTTCCCGGCAGCATGCTGAGTAATTCGGCCGCCGTCGATACTTTCAGTTTGGAGAGCAACACAGCAGCAATTTCAGTGCTTTCCTGCTCCAGCACCGGCAACAGGCGGGCCAGATCCAGGCCAGAAATGATCTCCCACGGATTGCCCGTGACTTTCACGCCGCCCTGCTTGCGAATCCGGGCTGCCGTTGCCGCGCTGATCGAGCCATCCAGCACCGAAAGTGCGCCTTCAAGTCCGGAGGGGAAGCTCAGGCCAATATCTTCTATTTCGGCAACAAATTCATCAATCACCGCTTTCAGGGTTGCGCGATTGATGAAGCGCATTTGTGACATTTGTACCGTCAGTTCTTCCTGCACGCTGTCCGGCAGGCTCGCCAAGTTTATTTCAACCCCTTCAGCCAGTAACAGCCGCACGATTATGGCTGCCTTTTTCGGCTTGGGCAGGGGTGAGGCGGCGCCAAGGTTATCAAGCTCGGAAACGCTGCCCGGCAATGCGGGCAGGCCTGCCTCACCTCCCAAAGGAGTCCCTAATGTTGCCAATGCGCCTGTCACGCTGCCTCCTGAAACGAAGTTCAGGGCCAAATTGGCAGACAGGTCTTAATAGCGCCTTACGCTTTGCCAAATACCCGGGCAAAAATTGTGTCCACATGTTTGGTGTGATAGCTGAGGTCAAACTTTTCTTCGATCTCGGTCGGGCTGAGGGCCGCCAGCACCTCCTCATCGGCCAGCAGCTCGGTTTTGAAATCGCGGCCGTCCTCCCAGACCTTCATGGCGTTACGCTGCACTATCTTGTAGGCTGATTCGCGGCTGACACCTGCTTGGGTGAGGGCCAGAAGAACCCGCTGGCTCATTACTAGGCCAGGAAATTTATTCATGTTTTTCAGCATGTTATCTGGGTATATCAGCAGTTTATCCACAACTGATGTCAGCCGTTTCAGGGCGAAATCCAGCGTGATGGTGCTGTCTGGGCCAATGTTGCGCTCAACCGAGGAATGCGAGATGTCGCGCTCGTGCCACATCGTCACGTTTTCCATGGCCGGCACCACGCACATGCGCACAAGGCGCGCGAGGCCCGTGAGGTTTTCGCTCAGAATCGGGTTTTTCTTGTGCGGCATGGCGCTTGAGCCTTTTTGCCCCATGGAGAAAAATTCGGCTGCCTCAAGCACCTCAGTGCGCTGCATGTGGCGAATTTCAGTGGCGATATTCTCGACCGAGCTGGCAACCACACCGAGGGTGGCAAAAAATGCTGCGTGGCGGTCGCGTGGGATGACCTGTGTGCTGATCGGCTCGGGGGTCAGGCCCAGCTTTTCGCAGACATGCGCCTCAACGCGCGGGTCTATATTGGCAAATGTGCCCACTGCGCCAGAAATAGCGCCGGTGGCAATTTCGGCGCGGGCAATATGCAGGCGGGCCAGATTGCGGTCCATCTCGGCATAAAAGCGGGCGAAGGTCAGGCCCATCGTGGTCGGCTCCGCATGGATGCCGTGGGAGCGACCGATGCGGATGGTATCCTTATGCTCATAGGCGCGGCGCTTGAGGGCGGTCAGCAACCCTTTCAGGTCGTCCATAAGAATGTCGGCAGCGCGCACCAGTTGCAGGTTGAAACAGGTATCAAGCACGTCTGAGCTGGTCATGCCCTGATGCACAAAACGGGCTTCATCATTGCCGATGATCTCGGCCAGATGAGTCAGGAAAGCGATGACGTCATGCTTGGTCTCGGCTTCGATTTCATCAATGCGAGCCACGTCAAACTCCACATCTTTAGCTTTCCAGACAGCTGTGGCGTTTTCGCGCGGGATCACGCCCAGATCGGCCATGGCATCGCAGGCATGGGCTTCGATCTCGTACCAGATGCGGAATTTGGTCTCAGGAGACCAGATGGCAGTCATTTCAGGGCGGGAATAGCGGGGGATCATGGGCGAGCCTTTGGGTTGAGCTATGGATGCGTAGGTTTTAGACTGTGGCTTCGGAGGGAGCAATGCCGGAACTGAATGACTTTGAGGGCCGCTGGCGAATGGTGCGCCGCATTGAGGATATGCGCGGCAAGGCGGGTGCAGGCAGCGACGGATTGTTTGATGGTATCGCGTGTTTCACAGCGATTTCCGGTGGGCTAGCCTATGCTGAGGCAGGCGAATTGCGGCTGCCTGATCAGATGGGCCTGCGGGCAACGCGGCGTTACTTGTGGCGGGCTGGTGCGGCAGGGGGCGTTGACGTTTGCTTTGAAGATGGCAGTGATTTTCACCACATTGACCTCAACCGCAAAGTAGCGACTGCTTGGCATGAGTGCTTGCCGAATTTTTACGAGGTTAGCTATAATTTCAGCCGCTGGATAGATGAGCGACCCGGTTGGCGGGCCATATGGCGGGTGCGCGGTCCGGAGAAGGATTATACGATGATTACCGATTACCTCAGGGCAGGCTGAAAACCTGATCATTGCGCGCTACGGGTATAGTGCTGACAGGCGAATTTTGAGTGCAAAATCAGTTGACATTGCGCCCCCGCTGGGACGGCCTTCACCGGAAAACCGGAAAACCGGAAAACCGGAAAACCGGAAAACCGGAAAA
>CAYNXK010000013.1:0-20774 GCA_964401125.1 uncultured Aliiroseovarius sp.
AGATCTGGACCATTGTGCGCGACAGCCTACAAGGCTCGGCCCTGTCGGCGCTGCTTTTGGGCCTGCTTTTGGGCTTTTTCACCAATCCCGGCCCGGTATTCGAGAGCTTCTATGACCCGATGTTCCGGGGGCTTTTATCGGTATTGATGCTGATCATGGGCATGGAGGCCTGGCAGCGCCTGAATGAGCTGCGCCGGGTGGCCCATTGGTATGCGGTCTATGCGGCACTGGCCCCGATCGTACACGGGCTGGCGGCTTTCGGCATTGGCTACCTCATTCACCTGGCCACCGGGTTCAGCCCCGGCGGGGTGATATTGCTGGCGGTTCTAGCGGCCTCGTCGTCAGATATTTCAGGCCCGCCAGCCATGCGTGCGGGCATTCCGGGGGCCAACCCCTCGGCCTATCTGGGGGCCTCGACCAGTGTTGGCACACCGATCGCCATTGGCCTTGGCATCCCCATGTTCATTGCCTTAGCTGAGATTGTTTTCAATATCTGAGGCCTGTAGCTTAAATTTTCCGGGCCGCAGAATTTCCACCGCTTCCACATAGGCAATGCCGGAATAATCTGCAAAAAAGGTTGAGGCGACCTCTTCAATAATAGCCTCGGCCACATCGTGGTTTGCCACGATCGCTTCGATTTTGATATTTGAGAGAATGCTGGCAGAGGCCGGCCCACGGTGCAGGCGGCGCTTGCCTCGGCTGCCTTTGCCCCCGGCGGCCACATAGGTATAGCCAGAAACACCGTGGGATTCGATGATCTCGGCGACTTGATCCAGGATGCTGCGCTCGGTGGTGATAACGACTTTCATTGCGTGATACATGGGAGCCTCATTGAGTAATATGTGGGCGGAATTTGCAGCATTATAGGCACGGATTATCTGTTGTGCGATAGGCAGAGGTCAAGATTATCGAGAAAGACTTTCAATATCCGTAACAGAGCTATTCGGCGGCGGTCTCAATCACCGGCTCCATTGTGCCAAGCACTTGATCAGACAGATGGCATTTGATCTCGTGGCCCCCGGCAAGAATGCGGGTAGGCGGCATTTCTCTGTCACACAGCCCCCCCGGCACCTGATTTTTCCAGCGGCAGCGGGTTTGAAAGGCACAACCGGGCGGCGGATCAAGGGCGGAAGGAATATCGCCCTCAAGGATGATATGCTTTTTCCTCACCGAAGTATCGGCAATGGGCACGGCCGAGAGCAGCGCCTCGGTATAGGGGTGGTAAGGCGGCGCAAAGACCTGATCGGTACTGCCAAGCTCCACCACATGGCCAAGATACATCACCATCACCCGGTCTGCGAGGTAACGCACGATGGAAAGGTCATGACTGATGAACAGCAGCGTGGTCTTGTTCTGGCGCTGGATATCCATCAACAGGGCCGTCACAGCCGCCTGCACGCTGACATCAAGCGCCGAAACCGGCTCATCTGCCACCACGATGCGGGCATCACCGGCAAAGGCCCGGGCAATGCCGACGCGCTGCTTTTGGCCACCGGAAAGCTGGCGCGGCATACGGGTGGCAAAGCTGCGCGGCAATTTCACCAGATCAAGCAGGCCCAGCATGCGCTGCTCGCGGGCGCTATCATTGTGGCCAATGCCAAAGACCTCCAGCGCCCGGATAATTTGACGGCCGATACTCATGGAGGGGTTAAGGGTGTCAAACGGGTTTTGAAACACCATCTGCACCGCCGAAATGGTGGCGGTATCACGCTTTTCAATCGGGGTTGACTGGATTTCTGCGCCATCAAGGTAAATCTTGCCAGCCGTGGCAGTTTCCAGCCCCATCAGCACCTTGGCCAAGGTGGATTTGCCGCAACCGCTCTCGCCAACAATGGCCAGGGTCTCGCTTTCACGGGCTTCAAAGCTGAGGCTCTCATTGGCCTTGACCCTGCGGGTTTCGCCGCCACCAAACAGGGCGTTGGCGGCAACCTCATAGTGTTTTTTCAGGTCTTCAACCCGCAGAACCACCTTGCCAGGGCTGGTTTTTGCCACTTGCTTTTGTGCCGCAAGGGGCGCGTCCCAGTCAATTTCTTCGGCTTTAAGGCAGCGAGTTTCGTGAGTTTTATGAGTTTTGTTGCTGTGGGTCGGGGTCATCAGAACCTTACCTTGATCACAGCGCCCCGCCGTAAAATAATCACAGCGCGGGCCAAAATTGCAACCTTGCGGGCGTTCATTTGGCAGGGGGAAATTGCCGGGGATTGTTACCAGAGGCCGGGCGTTCTTGTCGGTGCCCGGCAGCGGAATCGAGCGAAACAGCGCCTGCGTATAGGGGTGGCGCATTTCGTCAAACACATCTTTGACCGCGCCGCGCTCCACCGCCTCGCCAGAATACATCACGCAAAGTTTATCGCAGGTGTCCAGAATCAGCCCGAGATTATGCGAAATGAACAGCATCGAGGTGCCGTATTTGCGCCCCAGATCGCGCACTAATTTCACAATTCCGGCCTCTACCGTGACATCAAGCGCCGTTGTCGGCTCGTCCAATATCAGCAGGCTGGGTTTGCTCATCAAGGCCATGGCAATGACAATGCGCTGTTGCTGCCCGCCAGAAAGCTGGTGCGGATAGCTTGCTAAAATGCGCTTGGGGTCAGGCAGCTTCACATCGGTAACCACCTGCATGGCCAGCGCATGGGCGGCTTTCTTGCTGGCGCCCTCGTGCAGCATCGGCACCTCTATCAGCTGCGCCCCGATCTTCATGGCCGGGTTCAGAGAGGCCATTGGCTCTTGATAGATCATGGCAATCTCGCCGCCGCGCAGGGCGCGCAGCTCGGCTTCGGACATTGCCCCCATCTGGCGGCCCTTGAACTTTATACTACCGCCGGTGATGGCCCCGCTAACCCCAAGGTCACGCATGATTCCCAGCGCCACGGTGGATTTGCCGCAGCCGCTTTCGCCCACCAGCCCCACCGCCTCGCCGGGCTGCACTTTAAGGGAAAAATCCATTACGGCCGGAATTTCGTGCAGCCGCGTGAAAAAGCTGATCGACAGGTTGTCAATTTCCAGAACCGGGCCGGTATGGCTGCTTTTACTCATGATTAATCCTTCAGGCTTTCTTCGCGCAACCCGTCAGCCAGCAGGTTCAGTCCCAGCACCAGAGACAACAGCGCAAAGGCCGGTGGCAGGGCAGGGTGCGGGAATATCGACAGCAGCTTGCGTCCGTCATTGATGGTGGCGCCCCAATTGGGGTTTTCCGGCGCCAGCCCCAGCCCGAAAAAACCCAGCGTGCCCAGCAGGATGGTAATATAGCCGACCCGCAGGCAAAAATCGACAATCAGCGGCCCACGGGCATTGGGCAGGATCTCCCACAGCATGATATACCACGCCCCCTCGCCGCGAGTCTGGGCGGCGGCCACGTAATCACGGGTTTTGATATCCATGGTCAGGCCGCGCACGATGCGAAAGACCGTGGGCGCATTGACAAACACCACCGAGACAAAAACCACCAGCAAGCCCGGATCAACGTCAAATAAATCAAGTGATTGCGGCAGAAAATCCATGGGTGTGCCGGCGTTTGAGATGGTTGAAAGATAGAGCCATGTCAGCCCTCCCGGCACCAAAACCAGCAATAAATTACGCAAGCCCGGCCTGATATGGTAGCGCGCATTGAGCAGCACGGCGAAAAAGATGATGGGAAAGATGAACAAGACCATGGCGATGTAGTTGGGCAGTCCGGTCTGGACGATTTCTGGCGTGACCAGCAGATAAAATAGCAAGATCACCGGGAAGGCCAGAATGAGGTTGGCAAGAAAGCTCAGAACGGTATCAAGCCTGCCGCCGTAAAACCCCGCAGGCAGGCCAAGGGTGATACCCACCATAAAGGCAAACAGCGTTGCCAGCGGCGCTATCATCATCACCACCCCCGAGCCGATCACCACCCGGCTGAAAACATCGCGCGCCAGATTGTCGCCGCCCAGCAGATACCAGCCAAAATCACCCTCCTCAGCCCCTTGAAGCGGCATGCCCGGCAATATGTTTTTCATGCCCGAGACCTGCGCCAGCGCTTCATGGGTGTAGATCATCCCAAACAGGCCCGAGAAAATGGCTGTGAAGGCCCAGAACATGACAATGCCATAGCCAATCATGCCAACATTTGAGTGAAACAGCTTGCCGTAGAGGCCTAGTTTATGCCGGTAGCGGATGGACAGGGCGAAAGTCAGCAGCAGCGCCAGCCAGACCGGGGTGAATTGCCGGGCCATAGCCCCGAGAATGCCGGTTTTGCCGCTGCCAAGCACCATGCTGGCAAGCAAGAACAGAAGGATGGTCAGAATAATGGCCGCAAAGCTCCAGCTAACCGCCTTTTCGCTGAGACCAAGAGCACCGCCGCGCGCCAGTAGGCGGCCGTCCGGGCCGGTGCTACGCAGATCATCGGCCGCAAAAAAGCCCAGTATCATCTGACTCATGAGCGCCAGCACGAGTGCCGCAACCAACCCCAGCAGGATGGGGTTGAGAAATGACAGGCTGCCGGTCCAGCTCAGATGTTCCATGTCTCGCCCCTCAGGTGATGCGAATGCGCGGGTTCAGGTAGACATAGCCAATGTCAGAAATAAGCTGGGTCAGCAGCACCACAAACACCGACACCACCGATACGGCCAGCAGCAAGTCAATGTCATTATTACTTGCTGCCTGCACCAAAACCCAGCCAAAGCCCTTGTAATTAAACAATGTTTCCACAATCACCACACCGTTCAACAACCATGGTATTTGTAGCATGATCACGGTGAATGGTGCGATCAGGGCGTTTCTCAGTGCGTGTTTCATGACGATAGAGTGAAAAGCCACGCCCTTCAGGCGGGCAGTACGGATATATTGCGCCGTCATCACCTCGGTCATGCTGGCGCGGGTCATGCGGGCGATATAGCCCATGCCAAACAGCGCGATGGTCAGCACCGGCAGGGTGAAATTAGCCCAGGTAATATCGGTCATGGCGCCGGTAGCGGTGCCTTTGAACCACCTCAGCCCCACAGCCGACGAGGAAAATACCGCAATGAAAATTACGCCTGAAACATATTCCGGCGTGGCCGTGCTTAGGATGGAGATGGTGGAAAGGCTGCGGTCCAGCTTTGAGCCTTCGCGCATACCCGCCAGAATACCTATGAGCAGGGCGGCAGGCACCATCACGCACAGCACTGCCAGCATCAGCCAGCCGGTCAGGCTCAGCCGTGTTATCACAATATCCCGCACCGGTGCTTTGAACACGGTAGAGCTGCCCCAATAGCCCTGCAAGACACCACAAAAGCGCGGCGCATCCTGCGGGGCCATGTTGACTTCAATGCAGCGACCCCGGATTTTACCATCACCACCCTCAATCACATAGCCCGGCGCGACCCCCAGCCAGGCACCGTATTTTACAACCGTTGGCTGCATATAACCGCGATCGGCAAGCCAGCTTGTCACGGCCTCATCAGACATGCGAAAATTGCCCTGAGTCTTGGCCAGCTTTTCCAAATTTGGGTAAAGGTTGGTCAGAAAGAACACGATGAAAGTAAGGGTGAGCGCCGTCAGCAGCATGATTGCCATACGCTTCAGAATGAACGTTCCCATGAGCTTCCCTGTCTTCAGGCCACGGTTAGGCTCTTTAGTGGCCCGTGTGTGGTTTGGCTGGACTGGACTGGACTGCGCCGGCAGGTTACCCGCGCAGCCCTGATCTATCGAATATTCAGGCTTTCAGGCCCCATTTATAGACCTGCGGCAGGAAAGATATGTGCATATCAGCCCCGACCACATTACCATTATGGTGGCGGTAGAGCGAGCGGAAATAGGGCTGAATTGTCACCCCCTCCTCGGCAATCAGCGCCTGTATCTTGCCAGCCAAAACCCGGCGGGCATCGGCATCGGCAATAGCATTGGCTTTGACCAGAAGGGTGTCAAAGGCCGCATTTGACCAGCCAAACTCGTTCCAGGCCTCGCCCGAGCGATAGGCCAGACCCCAGACCTGAGTGGCCAGTGGCCGGTGGTTCCAGTTGGTGGAGCTGAAAGCATACTTGGTCCAGTCGTTCCAAAAGGTTGCGCCGGGCAGAATGGTGCGCCTGACCTTGAAGCCCGCCTCGCGCAATTGCGCCGCTACGACATCGGTGGTGTTCTTGCGCCAGTCATCGTCGATCGAGTGCAGCTCATGCTCATAATCCTCCATACCGGCCTCGCGCATCAGCTCCATGGCCCTGGCAGGATCATGGGGCAGGCGGCCTACCGAAGGGTCATATTCCGGGTGGGCCACGCCCGCATGGTGGTTGTGGCCAGCAACACCAAGGCCGGCATAGCCAATCTCAAGGCAAATATCATTGTCAACAGCCATGGCCAGCGCCTGGCGCACACGTTTGTCAGCATAGGGCTTTTTGCCGTCGACCTCTGCCAGCTGGTTGGGGCGGATAACGATGGTCGCGCCGGAGACAATGGAGCTTTTTTCCCAGCCGATCCCATCGAGAATAGCAATGAAGTCACCAACACTTTCCCACAGCATATCAACCTCTGCCGCATCGGCAGCGGCAACCCAGGCCGAGGGGTCTGTGCCGTAATCAATGAACTCAATACGGTCAAGAAAGCTGCCGCCTTCGGGCAGGGCGGCATGGCCCCACCAAGTGTGATCCGGGTTTTTCACCACCACGCCACGCACGCCAACCTCAAGGCTTTCGGGCATATAGGCGCCGGTGCCTACGGCCGTGCCCAGCATGTCATCGGGGTTGTGGCTTGCATGCACGATTGCTGCCGGGTAGTCGGCCATGCCAGGAATCATGGTGATGTCAGGGGCCAGCAGGTCAAGCCTGATTGTATGGCTGTCAATTACGCTAATCGCACCCTCACGGGCCACCCCGGTGGTCTCATCAATCAGGGCGGCCATGCGCCCGGCCATGGAATTGCCTTCAACCGACCGGTCACACCAACCGGCAATATTGCGCGCCACATCATCGGCGGTGAAAGCATCGCCATTATTCCAGGTTACGCCCTGACGCACATGCAGAATGTACTGGGTAGCGTCATCGTTTACCTCCCAGCTTTCCAGCAACATGCCACGGAACGAGCCATCATTGTTATACTCAACCAGATATTCCAGCCAGCCGGCAGTATAGGCGGCAATCTGGGTCCAGTCATAGGTGCGTGGGTCTTTCAGGGCGCGTACTTCCATTTGCAGGCGCAGGGTGCCGCCTGCCTGCACATGGCTGGCTGCCTGCGCCGGGGCATTTAGACCAAGCAGGCCATAAGCTGCCCCGGTGGTGACCCCGAGGGCGGTGGCACGGGCCATGAATTCGCGGCGGCTCAGCTGGCCTGCACGCACTTCTTTGGCATACATCTTGGCACCCGGATGCGGGTTGGTCTTATTTGTTATCAGGCGTTTCAATTTATTTTTCTCCCAGTTGATTGTTGTAACATGGCTGGTATTTTCCTGCTCAAAATGGTCTGCGGAATCGCCTCTGGCCCCGATACCGGGCAGGCTGTTGGCTTTATATCTGTGTTCGTTCCGCCTAAGACCGGTGCTCCCCTCAACAACATTGCGCCCGCTTTTTGTGCAGGGGGCAATGCCTTCTTTCGCGCGTTAAAGCGTTTCGCGCGCTTCCAGGCCACATTGTGTTTCAACGCAATCTCGAAACGCCTTAATGCCACAAGCGCGACATTTTGGCCAGCCAAAAACGACATATTGCCAGTTTGGCACTTCTTTGAAAGTCAGGTATTACGGCGAAAACCAGATGGGGTATGTCCCGTATGATTTTGAAAAGACCGGGTAAAATAGGCCGGAGAGGTAAAGCCCAGCGCCTGAGCGATGTCTTTGATAGGCATATGGGTTTCTGACAGCAATCGGCGCGCCTCATAATGCACCCGATCTGCCAAAATGGCCGAGGCGGGGCGGCCGCAGGCCTTATTGCAGACCCGGCTCAGATGGGTGGGTGTGACCCCGAGGTCGGCGGCGTAGTCGCGCACGGATTTGGCGCTGTGAAAGTCAATCTCCACCAACGAAGTATAGGCCGCCGCCAGCTGCCCGGCAGCATTCTTGCGCGGAGTGCTTGCGCTCTCCTCAAGCTGGGAAATCTGGCGCTTGAGCCAGACTGCCAGCAGACCCGCATGACACATCAAGGCAATTGCGGCCTCAGCGGTGCTACTTTGGACCTCGCTTTGCAGATTATCAATCAGCCGGTTCAACTCGCCATGCTGCTCGGCTTCACGCAGGCGCAGATGTACGGTCTCACCCGGCAAATCCAAATGGATACCTGAATCTGTGGGAAACACGATGACCATGCCATGTACCTGCGGCGACATCTCAAAGCCGTGCATGGTACCGGCTGGCAGATAGATGGCATTATGCGCCCCATAGCCGGCAGTTTGGCCGGAAACCGTAATACGGCCCTGACCACGGGTGAACCAGTAAAGCACCGGCGTGCCGTAGCTGCGCATGGCTTCCGTGCGCCAGCGCCCGCTACCGGCCAAACGGGCCAGCGGTAAAATACGGAAGGGTGAAGGCAGCGGTTTTGGACGGCTCATAAGCAACAGATTCTGGTTTATTTGGCAGATATTCAGATTTCAGAACTCAGGGATAACGTAAAAATGGGCGCCTGTCGCCCCGGAAAATTGCAAAACAGTAAATTTGGGAACCTCCGAACAATCTTACCACTGGCAGGCTTGTTTCAGGGGAGCAGTATAGCGTGCCAGCCCTGCATCCGGGCGCGAAACCAGCTGCGCTGACGTTTGGCATATTGCTGGCTGGCGACAATGGCCTGCGCCCGCGCCACTTCAAGCGGAATTTCGCCCAGCAGATGCGCCATCAGGGCACGGGCACCGATAGCTTTGGCCGAAGGGTCGGCGGGGTTCCACCGGCTGAGGTTGGCGCAGGCCTCATCAAGCACGCCCTCCTCCAGCATTGCATCAAAGCGGCGCTCTATACGGGTGCGCAGCCAGTCACGCTCAGCTTCTAACACGATCGGATAGCAGGCGGTGAGCGCCAGGAGCGGCGGCGCAGTATCGGCCTGCCAAGCGGCCAGGCCGCGCCCGGTATTTTGCCAGACCTCCCAGGCGCGCGCCACACGGGCCGGGTTTTGGCTGTCAATCTTGCCGCGCGTGGCCGTATCAAGCGCTGCGACCATGGCCGCCAGCCCGCGCTCCACCAGCATTTTCTCGCCCATGGCACGTATTTCGGGCGGCGTATCAGGAATATCCGCCAGCCCGTTTGTCAGGGCAGCAAAGTTCAGCCCGCTGCCACCGGTGATAATCGGGCGCCTGTTGCCTGCCAGATAGGGCGCCACCTCACGCAGCCAATGGCCCACCGAATAGGGCTGGTCTCCGGCTATATGGCCATAAAGCGCGTGGGGGGCGCGGGCTATGTCCTTGGGGCTGGGCCGGGCGGTCAGGATGCGCCAGTTCTGGTAGACCTGAAGGGCGTCGCCATTGATGATGATGCCGCCCTGCGCGCGGGCAATGGCCAGCGCCAGCGCCGATTTGCCCGCAGCGGTTGGCCCGGCAATCAGGACCGGCATTGTGCGCGGTATATCAGAAAGTATGTCAGGAAGGATATGCTCCAACGCTGTTTGCCCCCAAACCCAGTGTTTTACGCGCTGTTTTCTACGCCTGCGGCCAATATTACATTGAACCTGCCGGCGTTTTGCGACATTTTGCCAGCAAAAGAAACCTTATCCGGGACAAACCTTATGAGCGATGCAGAAGACTGCACAAAAGACCGTACAAAAGACCGTACAGAACAACCTGCCTACAAGCGCGTGATGCTGAAAATCTCCGGCGAGGCGCTGATGGGCGATCAGGGTTATGGGCTGCACCCGCCAACTGTAAGCCGCATTGCCCAAGAGGTGAAATCGGTCCATGATATGGGTGTCGAAATCTGCATGGTGATTGGCGGCGGTAATATTTTTCGCGGGCTTCAAGGCAGCGCTCAGGGCATGGAGCGCACCACGGCGGATTATATGGGCATGCTGGCCACTGTGATGAACGCGTTGGCCATGCAGGCGGCCCTTGAAGACCTTGGGGTCTTTACCCGGGTTATCTCGGCCATTCCCATGGATCAAGTCTGCGAGCCTTACATTCGCCGCCGTGCCGTGCGGCACTTGGAAAAGGGCCGGGTCTGCATTTTTGCCGCCGGCACCGGCAACCCCTATTTCACTACCGATACCGCCGCCACCTTGCGGGCCAATGAAATGACCTGCGAGGTAATCTTCAAGGGCACCAAAGTTGATGGGGTCTATGATAAAGACCCGGAAAAACACGCCGATGCCAAGCGTTATGATATTGTTACCTATGATGAGGTTCTAAGCAAGCGGCTGGGGGTGATGGATGCAAGCGCCATTGCTCTGGCGCGTGACAATGACCTGCCGATCATTGTGTTTTCACTGGACGAGCCCGGCGGCTTCAAAGGCATACTTGCGGGCGAGGGCACCTATACAAGAGTGGTCGGCTGACCTATACCGGCGGCACCGGCAGCAGGCAGAAAAGCCGGAAGGGGCATTAACATGGCAGATGAAATTGAGATTGATCTGGATGATCTGGAGCGGCGTATGGACGGGGCCATCTCGGCCCTGCGCGGCGAGTTTGGCAGCTTGCGCACTGGCCGGGCCGCCGCCTCGATGCTGGACCCGATCATGGTTAACGCCTACGGCGCAAAAACGCCCATAAACCAGATTGGCACGGTAAATGTACCGGAAAGCCGCATGCTAACCATTAATATTTGGGACAAATCACTGGTTGGCCCGGCCGAAAAGGCGTTGCGGGAAAGCGGGCTGGGCATTAACCCGCAACTGAACGGCACTATTATTATGCTGCCCATTCCCGAGCTGAATGAAGAGCGCCGCCGCGAGCTGACCCGCGTGGCCGCAAAATATGCCGAAAACGCCCGTATAGCCATTCGCAATGTGCGCCATAGCGGCATGGATACGCTAAAAAAGGCCAAAGCTGATGGAATGGGTGAAGATGATCACAAAATCTGGCATGATGAAGTGCAAGAATTAACCAACCGTTTTGTGACCAAAGTGGATTCTGCCCTGGAGAATAAACAAGAGGATATTATGCAGGTGTGATCCGCTATTAAGAATTGTGGTATAGTAAAGGTAACACTTGTATTTAAGGGGAACCAGATGGATCAGCAAACATTAGATGTAAGCAATGATCGCAAGGGATCTGGCCCGAACCACGTGGCCATTATCATGGATGGTAACGGCCGCTGGGCCAAGGCGCGTGGCAAGCCACGGCTGTTTGGCCATCATGCCGGGGCCAAAAGGGTGCGCGAGATCGTCAATGCCTGCCCTGATTTGGGCGTGAAATACATCACCATATTTGCCTTTTCGACTGAGAATTGGAAACGTACCCAATCTGAGGTTGCCGGGCTGATGAACCTGTTTCGCCGTTATATCAAAAAAGAAGCCCGCGATTTGCATAAAGAAGCCGTGCGCGTACGCTTTATTGGTGACCGCATTAAGCTTGACGCTAAACTCGTTGATTTGATGGATGAATTAGAACTTATGACCTCTGATAATGAGCGCGTGCATTTGACCATCGCCATCAATTACGGTGGCCGTGACGAGGTGGCGCGGGCAGCAAAGCGCTTGGCTTATGACGTGGTTGCCGGCAAAATTCAGCCGCAGGATGTGGATGAAGAAACTCTACCAAAGTACCTTGATACTTACGTATTACCTGATCCTGATCTGGTAATACGCACCTCCGGCGAAGCGCGTATTTCAAACTTTCTGCTATGGCAATCTGCCTATGCAGAATACGAGTTTATCGCCACGCTGTGGCCTGATTTCAGCGCCGAAATTTTTACTGACATCATCAAGAATTATGCCGGGCGCGAGCGGCGTTTTGGCGCCGTAGCCAGTGGCTGACGCTTCAGGTAAATGGGGCGATTTGGCTCCGCGCCTCGGCTCAGCTTTGGCCATGGCGCTGGCGGGGCTGGGCGCTATCTGGCTGGGCGGGCTGGTTTTTGCCATATTCGTTTCCGTGGCCTCTGGGCTGATAATTTGGGAAATCAGCCGTATGCTGGTGCCTGAGCGCGGCGGGAAATTCTCTATTATCATGGGGGTACTTGGCGCTATTATTGTGCTGGGGGCCGGGTTTTTGCCCGCTCTTATGGCCCTGTTTTTGAGTGTGATTGCTGTAATTTCTGCGCTCGCCGGGGCAATCTGGCTGGGTAAGGAAACCCGCGGGCGCGGGCGCTTCATGATCTATATAGGTTGGATTTTGTTGGCGGGTTATGGCCTGACAGCTTTGCGTGAAACCGGCGGTGCCGGCTTGATTTTCTGGCTGGTGGCGGTGGTGGTGGCCACCGATACGGCTGGGTACTTTGTCGGAAAAACCTTTGGCGGGCCAAAGTTTTGGCCGCGCGTCAGCCCCAAAAAAACCTGGTCCGGCACCATTGGAGGCTGGCTGGCAGCGGCGGTGGTCGGGCTGGCTTTTGGCGGCCCCATGCTGGCTTTGCTGTCGGCGATTTTGGCTTTTGCCTCGCAAATGGGCGACGCAGCTGAAAGCGCTTTGAAGCGCCATACCGGCACCAAGGACAGCTCAAACCTCATTCCCGGCCATGGCGGGGTTTTTGACCGTTTTGACTCCATGATGGGAGTGGCTTTGCTGCTTACGCTATTTTCCTTGGCCGGGTGGAACTTTTAAATGCGGCGCATATCAGTTTTTGGCTCAACCGGCTCGATCGGCCAAAATACGCTTGACCTGATTGGCCGCCTGCCGGGTGCTTTCAAGGTGGTGGCGCTGACTGGCGGGCAAAATATAACATTGCTGGCAGAACAGGCCCGCGCCTTTGGGGCCGAATTGGCAGTAACCGCCCATGAAGAACAATATATTGCCTTGAAAGATGCGTTGGCGGGGTCTGGCGTCGAGGTGGCGGCGGGCGCGGCAGCTTTGGCTGAGGCGGGCAGTCGGCAAGTGGACTGGGCCATGAGCGCCATTATCGGGGCGGCCGGGCTGGTGCCGGGGCTGCGCGCACTGGAACAAGGCGCGGTTCTGGCGCTGGCAAACAAGGAAAGCCTTGTCACCGCCGGCCCTTTGATCATGGCTGCTGCAAAAAAGCATGGCGGGCGTATTTTGCCGGTGGACAGCGAACATTCGGCGGTATTTCAGGCGCTGGTGGGCGAGGATATGGCGACGGTGGAGCGGGTGATTATCACCGCCTCGGGTGGGGCATTTCGCGACTGGCCGCTGGAAAAAATGGCTGGAGCGGCGCTGGAGCAAGCCTCGGCGCACCCCAATTGGGATATGGGGCAGCGCATCACCATTGACAGCGCTTCCATGTTCAACAAGGCTATGGAAGTAATTGAAACTCATGAATATTTCGGGGTTTCACCTGATATAATAGAGGTGTTGGTACATCCGCAATCTCTGGTGCATGCGCTGGTGGGCTTCAATGATGGTGCCCTGATGGCCCATCTCGGCCCGCCGGATATGCGCCATGCCATTGGCTATGCGCTGAACTGGCCCAAGCGGGAAAAATTGCCAGTGGCACGGCTGGATCTGGCCACTATCGGCAAGCTTGAATTCAGCACCCCTGATGAGGCCCGTTACCCGGCCCTGAGATTGGCGCGCGAGGTAATGCAGGCCGGCGGGCTGGCGGGGGCGGTGTTCAACGCCGCCAAGGAGACAGCGCTGGATGCTTTCATTGCCAGCGAAATCGGCTTCATGGACATGGCACCTGTTGTCGAGAAAGTGTTGGCATTGGGCCATGAGGCCGCCACATTCACCCTTGATAACGTGCGCGCGGCAGACCATACGGCCCGCAGGCAGGCACGCAATATAATAAAAGCCGGGTTGTAACCCGCGAAGGAGGCAGTTTGGACCTGATCGGGTTTATACCACAATTTGGCAGCGTGATGCTGACCATCATGGCATTCATCGTGGCGCTGACCGTTATCGTTTTCATTCATGAATACGGCCATTATATTGTTGGCCGCTGGACCGGTATCAAGGCCGATGTATTCTCTATCGGCATAGGCCCGGTGCTGTTTTCGCGCATCGACAAACACGGTACTGTCTGGCAGGTCGCGGCCTTTCCGGTGGGTGGCTATGTGAAATTTCGCGGTGATGCCAATGTTGCCAGCGCCGGGGCTGATGGCGAAGCCATGCAGGGGCTGGATGACAAGGCGCGGCGCGCCACCATGCCCGGGGCACCGCTCTGGGCCAGGGCCAGCACCGTGATGGCGGGGCCGGTCTTCAACTTCATCCTGTCTATCGTAATTTTTGCCACCTTTTCCATGGTGCGCGGAGTGGCCACTGACCCTTTGACCGTAGCCAGCCTGCCGGATCTGCCCGGTATTGAGAACACCTTGCGCTCCGGCGATGAAATTTTGGCCATTCACGGGCTGGAGACGCCTGAACTGGCCGAATTAGGCGCTTTTTTCGTTGAATTGCCGGGCATTAGCCCGATGGAATATGTGGTGCGCCGTGACGGGCGCGAGATTTCGGTCATGGCACCGCATCCTTTTCCCGCCCGTGTTGGCGGTGTCAGCCCGCAATCGGCCGCGATGGCTGCCGGGCTTGAGGAAGATGACCTGATTGTCAGTGTCGATGGCGTGCCGGTGGCAACCTTTGAAGCGCTGCGCCAGATTGTTGTCAATGGCGAGGGCGCGACCCTGACGCTGGCGGTGCTGCGCGACGGTGTCATGTCGGATTTCACCCTGACGCCGCGCCGGGTTGACCTGCCGCTGCCCGAGGGTGGCTTTGAAACCCGCTGGCTGATTGGTATCAATGGCGAATTTTTGTTTGAGCCGGCCACCCGCCGGACCGGGCTGGTTGAAAGCCTTGGCCACGGGGTGGAGCAAACCGAGTTCATCATTACCTCCTCGCTTTCCGGGCTTTACCACATGGTGACCGGAGCGATTTCACGCTGCAATCTGCGCGGCCCGATCGGCATTGCGCAGGTTTCCGGGCAGACGGCCTCGCAGGGTATCGGTGATTTCATCTGGTTTATCGCGGTGCTTTCCACGGCCGTTGGGCTGCTCAATTTGTTTCCGATCCCCATACTTGATGGTGGGCATCTGGTATTTCACGCCTATGAGGCAATTACCCGTCGGCCGCCGGCAGAATGGGCCTTGCGCATACTCATGACTATTGGGCTGGTGCTGGTGCTGGGGGTGATGGCGCTGGGGCTAACGAATGATTTGTTCTGCCCGTGATTTACCCGGTGCCCTGAAATTACCTGGCGCCCTGAAATTGCCGCATTTCGGTGCGGCTATGGCCATATTGCCTTTGTAAAATAGCGGGGAAACACCAGAAACCGAGGCGAACCAATGGAACATATTCAGCAAAGCTATCGCGGCCTGTCTCTTTTGATGAACCTGAACTGGGACCGTCTGTTATATGGCGGCACTATTGCACTGGCTTTAGGCGTCGGCTCGTATATTGGCACGTTTTTCCCCTGACCTCTTTCGGCAGGTTTGAAAACAACCATAATTTAGCACTTTTCCAACCTGTTTAAGCCACATATTGGCCCACGTATTAACCCACGTATTGACCCGGCCGCGCGCTGCTCAAAAGAACCTGTTTTTTAGAGCTGAAAAATAGCCGTCAAGCGCTTTGACAAGCCCGTTCAGAGGCGATACCTGTCTAGGTACAGGGATGTCTGAACGAAAGAACACAATATGAGCGATTTTGCGGGGCAGGACCAACTTGGCGGAAAAGTTGGTAAAAAAGAAATAATAACACGCTTTCACCGGCTGTTTTTTGTTTTGTTCCTTGGCCTTACCAGCTTGGCTGCTGCCACGCCGCAAGCCGTGCAAGCCCAAAGCTATGCCTTCAGCTCAGTTCAGGTCGAGGGCAATCAACGCATCGAGGCGGCAACTATCCTGTCATATCTGGGAATCACCAAAAGCGAGCCCGTATCGGCGGCGGCCCTTAATGATGGTTATCAGCGGCTTATTGCCAGCGGTCTGTTTGAGAATGTCGATGTTTTACCGCAGGGCCGTTTACTTGTGGTGCGGGTGCTTGAGCATCCCAGCATCAACCGGGTTTCAGTTGAAGGCAACCGCCGCATCAAGGACGATGTACTCCTGCCACTGTTAGAAAGCCAGGAACGCCATATTTTCAGCCCCTCCGTTGCCGAGCGTGACGCCGCGACAATCACTGAAGTTTACCAGAGCCAGGGCCGCCTTGGGGCCAGTGTTGAGCCACGCCTCATCCGCCGCTCCAACAACCGGGTTGATCTGATTTTTGAGGTCACGGAAAGCCGTAATACTGAAATTCAGCGCCTGTCCTTTGTCGGCAACCGGGCCTTTTCTGATGCCCGCCTGCGCCGGGTGCTGGAGACCAAGCAGGCCGGGCTTTTGCGCGCTTTTGTCCAGGCCGACACCTTTTCTCCGGCGCGGATTGACTTTGATAAACAGGTGTTACGCGATTTTTATCTGTCGCGCGGCTATGTTGATTTCCAAACCCTGAATGTGGCAAGCGAGCTGACGCGGAAGCGCGACGCCATATTCGTTACCTTCACATTGCGTGAAGGGCAGAAATTCAGCTTTGGCGAAATCACCACCACCTCAGAGCTGCCTGATCTGGATGCGGCTGAATTTCATCGGGTCTCAAAGCTGCGCAGTGGCACCACCTATAACCCGGCCGTGCTGGAAAACACCATTTCCCGTATGGAGCGGCTGGCGCTGCAACAGGGGCTGAATTTCATCCGGGTCGAGCCACGTATTACGCGCAATGACCGGGCCAGAACGCTGGATGTGGAGCTGGTACTGGTGCGCGGCCCGCGAATTATTGTCGAGCGCATTGATATTGAGGGCAACGCCACCACGCTGGACCGGGTGGTACGCAGCCAGTTCCGCATTGTTGAGGGTGACCCGTTCAACCCGCGCCAAATTCGTGAAACTGCTGAACGCCTTCGGGCATTGGGCTTTTTTGCTGATGTGGATGTGCAGGCACGTGAGGGCAGTGCGCCGGGCAATGTCATCATTGATGTTGATCTGGAAGAAGGCCCCACCGGCAGTTTGGCCTTTGGCGGCATCTATTCTCTGGAGCAGGGCTTTGGGCTGAACCTGTCTTATACTCAGTCCAACCTGCTGGGGCGCGGCCAGTTTCTCAGCCTGTCCTTTGTGACCGGGAAAGACACCGGCACATTCTCGTTTGGCTTTGCCGAGCCGCGCTTTCTTGGCCGTGATCTGCGCTTTGGGCTGAATGCCTTTTATACCCGCAGTCTGGCCTCAACTGCGGCTCCATATGAAACCCAGCTTTTGCAATTCAAGCCCTCGCTGGGCTTTCCCATCAGTGAAAATGGCCGGGCACAGATCTCGGTGTTTATTGATGGTGCTAATATGGAGAACCTGCAAGCGGGGTCATCGGCGCTGCTGGCAGCCGAGGTAGCGCGTGGGCAACAGGTGGGGGCCGGCTTTGGCATTGGCTATACCTTTGATAACCGGCGCACCGGGCTAAACCCGGATGCTGGTATCAGGCTTGAGCTCAACACCGATTTCGGCGGTTTTGGGGCTGATTACCAATATGTCAAAACAACTGCGGCCCTGCGGGCACAGGCCAAGGTTTTCAATGACCAAATTACCTTGCGTGGCACTCTTGAGGGCGGCGCGCTGATGGCGCTGAATGGCGGCACCTCTCGCGCCACTGACCGTTTCCGCCTTGGTCCGTCACAATTGCGCGGCTTTGGGGTGGGCGGCATTGGCCCGCGTGATCTGGCCACCGGCAATGCGGTGGGCGGTAATCTCTATGCCGTAGCGCGGCTGGAGGCCGAATTTCCGCTGGGTCTGCCGGAAGAATACGGCATTACTGGCGGCCTGTTCTTTGATGCGGGCAGCCTTTGGGGGCTGGATTCGACAGCCGGTACCGGGGTGATTGACGACGCACCCTATATACGCTCGGTTGTTGGCGCGTCATTGTTTTGGACAACCCCAATTGGCCCTTTAAGGTTCAACTTCTCCCGTGCTCTGGCAAAAGAGACCTATGACGCTGAAAACACCTTTGAATTCACGATTTCGACGCAGTTCTAAGGTGGTTAGGCTGCGCTCGGCACTTGCCGTATTGGCGTTGGCGGCCCTGATGGGGGGAAGCTTTCTGCCTAGTGCCGCCGGGGCGCAGGATTTTGGTCAGGCGGTCTCGCCGATCCTGATCGTAGACCGGGAGCGGTTGTTTCTGGAAAGCGCTTATGGCAAGCAAATTGCAGCTCTGATTGATGAGGAGCGCAGCCGGCAAGAAGCTGAGACAACACGCATCGAAGCCGAACTTGAAGTTGAGGAGTTGGCTTTGACCGAGGCCCGTGCCAGCCTGCCGGCAGAGGAGTTTCGCGCCCGCGCTGATGCCTTTGATGCCAAGGTGCAGATCTTGCGCCGTGACCGGGATCAGGCGCAGGCCCAGCTTGTCAGGCAGATCGACCGGGCGAGGATGGACTTTTTAGTGCGCGTCAACCCCATATTGGCCAGATTGATGAGCGAGGCTGGCGCGGTAATCATGATGGACCGCCGGGTAGCTCTTATTTCGGTCAATTATATAGACATAACCTCGCGCGCTATAGAACGGATTGATGCAATGATCAGCAGCAGCCCTGAAGCTGTGGATAATGTTGGGCCTGAAAACAACGAGAGCAGTGAATAATATTGTCGTGGCAGACATAGCTTGCTAAAGCGTTTGGATTAAACAAGCCAAGACAGAGATGAGCTAAACACTTTAGGCAGGGCCGCAAAGCGCCTTAACATGAAGGTTTTCAAACAATGAGAGATGTACCGCAAAGCGCTGATATCCACCTTATTCAACGTTGCATTCCGCACCGTTACCCATTTTTACTGATCGACCGGGTTGAGCAGGTTGTGGCTAATACCTCAGCCGTGGGTATCAAGAATGTCACCTTCAACGAGCCGCATTTTCAGGGCCATTTTCCGGCCATGCCAATCATGCCGGGGGTCATGATTATTGAGGCCATGGCCCAGACATCGGCGGTAATGGTGGCGCTGTCACAACAGCTGATGGATACGGATGCGCTGGTGTATTTCATGGGCATCGACAAGGGAAAATTTCGCCGCAAAGTCGAGCCGGGCGATGTGCTGGAGCTGCATATCAAAACTTTGCGCAGTGGCTCGAAGATCTGGAAATTCGAAGGCCGGGCCATGGTTGCTGGCGTACTGGTGGCCCAGGCCGAGTTTACCGCGATGATTGACAAATCCGGGGGGCAAACTGGGAGGCAGCCCCGGGGGAAAGAATGAGCATAACAGAGGGCAACATGCCGGAAATCCACGCTACTGCACATGTGGAAGAGGGGGCTGTACTTGGTCCCGGCGTGAAAGTCGGTGCCTTCAGCCTGATCGGAGCCGAGGTGGTACTGGGGGCCGGTGTTGAAATTAAATCACATGTGGTCATTACCGGTGCCACCGAGATCGGGGCTGATACTCAGGTGTTTTCGTTCGCGGTATTGGGGGAAATTCCACAGGATAAAAAGTTTGCCGGCGAGGCCACACGGCTACTTATTGGCAAGCGCAACCGCATCCGCGAACATGTAACGATGAATACCGGCACTGAAGGCGGTGGCGGCCTGACACGCATTGGCGATGACGGCCTGTTCATGGCCGGCTGCCACGTGGCCCATGATTGCCAGATTGGCAACAAGGTTATCGTGGTCAATAGTGCTGCCATAGCCGGCCATTGTGTGTTGGAAGATGAGGTAATCGTTGGTGGCCTGGTCGGGGTGCATCAGTTTGTGCGCATTGGCCGGGGGGCTATTATCGGCGCGCTCAGCATGGTCACCGCCGATGTCATGCCTCACGGGCTGGTGCAGGCTCCGCGCGGCGCATTGGATGGGCTGAATCTGATAGGGCTGAAGCGGCGCGGCGTGGCGCGGGCCGACATTACGGCGCTTCGGGCGGCCTTTCTGGCGCTGAAGCAGGGCGAGGGCAGCTTTCAGGACCGGGCATGGCGCCTATGCCAGGAATGTGACAGTGAATATGTCCGCGAAATAGCTGACTTCGTTTTGTCCGGCAGCGGGCGCGGCTTCCTGACGCCATAGCTGTCAAAATGTGTCGCTGCGCGACGCTTTATTATTGATTGGCGCAAGGATTGAAGGTTCATCATGGCATCATACAGAGCAATACTTGCCGGGCGGGGGCAGTTGCCGTTGGATATTGCCCGGGCCAATAAAGGCGCTCTTTATGTGAGTTTTGAGACGGTTGGTGCTGATTTGCCGCCAGACGGGCTACAGCTCAGCGCCAGCTTTGAACGGCTGGGGGCTTTGTTTACGGCTTTGCGGCAGGCGGGCGTGCGTGAGGTGATTTTTGCCGGGGCCATGGCCCGCCCGGCGCTGGACCCGGCACGCTTTGATGCCAAAACCATCGAGGTAATGCCGCGGCTCATTCAGGCCATGGCTGGCGGCGATGATGGCTTGTTGCGGGCAGTTATGGCAGTTTTTGAGGCCGAGAACTTTACCATTGTGGCAGCCATTGATGCCGCGCCGGGGCTGTTGCCAAAGCAGGATATGGAGCGCGCACCAGAAGCCGCAGAAGAAGCTGACGCAAGGCGCGGCTTTGCCATTCTGGCCACGCTGGCAGCGGAGGATATTGGCCAGGCCGTGGTGGTTGAGGCCGGGCTTTGCCTTGGCCTTGAAACCTTGCAGGGCAGCGATGCTTTGCTGGATTTTGTTGCAGGTACTGCCTCTGAGTTGCGCCGGGGGCGGGGTGTGTTTGTCAAGACCGCCAAACAAGGGCAGGACAGGCGCGCCGACATGCCCACAATCGGCCCAGATACCATCAGGGCGGTGGCGGCGGCCGGGCTGGCGGGGCTGGCGCTGGGAGCCGGGCAGGTGATCGTGCTGGAACAGGCCGAGGTTGCGCGCCTGCTGCGCCAACATGGTCTGTTTC
>CAYNXK010000013.1:20784-23583 GCA_964401125.1 uncultured Aliiroseovarius sp.
ACTTCAGTGGTATGTGCGAATGAAAGATTTGGCTGCACCGGCTTTGAAAGTGTTCATCATTGCCGGCGAGGCCTCGGGGGATAAGCTGGGGGCTGCCCTCATGCAATCGCTCAAAACGCTTGTGCCGGATATTCAGTTTGCCGGTATTGGCGGGGTTGGCATGGCGGGTGAGGGGCTGCAAAGCTTGTTTGCCATGGGCGAGCTTTCCCTGATGGGTATTGTTGAAATTCTACCTAAATATTTTCACCTCAAGGCGTATCAGAGAGGCCGCCGCAGCGGCGCTGGCCTTTCAGCCGGATGTCATTGTCAGCATCGACAGCCCGGATTTTTGCCTCAGGGTGGTGCGGCTGATCAAGGCCAAAAACAATGTGCCGGTGGTGCATTACGTAGCACCCTCGGTCTGGGCCTGGCGCCCCAAACGGGCCGTGAAAATGGCACGCGTGGTTGACCACGTGCTGGCGCTGCTGCCGTTTGAACCGGCCTATATGGAAGCGGCCGGGATGGGGGCAACTTTTGTCGGGCACCCCGTGGTGGCCGAAAGGCAGGCAAGCAAAGATGAGGCGGCGGCTTTCCGGGCTAAATCAGGCATTGGCGCGGCCCCGATGCTGCTGGTGTTGCCCGGCTCACGGCGCGGTGAAATTGCGCGTCTGGGACCGGTATTTGGCGAGGTGATGGCGCGCCTGCTGGCCCAGCATGCGGATTTGCGTGTGGTGGTGCCGGTGGCGCAGGGGATGGAGGTTGCCTTGCACGAAACAGTGCAAGACTGGCCCGGCGCGCCGCTGCTGATCGCGCCCGAGCAGGCGGCGGACAAACGCGCCGCCTTTGTGACGGCAGATGCGGCTTTGGCGGCCTCAGGCACCGTGGCACTGGAGCTGGCGGCGGCAGCCACGCCCATGGTGATTGCCTATGACATGAACCTTATCAGCCGCCTGATCATAGCGCGGCTTTTGCGGGTGGACAGCGTTAACCTTGTCAATCTGGTCAGTGAAAGTCGCGTGGTGCCGGAATTCATCGGCAAAAATTGCCGAGCTGCACTGATTGCCCCGGCCATGGCCAAGGTTCTTGCCGCGCCAAAAATCCAGCAGGAGGCCATGAGCCTGACCATGGCGCGGCTGGGGGCCGGGGGCGAAGCACCGGGGTTGAGGGCGGCGCGGGCGGTGCTGCAAGTTATAGCCTGACGCCTTATTTTGTTTCCGATGTCAGGCTATAGGTTGTTGAATCATGCGCTATATAAAGAGCTAAAGCGCCTATTCTCCCTTAACAATGACTTCCAGTTGCAGCAATTGCGGTAGTTGCGACAGCTTCAGCATAACTGCGCGCCCGTGTTCGGTGAAGTGGAAATCCCGCAAGGCGGTGTTCTCATCGAGCGCGGGCATATCCCGGTCTTCAAGCGTTGATTCTATGTATCAGCGGCAACGGCAAAGCGTTCCTCATACCTGCCAGCAGCCACCGGAAGGGCGTAAGGCTTTAGTTCCGGGTAATCCAGCCGCCGCCAAACACCCGGCTGCTTTGGGGGCTATCTTCTGGTGCATAAAACACACAAGCCTGACCGGGGCTGATGCCTTCCTCGGGGCTCAGAAGTTCAATCTCAGCGCTGGTTGGCGTAAGCGGGCGCAAAATAGCGGCGCGCGGCGGCTTTGTAGAGCGCACCTTGACCGCAATCTGCCACTCTGTTTGCGAAACAAGTGGCGCATCACCCAGCCAGTTGATCTCACGCACTTGTATGATGCGGGTTGCCAATGCGGCTTTTGGCCCCACGATCACCCGGCGCGTACTGACATCCAGCCGCAGCACATAAAGCGGCTCACTCAGGCCACCCAGCCCCAGCCCGCGCCGCTGCCCGATCGTGTAATGCAGCACACCTTCATGGTGGCCCAGAACCCGGCCATCTGTATGGACAATATCACCCGGCTCAGCAGCGCCAGGGCGCAGTTTTTCGATCACCTTGGCGTAATTACCGTCAGGCACAAAGCAGATGTCCTGCGAATCAGGTTTGTCGGCCACGACCAGCCCGTATTTATGCGCCAGCGCCCGGGTTTCGTCCTTGCATGCCAGATGACCAAGCGGAAAACGCAGGTAAGCAAGTTGTTCCGGCCTGGTTGAGAACAGGAAATAGCTTTGGTCGCGGGCATGATCCGCCGCCATGTGCAGCTCTGGCCCCTGTGCGCCAGTGATTCGCTGCACATAATGCCCCGTGGCCATGCAATCTGCCCCCAGATCACGCGCCGTGCCCAGCAGATCCTGAAATTTCACCCGCTCATTGCAACGAATGCACGGCACCGGGGTGGCACCGGCCAGATACGAATCGGCAAATTCATTAATCACCGCATCCTGAAATATATTCTCATAATCCAGCACATAATGGGGGAAACCCATGGTTTCGGCCACCATTCGGGCATCGTGAATATCAACGCCGGCACAGCAGGCACCCTTTTTTGCAAGCGCTGCCCCGTGGTCATAAAGCTGCAAAGTTACGCCTACCACGTCATAGCCCTCATCCTTGAGCATGGCCGCCACAACAGACGAATCAACGCCGCCCGACATGGCAACCACCACGCGGGTCTCCGATGGGGACTTGGCAATACCCAGAGAATTCAGAACAGGAGAGGTGCCATCAGCAGCCATATTAATATCCCTACAACAAGCCTGGCAGAATATAGGAAAATTCTAAGTAACAACAAGCCCCCGATTTACCGCTCTTTAAGCGCCAGCACAGATCATGGGGCAAATTCGCTTGAGGATAAGAAAATGTACCTGAAAAAAGTTGATGGGCCACGCGCAATCACCCTGCCGGACGGC
>CAYNXK010000014.1:0-23412 GCA_964401125.1 uncultured Aliiroseovarius sp.
CGCCTACACACTTTCCAGGCGTGCGCCTTCGACCACTCGGCCACCTCTCCGTGCTGGGCTATGTATCTCCGC
Organism: uncultured Aliiroseovarius sp.; assembly: GCA_964401125.1. GTDB lineage: Bacteria > Pseudomonadota > Alphaproteobacteria > Rhodobacterales > Rhodobacteraceae > JAAEUB01. The sequence goes on from CAYNXK010000014.1 coordinate 73, forward strand.
ACAGCTATCCGTTGCAAGGGCAAATGCGACAAGAAAATTTATACGGAATTCTGCACCAACAAGCCCCCCACGACACGCTGGCCGTGGGGGGCTATCTGGGCTGCTGGCCTGAAAGCCAGAGGCTATTGTGAATCAGGTTTGACGTGTGGAACCCGAATGCAGGTGCCGCCTAGTCTTCCCCTTCTTTCCGCGCCCCAAGCTGCTGGTCCAGAAGAAGCAGGTTCCAGCGATCACCGCCAGCCGCTTTGACTTGGGTCAGAACATGGCGGAACAGGTCTTCTTCCTCGACTTGCTCTTCCAAAAACCACTGCAGCATATTTTGAGTACCGTATTCTTTTTCCGTGTTGGAAATCTCAAACAGATTGTGGATTTGCTGGGTGACCTGCTTTTCCATTTTCAGGGCTTTTTCCAGAACGGCTTCGGGAGAATCATAGGCAGTTGCGGGTTGCTCAATTCCCATCAGCTTTACCTGGCCATCACGGCGGTTGATGAACTCATAAATACGCATTGCATGGCTGGTTTCCTCAACGGAATGGGCTTTGAACCATGAGGCAAATCCCGGCAGTTCTTCATGGTCGAAATAGGCAGCCATTGCCAGATAGGTGTATGAGGCCAGCAACTCACTGTTGATTTGCTGGTTCAGGGCGTCTTCAACTTTGGCATTCAGTTTCATGGGATGTCCTTCTCTGATAACGTAAAGCCCGCCACAGGCGGAGGTGATATCATGACTGGCAGTTATGGTGAAAACCCAGAAAGCGTGTTGCTGCCAGCCTGAAATTCTAGTGTCAGGAAATACCATGGGAATGGCGTCCCGGCAAGTTAAATTCAGCCTAAAATACTGTACAGAATTAATCGGAATTGACTAACACGACTATTTTTGTAAGAAATAGGGTAAGAAAGATTCTCAGCCAGCCATCAGGCAGCCAGGAGACAGGCCAAGGTTGGGCCAAAGGAGGTTTAGATGCACAATCAAAAATTGCCTGAAGAATTGCCTGAAGATAGTGCTGGGACCACGCGTGAACGGGAACCGGATATGTGCCGACTGGAGTTGATGCAAGTTGTCATGCAGGGCGCTTATCCAAGTGAGCAGAGAATTGAATATATGCTCGATAAGATAGAGGCCAGATCATGAATATTTATACAACAGCGACAACCACCGAACGGCTGCCCCGTGCAGATGCCTTGCCAACTTATGACGCTAGGGATTTGACCAAAGACGGCGTGCAGGCACAGATCATGTTGAACAATCAGACCTATTTTCTGCGTATCACCCGGGCCGGCAAGTTGATCCTGACAAAATGAAGCATTCAACCTTCCCGCACACCTCGGCCCCGCAAACCACACGGGGTGCCGCGCCGGTAGGGCTGTTGGCAGAACTGCCGCCAATCGAGCTGTCTGCCATCCGCTACTTGCGACTTTGGTTCTCTGGTGAGCAGATTCAGGTCTGGCGGGATTTTTCCAAAAAGTTTGATCGGGAGGATGCCTATCTTGCCATGGCGTCCTTTGAAGACCTCATGCGCCTGGTGGCAAACCATACCCGCCGCCCTTTGATGCGCCATTCTCTGGGCTGCGAATGCTTTGGCGGAGATGAATCTGCATTTTCTCAACTCGTAGCGGCGGCAACAAGCGGTGACGAGCATGATGCAATGACTTTTTCCCTGCACCTCTTTACTGGAGTGCAGGCAAAGATGGCCCTGAGTGTCGCCGCAATGTGTGGCCACGCCTTCAACACAATGGCCAGTGAAAACCCGGGGGCCAGTGAAAACCCGGGGGTAAACCGGACAAAAGATCAGGGCAAAACCATAAATCCAACACACCCGGCACCAAATTTACAACAATAATCACTATAAAAAACCAAGGGGATAGCGACCTATGAAGAAATTTATAACCACAGCACTTACGGCAACGGTTCTAAGCGCAATGCCGGCACTTGCAGACAAGGCAGCCGTTTTGGACACCTATTCCGACATTGCCCAGGCGGGCTTTGAAGATAGCCTGATGACGGCAAAGGTCTTGCAGGCCGCAGTTAATGCGCTGATCGCCAATCCGTCAGCGGAAACTTTGCAGGCGGCAAGGGCGGCCTGGATAATTTCCCGCGTGCCTTACCAGCAAACCGAGGTTTACCGTTTTGGCAATTCCATCGTTGATGATTGGGAGGGCAAGGTTAACGCGTGGCCGCTGGATGAAGGCCTGATTGATTATGTGGACGTCTCTTATGGCGGCGCGACAGATGAAAACGCCTATGCGGTGCTGAACGTTATCGCCAACCCGATGTTCACATTGTCAGGTGTCAAGGTTGATGCCACCGAAATCACCGCAGAGCTGCTGGAAGCAACCCTGCATGAAGCTGATGAAAACGAGGCCAACGTGGCTACTGGCTACCATGCTGTTGAATTTTTGCTTTGGGGGCAGGATTTGAATGGCACTGAGCCTGGCGCAGGCAACCGGCCTTGGACAGATTACGCCATGGGTGCTGCCTGCACCGGCGGTAATTGTGACCGTCGTGGCCAATATCTGAGCGCTGTAACCGATTTGCTCGTGTCTGATCTCGCGTGGATGGCGGCACAATGGGCTGATGGCGGTTCGGCCCGCGAGGCGGTGATGGCCGATAAAAGCGCCGGTATCACGGCAATGCTGACCGGCATGGGCTCGCTTTCTTATGGTGAGACCGCAGGCGAGCGTATGAAGCTTGGCCTGATGCTGAATGACCCGGAAGAAGAGCATGATTGTTTCTCTGACAACACCCATAACAGCCATTTCTTTAACGGTGTTGGCATCCGTAACGTGTATTTGGGCGAGTACAGGCGCTCCGATGGCACGCTGATTTCTGGCCCATCGCTTGCCTCTCTGGTCGCCGCTAAAGACCCGGCTGTAAATGATGAACTACTGACCAACCTGAAGCTATCCGTGATCTATCTCGGACACATCAAAACTGCGGCTGAATCCGGGTTTGCCTATGATATGATGCTCGCCCCCGGCAGTGAGGCCGGTGCAAAGCTGATCACGGGCGGGGTTGATGCCCTTGTGGCGCAAACCCGGTCCATTGAGCGGGCAGCTGCGGTTCTTGGCCTGGGTGGAGTTGGCATTGAAGGCTCCGACAGCCTGGACAACCCCGGCGCGGTGTTTGAGTAAATAACAGCCATATATTATCAGAAATGGCGGTGCACAAATGCGCCGCCATTTTTATGCTCACTCATGGGGTGGTCGACATTGCCGACGTGACTGGTAACAAAGTGACCGATGACAAATTTCTGCCGGTGACCATCCTTGGCAAAAAAGCCGCAGGCAGCCTGAGCTGATAAACCGACCCCGGGCTCTACTTTGGCGTTCTGGCCTTGAGTCTGCTGTTTCTTTTGCGAATGGCCCGCGCCACTTGTTGCGTCAGGTCACCCACAGCATTCAGGAACTGTTCGGTATCATTGCCCTCACATAACAACAGCGCATGGGTATGCGCCCGGCTACGTTGCCCGCGCCGTGTGCTGGCAACGGTGCCCATCAACTGCCTCTCATCACCGCTCAGGGTTCTGGCACAATGCGCACAGCCGGGGTTTGAGAACTGAAAACCGGATTGGCGGCTTGAGCGCATAGTTTGCACCACGGCCAGAACGGCCATGGTCAGATTAGCGGCTTCCTTTTCGGGAAAAGCCTCATATCCAACCCGGATCGCCTGCATCCAGCCCTGACTTTGCGGCATCGCAAAGCTTTGAAAATAGTACCGCATGATTGTCAGAAGAATTTGTTCATCCCGGTCCAAACCGGATTCTGAAAGCTCCACATCTTGGGCGCTGGCTTTCCGGTCGCATTGTTCTTTGTGTTCTTTGTGTTCTCTGTTGGGTTTTCCCGGCATGATATGTAGTAGCCTTTCGTTTCCGGGAAGGCGGCGGCTGGCTGTGTTACGCCAATATCCGCAAGCCCTCCCGAAACTGTGAATCTGAGTTGGCTGGCACAACCGGCTGGCGAGCTATATCTGACAAAAATACTTTGGAAAGGCAAGTGACTTTTCCGCGCACTTAAAGCGCGTTGCATTTAACTTGAAACACAATTCACCCCAAGAGTGGGCGAATTGTGATGCTTTCCGGCTCAGGTAAAATGCAAAGCTCTGTAGGTAAAAGGCTCGCCTGAGAAATCACAGTGCCAGCAAAGAGTGAGCAAGCCATAACAAGGCGGGAGCAAGGAAGAGACTCGCTTTTCCCATTTCCTGAGTATAACTATCAGAATTGAGCCGCGCAGATTGATACGAAGGACCGAACCATGGCAATGCGCCTGTTGTCATTATTGATTGTTTTCTCAGCCCCACCACTTTTTGCCGCCGATGTGGCCGAAAGTGATTTGCATTTGCTCCCCACGGCCCGGACACCGGCGGAAGCCCTGCGCATTGAAGCAATCACGCGCCCCACCACCGACTTCACGCAAGCTGAACCATTTGAGAAAAATTCGGCCGGGGCGGCCACTGTTCCGGCAAGTGCATCGCCTAAAGTTTTCAAATCCCGCTCAGCCAACATGACGTTTGAGCGCCGTATGGATTTCATTCTGGGCGAGGCTTTGTTTGAAAAACTCTGGGTTTCATCACCTGCCTCGACCAAAGCCTCCGATGGTCTGGGCCCACTTTACAATGCGCGCTCTTGTGCCCGCTGTCATGTCAATGTCGGGCGTGGGCGGCCGCCTGATCCTGGCGCGACCGGCACTGCCACCACCTCCATGTTTCTACGCCTGTCCATTCTCGGTGGGGAGCCTGCCGCCGGAATTGAAGGCTATATTGCCAGCCTGCCTGAGCCAACTTATGGCAAGCAATTTCAAGACCTTTCGGTGGGTGGGCTAACCCCTGAAGGCAAACTTTCCGTTAACTATGATGAGTTTGATATTGCTCTGTCAGAGGGTGAGAGCATCACCTTGCGGGCGCCAACATATGAAGCCACGGAACTTGGTTACGGGCCGATGCACCCTGAGGTGATGCTGTCGCCACGCATTGCGCCACAGATGATCGGGCTTGGCCTGCTCAATGCTATTCCGGCGGCGGATATTCTGGCCGGGGCTGACCCGGATGACCGCGATGGCGATGGTATTTCCGGGCGGGCGCAGATTGTCATGTCACTTGAATTTGGCGCGCCTATGTTGGGGCGGTTTGGCTGGAAAGCCGGCATGGTCTCGGTCTATGAGCAATCCTCGGCGGCATTCCATGCGGATGTCGGCATTTCCTCGCCGCTGTTTCCAGAGGGCTGGGGCGAATGCACCGAGGCGCAGAAAGGCTGCCGCGCCGCACCCGATGGCAATAGCGCGGCCAATGATGGCCTGGAAATTTCAAACGAAGCCATGCGCATTCTTACATTTTACACCGAAAACCTGGCAGTGCCCGCCCGGCGTAATGTTGATGACCCACAAGTTTTGCATGGTAAGCGAGTGTTTTATGAAACCGGCTGTATTGCCTGTCATACGCCCAAATTTGTCACCTACCGTCTGCCTGATCGCCCGGAGAACTCGTTTCAGTTGATCTGGCCCTATAGCGATATGTTGTTGCATGATATGGGCGAAGGTCTGGCCGATGGCCGCCCGGAAGCCCGCGCCACGGGCCGGGAATGGCGCACGGCACCGCTCTGGGGCATTGGCCTGACCCAACAGGTCAGCGGCCACACTTACTTTTTGCATGATGGCCGTGCCCGCAGTCTGCTGGAGGCCGTCATGTGGCATGGCGGCGAGGCCAAAGCCGCCCAACAGCGGGTTATGGAGATGCCCAAATCCGACCGTGACGCCCTGATCAAATTTTTGGAGAGCCTATGATGCGTATGTTTTTGACTGCCTGTTTCGCCCTGCTGGCCTTGCCTGCGCTGCCCGCACTGGCCGATATTGACGCTGTGATTGATGATCATATCATAACGCGCCACGCGACCTTTGCCGAAAGTACCGCTGCCCTTGTTGAGGTGGCGCAAACCGATTGCAGGCCTGCCTCAGTGATCCCGGCCTACCATGCGGCCTTTGATGCTTGGGTTGGCATCAGCCATATTCGCTTTGGCCCGCTGGAGACCAGCGGCGAGGTGCTGGCCATAGCCTTCTGGCCCGACAAGAAGGGCAAAATTCGTAAAATCCTGACGCGTATGATCAAGGACGAAGCCCCGGTTATTTTTGATGCGAAAGCGTTTTCCACATATTCCGTGGCGGCGCGTGGATTTTTTGCACTGGAGCAAATGTTGTTTGATCCGGCCTTCTCGGCCTATGATACTGACAGCTACTCCTGCGCTTTGATTCAAGCGATTACCGTTGATTTGGCGCGCATTTCTGCCCATATCCATGCAGGTTGGGCTGATAGTTTTGCCACCATCCTGCGCACAGCCGGCGCACCGGGCAACGAGGTGTTTCTGAGCGAACACGAAGGAGCGCAAGCGCTGTTCACCAACATGCTGGCCGGGCTTGAGTTTGTTCAGGGTCTGCGTATTGCTCGCCCGTTGGGTAGCCTTGAGCGGCCCCGCCCATTGCGTGCCGAGGCGCGCCGCTCCGGGCGCAGCCTGCGCAACATCATCGTATCACTGGAAGCAATAGAGGAAATGGCCGGAATGCTGAGCGGCGGACAGGCCTCAAAAAGTATGGACCTATTTGCTTCAACACTGGAGTTTTCCCATAGCCTTGAAGCTCAGGTGTTCACTCGCCTTGAGGAAGAATCGGCGCAGTCTCAACTCGGCGCGCTTCAGAGAAAGGTCATCCTGCTCCACCACATTACCGCTTCTGAAATCGGTGCTCACCTAGGGGTAGCTGCCGGGTTCAACGCGATGGATGGAGACTGATATGGCTGAAACAAACCGGCGCGGCTTTTTGGCGGGCTTTCTGGCGGCCTCGGCCATTCCTGGCCTAAGTTGGGCCGATGCGGGCAGCCCGGCCTATCTGGCGGCGGCGCGTGAGCAGGATGGCGGCTTTGCCATGTTTGGCCTAACGGCGGCGGGTGAGGATATTTTCCGCATTTCCCTGCCGGGGCGTGGCCATGCCGCCTGCGCCCATCCCACAGCCCCCGAAGCGGTGGCCTTTGCTCGCCGCCCCGGCACTTATGCGCTGGTGATAGATTGTGTTAGCGGTGCGGTGATTCAGGCGATGCAAGCGCCCGAGGGCCGGCATTTCACCGGCCATGGCATTTACCTCAGTGATGGGGACACGCTTTGCACCCCGGAGAATGATTTTACCCAAGGGCGCGGGATGATTGGGCTTTGGTCACGCAAAGCGGGGTTTCGCCGTATTGGCGAGATTGCCGCCGGTGGCATTGGGCCACATGACCTGAAACGTCTGCCCGGAAGTGATGTTCTGGTGGTGGCTAATGGTGGTATTCTGACCCACCCGGATAGGGGACGTGAAAAGCTCAACCTTGCGACAATGCGCCCCAACCTTGCCTATGTTGACCCGGCTGGCGGTGTTGTTGATTTGGTTGAGTTGAGCGCAGAGCTACACCAGAATTCAATCCGCCACTTGGATATCCACCCTGACGGAACCGTTGCTTTTGCCATGCAGTGGCAGGGTGCCAAATCTGATACGGTGCCTCTGCTGGGTTTGCATCTGCGCGGCCAATCTGCGCGGCTTCTTGAGGCTCCGATCGGGCTGCAAATGGGGCTGAACGGCTATGCCGGATCGGTTTCATATAATAGCACGGGCGACAGGGTGGCCATTACTTCGCCCCGTGGTGGACAGGTACATTTTTTCAGCACCAGTGGCGGCTTTATCGGCAACTGGAAGCGGCCGGATGTCTGCGGATTGCGGGCAATGGGAGCCGCATTCCTTGCCAGTGATGGCAATGGTGCCCTACACAGAATTTTCCCGGGAAGCAGCACGCTTCTGGCAATATCACCGCGCGCCTGGGATAATCACATCGTGTCGGTTTAGGGGCTGCGCGTCGGTTTAGGGGCTGCGCGTCAGTATATCACAGCAAATATACTTGCCTGAAAACCTGGCGCGAAGTATAAATCGCCATTCTCTGGATCAAAGCCAAGCCTATTTGAAGCGCCTGTTGTTTCATTGTACGAGATAGCCATATTCCAGAAAACAGCAGACTACCAAAGGCGAAATAGACAGTGGCAGGGCTAAAAATGCCTAATAAAATAAAGTACATATCTGGGTTTTCCATGGCTCTTGGCATCATGGTGGCCACAAGCTCCTTGATACAGGCCCAATCAGATAATTCACTTATTTTTGAGACGGTTGAAGATCTTGGTGAAGCTTTGTTCTTTGATGTGAATCTATCAAAAAATCGCACCCAATCCTGCGCCACCTGTCATGATCCGGCGCATGCCTTTATTGATGTGCGCGAAACCCCGGCAGGAAGGGCGTTTTCTCTGGGCGATGACGGCCATTCATTGGGCGACCGTAACGCCCCCACGATTGCCTATGCAATGTTTTCGCCACGCTTTCACAAAACTGATGAGGGCTTTTATATTGGCGGGCAGTTTCTGGATGGAAGGGCTGCCGACCTGGCCGAGCAGGCTGCTGGCCCACCACTCAACCCGCTTGAAATGGGCATGCCGGACAAGGCCAGCGTGGTGACGCGCCTGTTGGAAGACTCGGATTATGTGCTCGCGTTCAAGGCGCATTTTGGTGCTGATATTTTTGAGCAGACCGATGCCGCCTACAGGGCTATGACTGAAAGTATTGCCGCCTATGAAATGACCGATGAATTCGCACCGTTTGACAGTAAGTATGACCGCTATCTGCGCGGTGAATATAAAATGACCCGTGAAGAAGATCTGGGCATGACCCTATTTTTCTCCGAACAATTTACCAATTGCGCCCTGTGCCACCAGCTACACCGCTCGCCGGTTGCCGCACAGGAGACGTTCTCGGATTACCGTTTTTATAATATCGGCGTGCCAACCAATGTTGCGGCGCGCGCCCATAACGGCGTGCCGCCCGGCACTCAGGATTTTGGGCTAATGGGCAATCCGGCGGTGGGGGATCCGGCGGAGGCCGGCAAGTTCCGCACACCAACCCTGCGCAATGTGGCGGTGACTGGCCCTTATATGCATAATGGTGTGTTTAACGATCTTCGCACTGTGATGTTGTTTTATAACAAGTATAATAGCAGGGCCGAGGCGCGCCAAATCAACCCGGAAACCGGCGCGCCCTGGCGCAGACCCGAAGTGCCGCAAAACCTGGCTGTTAGAGAGCTGACCCATGGGCCGGCGCTGGACGATCGGCGGATTGATGCGCTGGTGGCATTTATGAAAACCCTCACCGACGAGCGCTATGAGCACCTGCTGGAAGAGTGAATAGCCTTTTTTGCCGCCCCTTACTTTTTCTTAGCGACAGAATCAGCCACATCATTCACCCCGTCGCTATCAACAGCTTTCATATGACCATCCTCCAGCTGAAAGCGCGGCATCTTGATAACCAGCCAGTAGCTGATTGATACAGCAAAGACTACGGCCGCAATGCCAAAGAGATCTTGCGAATCGGTTGTTTCCAGATCGAGGATGATGACCTTTCGGGCAATGGCCATCAGTGCCGTTGCCAGTACGATTTTCACATGGATGACATCATCTCGCAAATACACCGTGATATTGATGAATATTTCAATGGCAATCAACACCGCCATGAAGGCGGCAAAACTCGCTAGCATATCGCTGATCGTCAGCATGTACATTGGCGGAGTTATGAGTTTTTGGTAGATCGTCCAGGCTACATCAACCACGCCCATCACAATTACGAACACCATGAGAATGGCCATGATCCGCACCGCAAAACGGATGATAATCTGTAGGTTTTCGATCAGGGGTTCATTTTTCTTCATGGCGAGCTCTCCTTGTAGGCGGCTTCAACCTGTATACTGAAGGATGATGAGTGCGGCCATCCTACATTTCCTTTGCGCGTCGGGAGATCTTTTCTGTGCTAAAGAGACGCAGATAAGAAAAATCCGAACAAAAATGCTTCACGAAATAATTTACGCTGAAGGTTTCTTAACCTGATTTTGAAAGTATCGGGCAAACAGAACCTTGCTGGTCAGTGGAGATTACGGAATGGTTGGAGTCATTGGTATCGTAATGATTTTCTTTATGGTTTTCGGTGGCTATATGGCCGCTGGCGGCAAAATGGGTATTATCCTCAAAGCCTTGCCCTTTGAATTCATGATGATTGGCGGGGCCGCAGCGGGTGCGTTTATTATTTCAAACAGCATGTCCGAGGTCAAACACACGCTCAAAGACCTCGGCATGGTGTTCAAGGGTGCAAAATGGAAGCCGGAAGATTACCGTGACTTGCTTTGCCTGCTTTTTGAACTCATTCGGCTGGCCCGGCAAGATGCAGTAGCATTGGAGGAGCATATTGAGACACCGTCGGAAAGCCCAATATTTTTACGCTACCCGAAAATTCTGGCAGCGACCGAAGCGATAAATCTGATATGCGACACGCTGCGCTCTGCCTCAATGAATTATGATGACCCGCATCAGGTTGAGGAAGTGCTGGAAAAACGTATAGAGGCAAACCATAAACATGCGATGCATTCTGCCCACGCCTTGCAGATCGTTGCAGATGGCTTGCCTGCCCTTGGTATTGTTGCCGCTGTGCTTGGTATCATTAAAACCATGGCCTCAATCGATCAGCCGGTAGAGATTCTTGGTAAAATGATCGGGGGTGCGCTTGTTGGGACATTTTTGGGCATTTTTCTTTCATATTGTTTGGTTGGGCCATTTGCCTCAAGAGTTCAGGTCGTGATTGAGGAAGACAGCCACTTTTACCTGCTTATCAAAGAAGTTCTGGTGGCAAACCTGCACAATCACGCAACAAATATCTGCATCGAAGTTGGGCGTCAAAATACCCCAAGCCATATCCGGACCAGCTTTGCTGATCTTGAAGAAGCATTGAAGGAAGTGAAACAGGCGGCTGCATGAGAATAATTGCAACATTTCATAGCCTCGTGGTCGGCGCACTCATTCTGACTTCCGGTATAATGGAGGCCACCGCCGCCGAGATTAGTATTTCCTCCGGTGAACATGAAGGTTTTTCGCGCCTTGTCCTGGGTTTTGAAGACCGGCTTGATTGGCAATTCGGAAGAGTGCCCGGTGGGTTTGAATTTCGCAGTAATGATGAAGACCTTACTTTTCAAATAGCAAATATCTTCAGCCTTATCCCTCGCGATCGGATCGTAAATGTTCAGGACAGAGGTGATGGGCGCCTTTTTCTTGAGGTTGCCTGTGAGTGCCACGCAGATGCGTTTGACCTGCGCCAGGGCGAGGTTGTGTTGGATATCAAAGATGGCCCACCTCTTTCCGCAGCACATATATTCAACCAAAACCTGCCCAGTATTCTCGGTGAAACAGAGCAAAACCAAGTGAGTACAAACACTGAAATCCGCGCTTTTGAAGCAATAAGTTCCGGTGCTACAAGTGCCTCTGTTTTGGCCCTTAATACCGCTAAAATACCTTATATTTCAACAGAATCACCGCAAATACATTTCACGGAAACACCAAGACAGGCGCGCCAGGGATTGCCTCTTTTTATAAATCAGGAGGATAGCGCTATTTCGCCTCCCGCCCCAGCTTCACCTGAAGTGGAAATTTCAGCACCCGATACGGAAGAGATAGTGCAAAACGGCGCTTTGGAGCCAGATGATCAAAGTAAAGTTGTTACCCAGCAGCACATTGATGATGCAACCCCTTCCAGTGAACGCGTGACAGAGACCAAAACCACTCTGTTAGAGCAGATTGGGCGCGCGGCAGCACAAGGATTGCTGGAAGCCAATATCACGGAAACGGAAAACCGCATTCAGCATGCAGCTGACCCGATTGAGGAGGCCCGCCACGCTGAACCTGACGAGCCAGAAACCCTTACTGCAACAAGTGATGCCCCAACCCGGCCAGAAACACATATGTTGATTACATCGGCAATTGACCGTGAAAGACAGGCATTGAGCCGCACTATTACAACAACCGTTGATGGTGCGGCCTGCATTGAGAACAGGTTTTTTGATATCAATACTTGGGGAGAGGATGTTGCGGATGGTGCGCAGCTCGGAAATTTTCGGACAGGACTGCTTGGTGAATTTGATATACCCAACCCCAATGCCATTCTTGCGCTTAGCCGTCACTATATCTACCTGACATTTGGTGCCGAGGCAGCCGCACTTACCACCACCTTTGAAGTCGCTATTGAGCGGCCGGATATCTTGCTTTTTTTGGCCGATATAATGGATGACCAGCGATCGGACCGGGGGGGAGGTTTAATAAAATATATGGGTTGCGGAGGTAAGGTTGCGATGTGGGCCGCACTCGCGCAGGATGAATTCAGGCCTGGACAGGAAATCAACCGTCAGGGAGTTTTAGCTACATTTTCCGCGCTGCCTTTACATTTGCGCCGCCATTTGGGCCCGGCACTTGCAACCAAATTTATACACTTTGGAGATAAAGAGACCGCACAAGCCTTACAAAATGCGATTGCCCGGTCAGGAGGCGACCATGGGCCTGGAGTAGCGCTTCTGAATGCGAGAATCGCAATGCAAAATAACCAGCCGGAGCATGTGATTGCCGTCTTGGATGAAGTTGTAGCAGATGATTCCCAAATCTCTCCCAAAGCGATACTTGAGCTGATCACCTTCAAAATAGATCAGGGAATTGAGATAACAGAACGAGAAATTTCGCTGGCATCTTCCCATGCATTTGAGCAGCGCGGCACAAAAATGGGCCACAACCTGATTAAAGCAGAGATTGCGGCTTTGGCCGAAACAGCCCATTTTGCTGAGGCATTCACACGCCTTTCCCAATATGTGTCTCGAGGTGATATTCAGGCCCCAGACGAAGAATTACTTTTAGCTGGCCTAATCAATAATTTAACAAAAAAAGGATCAGATGCATCTTTCCTTCGCCATATGGTTGGGCTGTCTTCCGAAGTCCATTTGCCGCCTGACATCAGGTACGCGGCAACCCGGCGCCTTACGGATATGGGCTTTACTCAATTGGCTCGCAGATTGTTGAATCATTCCTCACAGATTCCTAATAAAGAAGAACGGCAGCTGTTTGCAAAGATTGCGCTTCATGAAGGAAGTTACGATGTAGCCCTTGGCTATCTGGCAGGTCTGGAATCCAAAGCAGCACTGGAGTTACGGGCGCAGGCCCATATGGGCAAGGAAGATTACCTTGCCGCGGCACAGGTGTTTGCACGTATTGGGGATATAGAAAATCAGGAGAGGTCTGCCTGGAGAGCCGGTGATTGGCAGCAAGTATCCGGGCTGAATCAGGGCGCTTCAGGTCAAGCTAGCTTGCTGATGATTGCCGCAACAGAGGCGGATAGTGTGGATATGCGCAGCTCAGAAACATTGGAACCTGGCAGAAATTTGCTCGCGCAAAGCGTTGCAACCCGCAATGTGGTTTCTGATCTGTTGAACAGCTTTCTGTTCCCTAAAGCGTCCCGCCTCATCCCTGTATCAGCGTTTCGCGCGCCCGGCCCAAAACCCGTGCCTCAGGTTTTGGGCCGGGCGCTTTAATCTGGCTGCACCCATAGCATATCTCATTTAATTGAATCCAATTGAGAGAGTAAGCCGCTCTAGCGGTGTCTGGTTACAATTTATCAATAACTTAATCTTAGTCTCACCCTTAACCAGTGGCAGCAAGAATTGCGGCAAATATGTACAAAAAAATCCACCGAGTTTGGCCTGAAGGTCGGACCAACTTTCAGTTGATAAGAATGGCCCGTCAGTATGTTTCGGCATTAGCATTGGTCATTATTTTTGTGCCAGAACTCCTCGTCGCATCAACCCCTGAGGCGGGAGACCTGTCATTTGTTTGTGATCAGGTCGCTGGGTTGGCCGCCGCTCAATCTGGCGTTCCGATCTCAGTCCTGAAAGCTATTGCCTTGACTGAAACAGGCCGTAACAGAGGTGGGGTCATGCGACCTTGGCCCTGGACAGTAAACATGGAGGGAAAAGGTGTCTGGTTTGACAATGAGGAAGAGGCGCTTGCTTTCGTCCACCAGCATTACAACCGGGGGGCGCGCAGCTTTGATATTGGTTGTTTTCAAATAAACTACAGATGGCACCATCAACACTTCTCCTCAATTGAAGAAATGTTTGATCCGGTAGCAAATGCACTTTATGCGGCCAGGTTTCTTAAGGAACTCTTTGATGAAAAAGGCAATTGGCATGAAGCTGCCGGTGCCTATCACTCACGCACACCCAAGTTTGCCAACAGGTATAAAGAGAGATTTGCTATATTTCGCGCCAAATTTTTGCATGAAGACGGCTTGCCATTGCAAATTGCGAGTGCACCTCCAGCGCAACATGAACCTATTGAAGTCACTCCCAGCAGAGTGCCAATTCGCCAGATCGTGCCAAGGGTGAATAATTTCCCCCTCCTACAGGTAGGCCGTGGCGGCAATTCAATGGGCTCACTTGTGCCTTTAAGTGGCTCTTCAGGCGCACGCAACCTTCTTGCAGAATCAGCAGATAACGGATGAGGACAGAATGAGCTCACCAATATCAAAGGTGTTTAATCCAACGATTTTGTTGTCGGTGGCCTTAATGGCCATCATCGTCATGATGATATTGCCCATTCCTTCTTGGATTCTTGACATTGGGCTTGCCGTATCCTTCTCACTCGCAATTCTGATATTTACAGTGACTCTGTTCATCGAACGGCCACTGGATTTTTCGGTTTTTCCAACCGTTTTACTTGCAACATTGATGCTCAGGCTTTCGTTGAATATTTCGTCAACAAAGCTTATTGTCGGGGAAGGTCATACGGGAACCGGAGCTGCCGGGGATGTTATTGAGGGCTTTGCCAACTTTGTAATGGGCGGCAGCGTTTTTCTGGGCCTTGTAGTTTTTGGCGTATTGTTGATTGTTAATTTTATAGTCATTACCAAGGGCGCGACCCGCATGGCCGAAGTTGGCGCGCGGTTTGCTTTGGATGGCATGCCGGGCAAACAATTGGCAATTGACAGCGATATGGCTGCAGGCGCCATCGATCACGCCGAAGCCAAGCTACGTCGGGAAACAGAGCAGGCTGAAACAACATTCTTTGGGTCATTGGATGGGGCCTCAAAGTTTGTAAAAGGTGATGCAATCGCCGGGCTTCTTATTACCTTGTTGAACATGACAATGGGGCTGATAATTGGTATAGCGGTACATGATATGGAAATAGGCCATGCCTTTGAAACCTATGCCATTCTGACCGTCGGAGACGGGCTTGTAAACCAGATACCGGCTGTCATTATTTCTATTGCTTCCGCCTTGCTTTTAGCACGTGGTGATGCAAAAGGCTCCACTGATAACGCCCTGTTTTCCCAACTCGGCCGCTACCCATCAGCACTGGCGACAGTTGCCGTATTAATGGGCCTTTTCGCCCTTGTTCCAGGCCTGCCGCTGGTACCATTCATGTCTGGTGCAATTGCCTTGGGTGCAGCAGCATATTGGAGCAAAAATCGGTTGGACAAACAAGCGTCCTCAGACCAGGAGGGCAATGATGATGAAGTAGAGCCATCCCGCCAAGAATCACTTGGAGATTTGCTGGATTTAGATGATATCCATGTAGAGTTCGCTCCGAACCTGGTTGCGATGGTTCTTGACCCTGCCACTGGGCTTGATGCCCGAATAACCAATATGCGTAGCCATGTGGCGACCCTGTTCGGATTGATCCTACCCGAAATCAGGATGACAGATAACGCAACCCTTCCTGCCGGAACTTACCTGGTTAAAATACAAGGGGTTGAGCAAGCTCGCGATCAGTTGCAGCCAGAAATGGTCCTGGCAATCTTAACCGGATCTGAAATTGATCTGCCTGCTGGCAAGGATGTCAATGAACCAGTTTACGGTGCCCCGGCGCGCTGGATTTCTCAGGAAGAGCAAGAAATGGCAGCCCTGCAGGGCGGTACTATTGTTACCCCGACAGAAGTTTTGGCAACACATCTTCTGGAAGTTATCAAGCGAAATTTTTCCCGATTGCTAACCTTGAAAACCCTGCGCCGCCTTTTAGATGAATTTACCAACCTTTCCGATCCGGGCCGCGCAGAAGCAAACAAGAAACTGCTCAATGAGTTGATTCCGGAAAAGGTACCGATGGATCTTCTGCTTACTGTGCTTCGCTTGTTGCTTGAGGAGCGTGTTTCCATTCGCAATCTCCCGCTGATTCTGGAAGCTATTGCCGAAGCACGAAGCGTATTCCCCACCCCGGAGGGGATATGTGAACATGTACGCCAAAGGTTGGGGTTTCAAATCATTGCAGAATTGCGCCGCGAAGATGGCACCTTGCCCCTGGTACAGTTAGCGCCGGAATGGGAGGAAATTTTTGCCCGCTTTCAAGTGGAAGGAGACCGTGGACAACGTGATGTTGCACTTCCACCGGACGAGTTTAACCGCTTGGCAAATGCAATGGCCGAGAAGGTCGCCAAAGCAGGTGAAACCGGCATATACCCCGCCATCGTCACCTCAACACAACGGCGGCGGTTTTTGAGAACAGTCCTGACTGCCAAAGGAATTGCTAATCCGGTATTCTCGTTTGAAGAGATAGGTACAGATGCACGACCATCCCTAGTTGGGCTGGTTCCGGGATGAACGCACTCCTTGCTGATATATTCATGATAAGCCAGTCAGCCCTAATGGTGGGGTTTGTTGTTTTTCTCCGGGTTGGTGCTGCCATGGCCTTGCTGCCTGCTTTTGGAGAACGCTCGGTTCCGGTGCGTGTGAGGCTTGGTCTAACCATAGCATTCACGTTGATAGTTGCACCTGTTGTCACCCCGGAAGTGTTGGCCGTTATTGAGGCTGGCAGCGCGCACTTTTTTTTCACTGAAACACTAACTGGTTTAGCCCTTGGGGCCGTTGTTAGATTTTTTATTCTGGCGCTTCAGATTGCGGGTACAATCGCCGCACAATCCACCTCTCTTTCACAAATATTTGGTGGTGCAAATTCTGATCCACAACCCGCCATGGGTCACGTATTTCTTATCTCTGGGTTAGCCCTTGCAGTATCCACCGGGCTACATGTCCACGTTGCTGAAATGCTTATTATGTCATATGATGTATTCCCGGCAGGGCAACTCCCTCATGCGGGCGCATTTACTGATTGGGGCATTGCCCGCGCCTCGAATGCATTTAATCTGGCTTTCGCGCTGGCGGCTCCATTTGTCATAGCATCCCTGATCTACAATCTGGCTTTAGGCGTGATTAACCGGGCAATGCCCCAATTGATGGTCGCTTTTGTCGGCGCTCCAGCGATAACAGCGGGCGGGTTGGTCTTGCTCGCATTGACAACACCATTTCTACTTACCGTCTGGGTTGGCGCACTCAACGCCTTCTTGTCTTCACCATTTGGAGCCTATTGATGGACAGCCCAGAAGATGAAGAAAAGCAACACGAACCAACGCAAAAAAAACTTGATGATGCTCGGCGTAAAGGTGAAGTGGCAAAATCGACAGATCTGACTACAGCGGCAGCCTATGCCGGGTTTTTGATTGCTGCAGGTACTGTTGGAGGCCAAAGCATACTGGAAGCATCAACTTTGATGTCCGGGTTGATTTACCATGCCGAGACTGCCCCACAACTGGTATTCTCTGGGAGCGGGCTGATCTTCACCGGCAGTATTCTAAGGGACCTTACTTTAGACCTTTTACCATGGTTCATAATTCCAGGAATAGCCGCACTGCTATCTGTCATAGCGCAGCGCAGTTTTGTTGTTGCACCCGAAAAGCTGAAACCGCGCTTGAATCGAATCTCTCTCTTATCAAATGCCCGCAATAAGTTTGGCCGATCAGGCTTGTTTGAGTTCTTCAAGAGTTTTGTGAAACTTGTTATATTTTCCATTGTAATGGGAGTGTTCTTATGGCGAAATCTGCCTGAAATCATTGAAACCATCGCCATGCACCCCCCTATGGTGCCATTAGTAATGTTTCGGCTCTCTATTTCCTTCTTCCTAATCGTCTTGCTTATAAGCACCTTAATTGGTGGCGTGGATTTCCTCTGGCAGCGGTTTGAACATCTTCGGAAAAACCGCATGTCACACAAAGAATTAACGGATGAAGTGAAGCAAAGTGAGGGCGACCCGCACATAAAACAACAACGCCGGCAAAAAGGATATGCTATTGCAATGAACCAAATGATGGCAGATGTCGCTAAGGCGGATGTTGTAGTTGTAAACCCGTCTCACTACGCAGTTGCCTTGACGTGGAGCCGCCTACCTGGGGCCGCTCCGGTTTGTGTGGCTAAAGGGGTGGATGAAATTGCCGCGCGCATCCGTGAAATTGCCGCTGAATCCGGAGTTCCAATCCATCGAGACCCCCCAACTGCTCGAGCAGTCCATGCCCTCATAGGTGTAGGGCAGGAAGTTCACCCGGACCATTATGAAGCTATCGCCGCTGCCATCAGTTTTGCTGAAAAAATGCGGAAACGTGCCAGTTTATACAAAAAAGAATTTAACCGGTGAGCCAAATACGCCGCAATATAGCCAAGCTCGGCCAAGTTGCCGATCTCATCCTTGATAGAGAGCTAGCTATTTTGGCGGAATATACAAAAAAATGCTCAAAAATTCAGCGTGAAATATTGGATTTGGACATTGCCTTGTCGGCATTAAATGCAAGAAAAACCGTAGGAAATGAGACCCACCCCGGAGAACTTATGCGCCACAATGGAAATTGGCAGAAATGGCGCCGTCTTCGTAAAAAGGAACTCACTCTAAAACTGGCAGAAAGCGAAGCTATTCGCCATGAAAAGCTCACGAGCGCGAGAAAAGCATTCGGTCAAACACAAGCCATTGCGGGACTGACTAGGGCCAGAAGCCAGTAAACCCGCTGCACAATAGAGGCTGATTTGTCAGTCAAACGGGTTCTGCGCCTTACTTTTACGCGGTTTTCAAATTCATGTTTGCCAGTGCCGCGACTTCTCCAGTGCCGCGACGTTTTTGGCGATCCACTGGCTGACAGGCGATTGCCTGCAATCGCCGAGAGGCATGTCAACCTGCCGGTTTCCCCGGTGGATTTCGGCTCCTCTCGGTGATTGAGGGTAATCACCTGCCGGGTAAGGGCTCAGACCCTCTTTGGAACGGCCGAGGGCCTGAGCTTCAGCCCCCCTTTTTTGGCCCCTGCGCTGTGTTGGTGGGCTCGAACGGTGGTGCTGTCCACAAGGATATACTCGAAGTCTGGGTCGCGGCTCATCACCTTGAAAAGGTTTTCAAATACGCCATCCCGACACCAACGGTTGAAGCGCATATAAACGCTGTTCCACTTACCGAAATGCGCCGGAAGGGCCCGCAATGCGTCCCGGTCCGGCCGGGATCACTTGCTTTGCCGGGCAGATGTGGTTCCGTCAGTGCCCAAGCGCGGTCATTCAGTTCCTGTCTTTCCAATCATGCTGGCCTCCTATCCAGTAACCAGATTGAATCATAAACAAACCGCTTTTAGAATCATGAATGTCAACACAATCTAGGGTCAGGTCCATGCAACAAGACCGATAATCGCGTAGCGGGCAAAACCTCTAAAACATTGTGGCAGATGCACCACTGGACGCCCGGCGCAGGCCCACCTATAACCCGAGGCATGATGCAGATAATCACCATTATCCGAATTATCAGCCCGGCGCTCTGAATATATGGGCCGCCGGGATAAGGCGTATGGATCAGCTACGCCGCGCCTGCCATTTAGTAACCCTGAAGGATCGCAAGCATGTGCGCCGACACCCCTGAGATGCCCGACTACAAACCCACCCTTGCCTTGCCGAAAACCGATTTTCCCATGCGCGCCGGCCTGCCCAAGCGCGAGCCTGACTGGCTGGATCGCTGGGCGCGGATTGGCGTCTATAACCGCTTGCGTGAAAAAGAAGGCCGCCCGCCATTTACCCTGCATGACGGGCCGCCCTATGCCAACGGGCATTTGCATATCGGCCATGCCCTGAACAAAATTCTCAAGGATATGGTGGTGCGCAGCCATCAGATGCTGGGCCACGATGCACCATATGTACCGGGCTGGGATTGCCACGGCCTGCCGATCGAGTGGAAAATAGAAGAGCAATACCGCGCGCGCGGTCAGGACAAAGACGCGGTAGATGTGGTCTCTTTCCGCCAGGAATGCCGCAAGTTTGCCGCCGGTTGGGTGGACATTCAGCGCGAAGAATTCAAGCGCTTGGGCATCGTCGGAAACTGGGACAACCCTTACCTGACCATGGATTTCCATGCCGAGGCCACCATTGCCGCCGAGTTCCAGAAATTTCTGATGAACGGCACTCTGTATCAAGGCTCAAAGCCCGTCATGTGGTCGCCGGTGGAGAAAACCGCTTTGGCCGAGGCCGAGGTGGAATATCACGACAAGGACAGCTTTACCATCTGGGTGCGCTTTGCAGTTGTGGACAGCCCGAACACGGCCCTCAAGGGCGCTGATGTGGTGATCTGGACAACCACCGCTTGGACCATCCCCTCAAACAAGGGCGTGGTTTATTCCAGCGACATTGCTTATGGAATCTATGAAATCACGGCAGTGCCCGATGAAAGTTGGGTGCAACCCGGCGACCGCCTGATATTGGCCGACAAGCTGGCTGAGGGCGTGCTGCAAAAGGCCCGCGTCGAGGGCTTTCGCCGCATTGGTGATGCAGGCGACCTCACAGGCACCAAGCTGGCACACCCGCTGGCGGGCATGGATGGCTCGGGCGGCGAGTGGGATGAGCCGCGCGATTTTCGCCCGGCCCCTTTCGTGACTGATGAAGAAGGCACGGGCTTTGTCCATTGCGCGCCTTCCCACGGTATGGACGAGTTCGAGTTGTACCGCGATGCCGGTATGCTGGAGCAGGTGATCACCTATAACGTTATGGAAGACGGGAGTTTCCGGGCTGATCTGCCATTTTTTGGTGGCAAGCTGATCCTCAAGCTAAACGGTAAGGAGGGTGACGCCAACAAGGCGGTGATCGACAAGTTGGCCCAAAGCGGTAAGCTGCTGGCGCGCGGTAAAATCAAGCACAGCTACCCCCATAGCTGGCGCTCGAAAGCGCCGGTAATCTATCGCAATACACCGCAATGGTTTGTAGCGATTGACACGCCGGTGGGCGGGGATAACACTTACGGTACCACGATCCGTGAGCGCGCTCTGACAAGCATTGACACGCTGGTAAAATGGACGCCCAAGACCGGCCGCAACCGGCTTTATGCAATGATAGAATCCCGGCCAGACTGGGTGCTTTCACGCCAACGTGCCTGGGGCGTGCCTCTGACCTGCTTTGTGCGCGTGGGCGCGCTGCCAACTGACGCAAACTTCCTGCTGCGCGATGACGCGGTAAATGCGCGCGTTGTGGCGGCCTTTGAAGAGGGCGGCGCTGATGTCTGGTACGCCGACGGGGCCAAGGAGCTGTTTCTGGGCGAGGATTACAACCCGGACGAATACGAGCAGGTTTTCGACGTGCTGGATGTCTGGTTTGACTCAGGCTCGACCCACGCTTTTGTGCTGCGTGACCGCGCCGACGGCCCCAAAGACGGGCTGGCTGATCTCTACCTTGAGGGCACCGACCAGCATCGCGGTTGGTTTCATTCCTCGATGCTGCAAGCCTGCGCCACAAAGGGCCGTGCGCCCTATCACGGGGTGCTGACCCACGGTTTCACGTTGGACCAGAAGGGCATGAAAATGTCCAAGTCTCTTGGCAATACGGTGGCACCCGAAAAAGTAATAAGCCAATATGGCGCGGATATTCTCAGGCTTTGGGTAGCACAGTCTGACTATTCCGCCGACCTGCGCATTGGGGACGAGATTCTGAAAGGTGTTGCCGACAGCTACCGGCGTTTGCGCAATACCATGCGCTTCATGCTGGGGGCGCTGAACGATTTTTCGCCAAAAGACCAGCTGGACCCTGCCGAGATGCCTGAGCTGGAGCGCTGGGTATTGCACAGGCTGAGCGAGCTTGACCACAAAGTGCAGGAAGGCTATCGGAATTTCGACTTTCAGGGCGTGTTTCAGGCGGTATTTACCTTCGCCACCATCGACCTTTCAAGCTTCTACTTCGACATGCGCAAAGACGCGCTTTATTGCGACGGGGCGGATAGCCTGAACCGCCGCGCGGCTCTGAGCGTGCTGGATATTCTCTATCACCGCCTGACCACCTGGTTAGCACCAATTCTGGTTTTCACCATGGAAGAGGTCTGGTTGGAGCGCAATGCGGGCGATGACAGCAGCGTGCATTTGCAAGATTTCCCTGGAACACCCGCCGATTGGCTGGATGAACCTCTGGCCGCTAAGTGGGCACAGATCCGCGCCGTGCGTCGGGTGGTCACGGCTGCCCTTGAGGTGCAAAGGCAAGGCAAGGTGATTGGTGCTTCTCTGGAGGCCGCCCCAGTTGTGCATGTGCGCGATAGCGAGGTGCTAAAAGCGCTGAAATCGGTGGATTTTGCCGATGTCTGTATTACCTCTGGCGTGCAGCTTACAGGTGACAGGATGCCGGATGAGGCCTTCCGCCTACCTGAAAGTGAGGGCGTTGGCGTGGTGTTCAGGCGGGCCGAAGGTGAAAAATGCGGGCGCTGCTGGCGGATATTGCCCGATGTGGGCACGCATGGGTCAGCAGGAACTTGCAGGCGCTGTGATGCGGCGCTGGCGCTACGGCAAAGTTGAGAGGCAAAACCATTCATACTGCGCACATTAAATGCAAAACCGCCTTACCACGGGTCAGTTTTAATATGGCGCACGGAAGTAAATTCTGAGCCCAAAATTCGCGTAGCATGCGCCTAAAGTTTAAACACTAGACCCGCTGCACAATAGCCTGCTTTCTGTTATATTCAGGTTAAACAAGGTGGAGGATACTGGTGTGGATGCTTTGAAGGTTTTACAGGCGCGTCCTGATCTGTTTTTTCGCTTGTCCGGCATTGGTCTGGCGGATTTCACCACGCTGGTCGCTGCTCTTGAGCCGGTTTGGCGCAAGCAGGAACACAAACGCCTGTCCCGCGCGGACAGGCAGAGGGCAATCGGCGGTGGCATGAAATATCGCCTGCCCAAGCGGCGGGCCAAGTTATCGCCGAGCGAACAGGATGACCTGGCAGGATTTGGACACATTGCCCAATTCATCAGCCAGGTTCAGCAGGCCAGCTTTGTGTTTGATGATCTTTTCGTTAGTAAGAGGTGGTCGCGGGATTTCGGGTCAGTTGTTAAGGTGGATCGCATGACGAGAGAGTTGACCCAAAATGAAGAAACGAAAGAACCATTCTGCTGATTTCAAGGCGCGTGTTGCGCTTGAAGCGATCCGTGAGGAGATGACGCTGGCCGAACTGTCGAAGAAGTATGGCGTTCATGCGACCCAGATCAGTGCTTAGAAGCGCGCAGCGATTGAGAACATTGCCACAGCATTCACGCGTCGAGGAACTGCTCCAGAGCAGATCAGCGCCGCTGAAGTGGACAAGCTACATTCTGTCAGCCGGCAGGTTGATTGTCTGCAATCAC
>CAYNXK010000015.1:0-13339 GCA_964401125.1 uncultured Aliiroseovarius sp.
TTCATCTTGGTGAAAATACTCCCGCCGGAGGCTTTAAGTCCCTCCGAGCGTAGCGAGGCCCGGCCCAACCGGAGGAGCCCGCCGGGCTGATAACGGGCGGGAGCAGCCCGCCGCGCCCTCTCAGGATTCGGCCTTTTTCTCCCAGCGCCCGCTTTCCTGGCTCCAGTAAAGGGCGGCACAGCCGGCCCCGGTCAGGGCTTTCCACTGGCTCCGGGCCTGCACAACCGCATCAGCATCATTGCCGTCAAACAAAATTGACACGCGCTGCATTCCGCCAACCTCCTCAGGTGCAACCAAAGCCCCGTCCGTACAGATCAGGGCACTCGCCCCGTGCGGGTTGCCAGCCTCTGTTGTTAGCAATATGGGCTGGGCCGCATCATGGGCCCCGCCCGCCAAGCCATGGGGCAAAAACTGCGCGCTATCCCCCACCAGCCAAAGCTTTTTTTCCAACCAGTCCAGCCGGTCTTTGTCCCGACCACGCAGCAGGATTTTCCAACCCGCCTCAAGCGATTTGGCCAACAGCACCGGCAAGGTCGCCTCAAGCGGTGTGCGGGTCATGTGGTAAAAATATACCTGACCTGTTTTGTGCTCCTCTGGTTTTACGCCCCCGGCCATCTCAACCCTCAAAATTATCCGCCACCAGCCGGTTGAGCGCCAGAACCCCCCAGCCGGTCGCGCCTTTTGGGGCCAGTGTGGTGCCTGTTTTCACCAGCGCAACCCCGGCAATATCAAGGTGCATCCACGGTGTTTCTTCCTTGACGAAACGCTGCAAAAACTGTGCCGCAGTAATCGCCCCGGCATCGCGCCCGCCGACGTTTTTCATATCGGCAATGCGGCTTTTCAGTTTTTTATCGTAAGCCGCCCCCAGCGGCAGCCGCCAGGCCCCCTCGCCCTCGGCAGTGGCAGCTTTCAAAAAGCCGTTGCACAGCGCGTTATTATTGGAAAATACCCCGGCATTTTCATGGCCCAGCCCAACAATGACCGCCCCGGTCAGTGTGGCAAGGTCAATCATACCCACAGGCTTGTAGGCTTCCTGCACGTGCCACATGATATCACCCAGCACCAAGCGGCCCTCGGCGTCGGTGTTGATGATTTCAACGCTATCGCCCTTCATGGAGCGCACCACATCGCCGGGCCGCGAGGCCTGCCCGTCCGGCATGTTTTCCACCAGCCCGACAATGGCCACCACATTTGCCTTCGCCTGGCGCAGAGCCAGGGTTTTCATCACCCCGGCCACAGTGCCGGCCCCGCCCATATCCATGGTCATATCTTCCATGCCGCCTGCCGGTTTGATCGAAATGCCACCGCTGTCAAACACCACGCCCTTGCCCACCAGAGCCAGCGGAGCCACGCCCGCCTCACCGCCAAGCCATTCCATAATCACCACCTTTGAGGGGCTGCGCGAGCCATGGCCCACTGAAAGCAACATGCGCATGCCAAGCTTTTCCAGCTCAGGCTCATCAAGGGTTTTCACTTTTACGCCAAGCTTGGCCAACGCCTCCAGACGGCTGGCAAACTCGCTGGTGGTCAGAATATTGGCCGGCTCGTTCACCAGATCACGACTGAAAAACACGCCCTCGGCCAGCGCCATAACAGATGCAGCAATCTCAACAATATCCTCGGGGCGGGTCACGGCGAATGTCAGGTTTGCCGTGCCGGTTTTATCTTCGCCATCAGTTTTGTGAGCCCGGAAATCATAGGCCCGCAAGACCGCCCCCAGCACCACATCTTCAATACTGCGCAGATTGCCAGCCAGCACCAATACGGCCTTGCCATGCCCGGCCACGCCAATAGCCGCCGCGCCAATAGCCGCCCCGGCTTTACGAGCGTCAAAAACATCGCGCCGCCGCTCCAGCCGCACCACCTGCACCGCCTCGGCATTCATGCCCCCAGGCCAGGCCAGATCGCGGGCCTCACCGGGTTTCAGCCGCCCGAATGCCTCCGAGGCGGCAAACCGTGCCAGCCCGCCACGCATCAGCCGGTTCACCCGCCGCGCCGCCCGGTCAAGCCTGCCATCTTCAGGCACAAACACCACCACACGGCCTTCAGCCAGGGCAATGGCATCAAGGTCAATTTCCACAAAGTTGGGCTTGATCGGGCTATTCATGGGGTATCCTTTCAGGATAATTTAGGCAAAGCTTTGCCATTCCTACCCAAGGCAAGTAAAAATGACCAGATTGGAGTTTTCCCGATCTACCTGTTAGGTTACAAGCAGGCACAAGATGTAGGTATCATCAGAGGGTTTTGGCGGGGCATTGGCCAGATTTGACCGATATATACTCAGGCAGCTCTTGCTGTCTTTCGGGTTCTTTGCCCTTGTGCTGGTGCTGATCTTCTGGGTCAACCGGGCAGTAAGGCTGTTTGATCAACTTATTGCCAGCGGCGAAAGCGCCCTGGTTTTCCTTGAATTCTCCATCATGATGTTGCCTTTGATGATCGCGCTGATGTTGCCTGTTGCCACCTTTGTTGGCACAATTTTTGTCACCAACCGGCTGAGTGCTGAAAATGAGCTGGTTGTGGCGCAAACCGCCGGATACAGCCCTTTTCGCATCGCCCGGCCCGTGCTGATTCTTGGTGTTATCATCGGCCTGTTTTCCGGGGCCCTGCATCATGTTCTGGTGCCGCTCAGTCAGGAACGGCTGGTGCAAAGACAAGCTGAGGTTGCGCAAAACATCACTGCGCGGTTTTTGACCGAAGGCACATTCATTCACCCGGCTGACGGCATAACGGTTTATATCCGCGAGATCAGCCGTGAAGGCGAGATGCTTGATATTTTTCTTTCTGACACCCGCAGTGACAGCCGCCACATAACCTATTCTGCCGAACGTGCGCTGGTGGTGCGCTCGCCAGAAGGCCCCCGGCTGGTGATGTTTGAAGGCATGGCCCAAATCCTGACCCTGGATGAAGGCCGCCTGACAGTCACCTCCTTTGAAGATTTCACCTATGATCTGGCAGCACTAATTCCCGATGGTTTTCTGGGCAATCGCTCGATCAAAAAACTGACCAGCTTTGCGCTCTGGCAGGCAAACCCGGCCGTGCTGGCAGAAGTTAACGCTCAACCCTACCAATTTCGCTATCAGCTTCACAGCCGCACGGGCCAGACTTTGCTGCCTCTGGTCACGGCGCTGATTGGGTTTTCCACCCTCTTGCTGGGGGCCTTCAGCCGCTTTGGCCTGTGGCGGCAAATTTTGGGCGCGGTGGTTTTGCTGGCCGGGGTGCAGTTTCTTGATAATGAAATGGGTAAAATGGCCGCCCAAGAAGGCGCTTCTCCCCTGCTGGTTTACATTCCCAGCATTGCCGGACTGGCACTGGTGGTGCTGATGCTGTGGCTATCGGCCAACCTGTCATTGCTGCTAAGCCGTCAGAGGCGGCGTGCTTTGGCACAGGCACAGGAGGCCCGGCCATGATTTTGCATTTCTACGTGGCGCGGCGCTTCCTGTTCTCATTTTTGCTGGTTTTACTGTCGCTTGCCGCAATCATAATGATACTTGATATTGTCGAATACATTCGCAGGTTTGGGGCGCTGGTAGGGTTTTTGGATGTGCTTTGGTTGGCGCTTCTGAACCTGCCGCAAATTCTCTATACCACCCTGCCCCTGATCGTTATTCTGGCCTCTTTGTTCATGTTTCTCGGATTTGCCCGCTCGTCTGAAATGGTTGTGACAAGGGCCGCGGGGCGGCCGGCCTTGGTGACGCTTCTGGCCCCGGCCCTGACGGTCTTTTTGCTTGGTCTGCTGGCGCTGACAATCCTTAACCCGATCGCTGCGGCCACCTCAAAAGAGTTCCAGCGCATAACCCAGGCGCTTACCGGCGGTGATGTTTCAGTGATTTCCTTTTCATCCGAGGGGTTTTGGCTGCGGCAGGGCGACGGCACCAGCCAAACCGTTATTCGCGCCAGCCGGACCAACCCGGACGGCACCGAGCTTTTTGACGTGTCGTTCTTTTCATTCAGCATCGCAGGCCAACCCCTTAACCGCATCAGTGCCTCAGAGGCCCGGCTGGAAGAAGGCCGCTGGGCGCTGCGGGATGTAAAAATATGGGATCTCCGGGATTTGACAAACCCAGAGCGGGCAGCAGTTGAACGCAAGGTTTTCTGGGTTGCCTCTACCCTGACAGCAGATCGGATTCAGGATAGTTTTGCCGCCCCCTCATCAATCCCCATCTGGGAAATGCCGGGCTTCATTGCCGAGCTGAAGCAGGCCGGGTTTTCACCGCGCAAGCATCAGGTCTGGTTTCAGGTAGAGCTTGCCTCGCCGCTATTCATGGTGGCGATGATGCTGCTCGCCGCCGCCTTCACCATGCGCCACACAAGGCTGGGCAAAACCGGGCTAATGGCGCTGATTGCGCTGCTATCTGGCTTTGGCGTCTATTTCCTGCGCAATTTTGCCACTATTTTGGGTGAAAACGGCCAAATTCCGATAGCCGTTGCCGCCTGGACCCCGCCAATGGCGGCATTGTTTTTGGCGTTGGGAATAATCCTGCATCTGGAGGATGGCTGATGCGCCCCGCCGCCATATTCAGCCTCATATTCAGCCCTATATTCAGCCGTATATTCGCAGTATTTTTCTTGCTGGCCTCGGCCATGCCAGTGCAGGCACAAATGGCCAGCCTTGTGGCTGACAGAGTGCAGGTTTTGGGCAATTCCAACCTTGTGGCACAAGGCAATGTGGTGGTGGTTTTTGAGAACGTCCGCCTGAGCGCCAGCCGCATTTCATATGACCGCAACACGGCTCAGCTAAGCATTGAAGGCCCTATCATTATTACCGATGGCAGCGGTACCATATTGATTGCCGAGGCCGCCCAGCTTTCATCTGACCTGCGAACCGGAATTTTGCAAAGCGCGCGTCTCGTGCTGGAAAACCAGTTGCAAATTGCCGCCGCCGAGATCAACCGGGTTGGCGGGCGTTATACCCAGCTGACCAAGACCGTGGCCTCCTCCTGTCAGGTCTGTGCCAGCAATCCGGTGCCTCTGTGGTCAATCCGTGCCTCAAGGGTGATTCACGATCAGGAAACGCGCCAGCTTTACTTCCACAACGCCCAGTTCCGCATCATGGATATTCCGGTATTCTACCTGCCGCGCTTGCGCCTGCCGGATCCAAGCGTGCGGCGCGCCACCGGGTTTTTGCCACCAGAACTACGCACGAGCAACAAAATCGGCATTGGCCTGCGCCTGCCCTACTTTGTGCGCTTGGGCGACCATGCGGACCTGACTTTCACACCCTTCCTTTCAGCTAAAACCAGCACATTTGAGGTGCGCTACCGGCAACTTTTCACCGCTGGCGAGATTTTCTTTGAGGGGGCCGCAAGCCACGATAGCCTGCTGCCCGGCCAGACCCGCTATTTCCTGTTTGGCAATGGTGCCTTTGATCTGCCGCTTGATCTGAGGCTTAGCTTCAACATCGAGCAGGTCTCTGATGTGGGCTACCTGTCAGATTACAGCTTTTCCGGCAGTGACCGGCTGCGCAATCGCATTTCTCTGACCCGAACCCAGCGCAACCAATACCTGTTTGCCGAGATCGGCCGCTGGGAAACCCTGCGCGCGTCCGAGCTGCCAATTGCCGACCAATTACCGGGCGTGCAGGGTGATTTACTGTTTGAGCAACGCTTACAGCCAAATATGATTGGCGGCGAAATACGCCTGCGGTTTTCAGCCCAGGGCCATTATCGCAACTCAATGCTTGATGCGCTGGGGCGTGACCAGACCCGGCTTGGCGTGGCGGCCGATTGGCAGCGCGACTGGGTGCTGGCAAACGGCATGATTGCCAGCGCCGAGACCTCTTTGGCGCTGGACCGTTTCACCATCAAGGATGACATTGCCTTTGCCCCAACTCAGCTTCGCAGCACCCAGGCCGCCGCCATTTCATTGGCCTGGCCCATGGCCCGACAGGCCGCAAATGGTGCTACGGATGTACTGGAGCCGGTGGTGCAACTGGCCTGGGGCAACCAGAACGGGCCGGATGCGCCCAACGAAGACAGCCTGATGGTTGATTTCGACATGGCCAACCTGTTTGAGCTTTCGCGCTTTCCCGGCCTTGATGCCGCCGAGGTCGGCCTGCGCGCCAATATCGGGGCCACCTGGACCCGCCATAACCCTAACGGGCTGTCTTTCACGCTGGCGGCTGGCAAGGTCTTTCGTTTTGCTGATAAAGGCCAGTTTTCAGCCGCCTCGGGGCTGGACGGCAGCAGCTCAGACTGGCTGATTGCCGGGCAAGCACAGGTTACCGACCGCCTGTTTGTGCAAAGTCGGGCACTGATTGCAGATGATTTTTCGCCGACCAAGGCCGAAACTCTGGCCCAATGGCAGGGCGAACGGCTTTCTCTGGCCGGCGGGCATGTCTGGGTGATAGCCGATACGGCAGAAAACCGACCAGAGGCGATTCATGAGGCCCGTTTTGACACCTCCTACCGCTTTAATGATTTTTGGGCCGCCAACCTCTCTGGCCATTTTGATCTGGTCATGGGAGTGGCCACAGGGGCAAAACTGGGGCTGGAATACCGTAATGAATGCGTCACCCTTGACCTTTCCCTCTCGCGCCGCTTCACTTCATCCGGTAGTGTGACCCCGACAACGGATATTAAATTTGGTGTCATCCTGACAGGATTTGGCGGTGGTGGTGGCGGGCCAACACGAAGATGCAGTGGTTGATAATATGCACAAAGAACGGACGAACAGATGATAAACACCTTGCCGCACCGGCTGATACTTGCCCTGACCATGGCGTTTCTGGCAGTAATTACAGCGCTTTCACCTTCTGATCTGCGGGCGCAAAACCTGTTTGCTCCGGTGGCCAAGGTGAATGATTCCGTCATCACCGCTTATGAATTGTCGCAACGCATTGCCTTTTTGACCCTGCTGCGCGCCCCCGGGGATATTCGTGAATTGGCAACCCAGCAACTCATCGAGGAACGCCTGCAACTGGCAGCGGCCAAGCAGATGGGGCTCAGCCTGGCTAACGAGCAACTTGCCGCCGGGATGGCCGAGTTTGCCGCCCGGGCCAATCTGGATGTGGAACAATTTCTCACCGCCATCGCTCAGGGCGGCGTGGCGGCAGAAACCTTCCGCGATTTTGTGGCCGCTGGCATGATCTGGCGCAACGTGGTGCGGGCGCGTTTCATGCCCCAGCTTGACATCACCAGAGGCGAGGTTGACCGCGCTGCGGCACTGGCCCAGCCCGCCGCTGGAGTCCGGGTTTTGCTGACAGAAATCTTGCTGCCCGCCGATACCCCGGCGGCGCGTGACGCTTCAGGCAAGCGGGCATTACAACTTGTGCAAATCACCGACATGTCGGCCTTTGCCAACGCTGCGCGCACCTATTCGGTGGCCCCCTCGCGGGCTCAAAATGGCCAACTTGACTGGATAAATGTCTCTGATCTGCCGTCCGCCGTGGCCTCTCAGGTCGTGAACCTGTTGCCGGGTCAGGTGACCGGGCCGATCCCGGTGCAAGGCGGCATTGCCATTTTCCAACTGCGTCAGTTGCAGGAAACCGAGGCCCGGGCGCCAAGCGATGTTATCCTGGATTTTGCGCAACTCTTCATCGCCGGGGGCCGTAATTCAGCAGCCCTTGCCGAAGCCAGCAAAATCAGCGCCCGCATTGACACCTGCGATGATCTCTACGGCATCGCCGCCCACAAACCAGAAGAGGATCTGCTGCGCGATGTCCTGTCAATTTCCGCATTGCCTGCCGATATTGCGCTGGAGCTGGCCAAGCTTGACAATAACGAGGTCTCGGTGGCCCTGACCCGTAACAATGGCGAAACTCTGGTGTTTCTGATGCTGTGCAACCGCACGAGAGCCTTGGCTGAAGATGTCTCACGCGAAGAGATTCGTACCCAGTTGCAAAACCAGCGCCTTGTCAGCTTTGCCGACATCTATTTGCAGGAATTGTTAGCAGATGCGCATATTGAGAAATACGCCCCCTAATGTGCCCTGAAATGCGCCGCCTGCCCAGTGCCCCGCCGATTGCCCCGCCGATTGCCCTGACCATGGGAGAGCCTGCTGGCATTGGCCCTGAAATTACCGCCGCCGCTTGGCGGGCATTGCGCCATGAGGACAGCTTTTTTCTGATCGGAGACCCGGCCTTGCTGCCGGGCGATGTGCCGGTGGCAGAAATCTCGCACCCCTCCGAGGCTCCGGCGGCCATGGCTCAGGCGCTGCCGGTTCTGGTGCGTGATTTTGGCGCGCCGCGCAGCCCTGGAAAGCCCAACCCGGTCCATGCTCCCCATATCATCTCGGCAATCCGCGAGGCGGTGGAATTGGTGCAGGCGGGCAAAGCCTGCGCCCTCACCACCAACCCGATCCACAAGAAAGCCTTGCAGGATGGCGGCGGTTTTGCCTATCCCGGCCACACGGAATATCTGGCTGCACTGGCCGGGGTTGAGCGCGTGGTGATGATGCTGGCCTGTGAGGCCCTGCGGGTGGTTCCGGCCACCATCCACATACCACTGGCTCAGGTGCCCGCTGCCCTGACGCGCGAAAGTCTGGCCGCCAGCATTCGCATCAGCGACGCGGCCCTGCGCCGAGATTTCGGCCTGCAAGCCCCGCGTATTGCCGTGGCCGGGCTGAATCCGCATGCGGGCGAAGGCGGGGCCATGGGCCATGAGGAACTTGCCATGATCGCGCCCCTACTGGATGATTTGCGCGCCGAAGGGTTGGACATTACCGGGCCGCTGCCTGCCGATACCATGTTTCACGCCCAAGCCCGCGCCCGCTATGATGTGGCAATCTGCATGTATCACGACCAAGCCCTGATCCCTATAAAAACGCTGGATTTTACCGGCGGCGTCAATGTCACGCTGGGCCTGCCGTTTGTGCGCACCTCACCGGACCACGGCACCGCTTTTGATATTGCCGGCACAGGTAGCGGTTCAGCTAACCCCGCGTCACTGATTGCCGCGCTGCGCATGGCCCGACGCATGGCTGGGCGCAGGGCTGGGCGCAGGGTCGAGGCGCGCGCCTCATGAGCGGAATCGACAATCTGCCGCCCCTCAGTCAGGTCATTGCCAACCATGGGCTAAGTGCCAAAAAGGCGCTGGGGCAAAACTTTCTGCTCGACCTCAATATAACCAGCAAAATCGCCCGTCAGGCCGGTGACCTCACAGGTTGCGATGTGCTGGAAATCGGCCCCGGCCCCGGTGGCCTGACCCGTGGCCTGCTGGCTGAGGGCGCGCGCCGGGTGCTGGCGGTGGAAAAAGACAGCCGCGCCATGGCCGCCCTTGCCGAGATTGCCGCCGCCTATCCGGGCCAGCTTGAGGTAATCAACGGTGACGCCCTGGCGCTTGATCTCACAGCCCGGCTGAGGCCGCCCATCAAGGTGGTTGCAAACCTGCCCTATAATATTGGCACCGAATTGCTGGTGCGCTGGCTGACACCGCCGGCATGGCCGCCCTTCTGGCAAAGCCTGACCCTGATGTTTCAGCATGAAGTGGCGCAGCGTATAGTGGCCAGCCCCGGCTCCAAAGCCTATGGGCGCCTTGCCATATTGGCCCAGTGGCGCGCTGATGCCCGCATTGTCATGGAGCTGCCTCCGGAGGCATTTACACCACCGCCCAAGGTGCGCTCGGCAGTGGTTCACCTCACGGCCCTGCCCGCGCCGCGCTTTGCGGCTGAGGCAAAGGTGCTGCAAAACCTCACAGCACGGGCCTTTCAGCAGCGGCGCAAAATGCTGCGCGCCAGCCTGAAACCGCTCAGCCCTGATATTGGCGATATGTTGTTGTCAGTAGATATCAAACCCACCCAGCGCCCCGAGGAAATTGGCCTTGAGCAATGGTGCGCGCTGGCCCGTGTACTGGCCCGTGTGCTGGCCTGATCTCAGGAATGTTCCTCTCTGGCGGTATCGGCCAGCGCCCTGTTGTAAGCCTTCAGCGCATCGACATAAAACAACGCCCCGCGCAGCTCCGGCGGCGCATCGACCCCGCCCAGTGTTACCACAGGGATAAAAGCCGCGCCCGTTGCTTCAAAAACCGGCATGACACTGTCAAGCGTGGCATTGCCATCCACATAGGTTCCGGCAGTGATCATATCCCAGCAAGCGGCCTCGTCTGCACCCTTGGCACGCATGATTCCGGTCACTTTCAGCGTGGCCAGCAAATAGGCTTGCGGCCCGGCTGCCACATGCACGCCGCGCCGCTCAAGCTGGGTGAGAAAGAACGAGCGGTTCACCAGACGCGAGGCCAGCCCCGAGGAAACCGAGACCGCCGCCATGACCACAATGGCAGTCTGCCAGTCGCCGGTCAGCTCAAACACAATCAGGATGGTAGAAATCGGCGCGCCCAGCACCGCCGCCGCCACCGCGCCCATGCCAGCCAGCGCATAAAGCGTTTCTGAGCCGGACACTTCGGGAAAGACTGCCGTGGCCATCAGGCCAAAAGCCAGCCCGGTCAACGCCCCCATCATCAGGCTGGGTGAAAAAATGCCGCCCCCCATGCGCCCAGCCAAGGTTATGGCCACCGCTATGGTCTTGATCACCGCAAAAACAATCACCTCATGCAAAACCAGCTCGCCAGTCAGGGCTGCCGAGGTGGTCTCATAGCCAACCCCGATGATATGAGGGTAAAATATGGCAATACCGCCCAGCAACAGCCCTGCCAAAGCCGGGCGTAAAATGCGCGGCAGGCGGGTGCGCGCATAAAACCAGGCGGCAAAGTCCTCGCTGAAAAAAACCGCCCGCATGAAAACTACCGCCACCAGCCCGCAGACCACGCCCAGCAGCAAAAAGGCCGGCAATTCCACAAAGAATGTCAGCGAGCCTTCGCTAAGCAGGTGAAATTCGGTGACATCACCAAATTGCAGGCGGTTGATCACCGTACCCGCCACCGAGGCAATGGCAATGGGAGCAAAAGCATGCACCGCGAAGTGGCGCAGCACCACCTCAAGGGCAAATATCGCCCCGGCGATGGGCGCGTTGAAACTGGCAGAAACCGCCGCCGCCACGGCGCAGCCCATCAGGTCACGCGCCGTAATGCCGTTGGCGTTCAGACGTACCGCAACCCAGGATGACATCACTGCCGCCAAATGCACCACCGGCCCCTCACGGCCTGATGAGCCGCCCGATGACAGGGTGATAAATGAGGCAATGGCCGAGCCTATACCGGCCCGGCGTTCCACCCTGCCTTCATACAGAGACGCGCCCTCGATCACATCGGCAACCGAGCGCACCCGGCCATCATTGGTGAACCAGTTCAGCACCGCCCCAACCACAAGCCCGCCAAAGGCCGGGATCAGCAAGACCCAGTACCAAGGCAGCGTCGCCGCCAGCGAATGCAAATGCCTAGGGTCATCAACACGATAAAGAAACGCTTGCAGCCATTCTATGCCGAGCCGGAAAAACAATGCCGCAAAGCCGGCGGCAATACCAATGGCCAGAGCAATGAGCCAAAACTTCAGCTGCGCCGGTCCCTTATGGCGCAAAACGCTCCAAGCCGCGCCCATATCGCCCTGAAAAGCCGAGATTTGCCGGGATATAAACAATTTTAACGTTTCGGCCATATCGCTCCTGTAACCTGGGCTTTCATCGCCCCGCTGGTTGGCATAATCTGGCCCGATTAAATGGGGGAATTAGTGGCATGAATATTAACGCCGCACTTACTGAGCTATCTGCATTTCTAGGTGATCGTTGCAGCAGCTCCAAGCCTGATCTGGTGCGGCACGGGGCCAGCGAGGCACATTTTCAGGCCTTTCCGCCTGATGCCGTGGTCTGGCCACAAAATACTGCGGAAGTCTCGCAGATTATAAAAACCTGTGCGGCCCATGGCTGCCCAGTCATTGCTTACGGCGCGGGCACTTCTCTTGAGGGCCATACCAGTGCCATTCATGGCGGCGTTACACTTAATTTAAGTCGTATGAACAAGATGTTGCGACTTGATCCCGGTGATATGGACGTCGATGTGCAGCCCGGCCTGACCCGCGAAGAGCTGAACCGGGAGTTGCGCGCCACCGGGCTGTTTTTCCCAGTTGACCCCGGTGCCAATGCCAGCCTTGGTGGCATGGCGGCGACGCGCGCCTCGGGCACCACCACGGTGCGCTACGGCAATATGCGCGAAAACGTGCTGGGGCTGGAGGTGGTGCTGGCAGACGGGCGCATCATTGAAACTGGCTCACGGGCGCGCAAATCTGCCTCGGGCTATGACCTGACGGCGCTGTTTATCGGCTCTGAAGGCACGCTCGGGGTGATCACCAGCCTGACTTTGCGCCTGTCGGGCCAACCCGAGGCCATTTCGGCGGCAATTTGCCGGTTTGAGCGCATCAGTGACGCCATTGAAGCGGTGCAGCAGGTGATTCAGCTGGGCATTCCCATGGCGCGGATTGAGTTTATTGATGCAGCCACAGCGCGGGCCATAAACCTGTTTTCCGGCATGGAACTTCCGGAAAACCCACATCTGTTGCTGGAATTTCACGGCTCAAAGCGGGCCGTGGCCGAAGATGTCAAACAATTTGACGAGATAGCCCGCGACTTTGGCGCAACCGGCTATGAAACCGCGACCCAGACAGAAGACCGCAACGCGCTCTGGACCATTCGCCACAAGGCATATTACGCCTGCCTGGCCCTGCGCCCCGGTGCCCGCGCCATGGTCACTGATATCTGCGTGCCTATCTCGCGCCTGGCGCAAGCTGTTGAAGAAACCCGCGCTGACATTGCCGCAGCCTCAATTCCCGGCCCAATTTTGGGCCATGTGGGAGACGGAAATTTTCATGCCATCCTTTTAGTTGAGCCGGGAAATGCGGCCGAGCTTGCCGAGGCCACGGCGCTGGCCACACGCATGAGCCAGCGCGCCTTGCGGCTGGGCGGAACCATTACTGGCGAGCATGGTATTGGCATGGGCAAGCTTGACTTGATGCAGGCCGAACACGGTGCTGCCTGGGATGTGATGAGCGAGATCAAGCGCGCCCTTGACCCGGCAGACATCATGAACCCCGGCAAGCTTGTTAATGGTGATTGACGGGCGCAGTGGCCCTTGGAGAACCTCTGAATAAGGTTGTGAATTTTGCAAAATGCCCAAGTTTTCGTTGTTCAGAGCGCTCTTAAAGCGTTTTGCATTTAATCTGAGCCACATATTGGATGCAAAATGCCCACAACACTCAGAGGGCGCGGGCCTTTTCCACTTCACCTGACACAGGAAAAACGCAAAAGGCTTTAGCTTGGCACAAAACATTACAGCCTGACGCCTTTATTTTGATTCTGCTGTCAGGCTATAAGCTTTTGAATTTACGCGCATGCTTCATGAATTTTGGGATCAAAATTCACTTCCGTGCGCTATACCCGCCGCCAAAAGCGCTTTTGCCGCCGCCCGCGCCGCCTCGGTGACAATATCACCGGCCAGCATGCGCGCCACCTCGCCCTCAC
>CAYNXK010000015.1:13439-23321 GCA_964401125.1 uncultured Aliiroseovarius sp.
CGCGCCGCCTCGGTGACAATATCACCGGCCAGCATGCGCGCCACCTCGCCCTCACGCGCCTCTGCGTCCAGCACCACGACTTGCGATAGAGTAACGCCGTTTTTCACCTGCTTTACAACCTGCCAGTGATGCGCCCCAAGGGCGGCAACCTGCGGCGAATGGGTGACCACCAGCACCTGCCCGCCTATGGCCAGATCGGCCAGCCTTCTTCCCACCGCATCAGCGGTTGCGCCGCCAATACCACGGTCAATTTCATCAAAAATCATCGTCAGCCCATGCCGCCCGCCGGTCAGGCAAACCTTCAAAGCCAACAAAAACCGGCTCAGCTCGCCGCCTGAAGCGATTTTTTGCAAAGGCCCGGCAGGGGCACCCGGGTTGGTGGCCACATTGAAACTTACCGTGTCTTGCCCTTCCGGGCCTGGGGTTGATAACTCCACTTGTGTACTGAATACGGCGCGCTCCATTTTTAGCGGCGCCAGCTCGGCCACCATTGCCCTATCAAGCCGCCGGGCTGCGCTGTTGCGCGCGGCACTCAAGGTCTCTGCCGCCGTGGCATAAGCTTTCTGCGCCGCTGTTTCAGCCTGCTCAAGCGTTGCAATATCGGCTTCACCCTGATCCAGTGCTGCCAGCCGGGCACGCAAGCCCTCGCCAAACCCGCTCAGATCATCCGGTGCAACCTCGTGCTTGCGCGCCAAAGACCGGATAGCAAACAACCGCTCCTCGGCCTCTTCCAGCTCAAGAGGGTTAAATTTCAGGGCGTTCAGGGCCGCCTCCACCCCATCGCTGGCCTCACTCAGCTCAACCAAGGACCGTTGCAATGCAGCCAGCGGCGCCTTGAGTAAATCACCCGCCTGTGCCTCGGAATCTTCCAGCCAGCGCAGCGCATCGCCGGTGCGCGCCTCGGCCCCGTCACCAGCACCAAGTGCCTGAGAAGCCTTGTCAATATTCTCTGTGACCTTTTCAGCCCCCTGCATCAGGCGGCGGCGCGCATCCAGCGTGGCATCCTCGCCCGGCTCCGGGGCCAATGCCTCAATCTCGGCCAGGGCATGGCGCAGATATTCCTCCTCGGCTTGTGCCTCGGCCAAATCTGTGCGGGCCTCCTTTAGCAACCTGATCGCCGATGCCCGTTGCCGCCAAGCGGTGCGACAGCTGGCAATCTTGGCTGAAAAGCCACCAAACTCGTCCAGAATCACACAATGCAGACGTGGGTTAAGCAGCCCGCTTGCGTCCTGTTGGCCATGGATTTCCACCAGCGTTTCCGACAATGCCCGCAACACCTCGCCCGAGGCGCGCCGGTCATTGACCCAAGCACTTTTGCGGCCGTCGGCCCGGCTGATACGGCGCAGAATTAGTTCATTGTCAGTAGTAATCCCGGCCTCTTCAAGAATGGCAAAGGCTGCGTGGCCGGGGGGCAGATCAAAAACCGCCACCACCTCGCCCACATCATATCCGGCGCGCACCATGTCGCTACGGCCACGCCTACCCAACACAAAGCCCAGTGAATCCAGCAAGATAGACTTACCCGCGCCAGTTTCTCCGGTCAGCACATTAAGACCGGCCCCCGGCTCAAATACCAGGCGATCAATGATCAGCATATCGCGGATTTCAAGGCTGCGCAGCATTTACCTTACCCTGCCCGGCGTGTCACTTCACGCCCCTTACAGCCATTCGCCCCGGACCAATTGCCGGTAGACCTGTGCCAGCCAATTATCACCTTTGGCTTCCAGCTCCAGCCCTTGACTGGTCAGCAGGCGGTGACTGTCCTCATACCATTCAGTTGCCTGAAAGTTGTGGCCCAGAATGGCGCCAGCGGTCTGGGCTTCGTCGATCAGCCCCAGCGACAGGTAGCTTTCCACCAGCCGGTGCAGCGCCTCGGCCACATGGGTCGTGGTTTGAAAATTCTCCACAACCACCTTAAAGCGGTTTGCCGCCGCTGCAAAATGGTTGCGCTTTAGATAATAGCGCCCGATTTCCATTTCCTTGGCCGCCAGATGATCGAAGGCCAGATCAAACTTGAGAGCTGCCGAGCGGGCATATTCGCTGCCCGGATGGCGCTCGATCACCAGGCGCAGCGCCTGCAATGCCTGAAAGGTCAGCCCCTGGTCGCGGCCAACTTTTTCAATCTGGTCATAGTAGCTGAGCGCCAGCAAATATTGCGCATAAGCAGCATCATCATCTACCGGGTAAAAATCCAAAAACCGTTGCGCGGCAGCGCGGGCTTCGGGGTATGCCTTGTCTTTATGGTGGGAAAAGCCTGCATGATGATCGCCCGTTTGGCCCAGCTGCTATAGGGGTACAGGCGCTCGACCTCAGCAAAAAACTCGGCCGCATCATCGGGGTTACCTTGCGCAAGCTCAAACTCACCGCGCTTGAAAATTTGCTCGGCTGTAAACTCCTCGATCGGTTTTTCCACCGCCCGGTTGCCACCGCCGAAAAAGCCGCCGCCGCCACCACCCAGAGAATCAATGGCAGAACATCCTGAAAGCAGCGCCAGCAAGGCGGCGCTTGTAATAGCTGTTTTTCTAATTCTGCCGCGCTGCATACCCGCGCCACCCCGCCTCATAAATCTATCAGGCCCCTGCAGGCCGCTTTGTTCAGCCAAGTCGTATCACAGATTTTTTGCGGGCAAAATGGCTTAAAGCATTTCAGCCTGCACTTTCACCCCGTAAGCGGCAAATCTGCACGGCTAACACCCATGCCGGGCAAGCGCGCCGCCATTTTCGCGTCGCAGACAACCAATCTGGTGGCAGCCGGGTCGGCAAACAGGGCGCGCAGCAGGTTGTTGGTCATGGCATGCCCTGCCTTGTGGCCCACATAAAGGCCCATGATCGGGGCCCATGCCAGAGCCAGATCACCCAGCGCGTCCAGCATTTTATGGCGCACCGGCTCGTCTTCATGGCGCAGACCACCGGGGGAAAGCACCTTGTCACCATCAACCACCACCGCATTTTCAAAGCTGCCGCCAAGAGCGCGGCCACTGGCGCGCATGGCCTCAACATCCGCAAGGCGGCAAAAGGTACGAGCGTTGCTTAGTTCGCGGACAAAAGCGCCGTTTGCCATGTTCAAAGCCCGGTCCTGACGGCCAATGGCCCGATCGGCAAAATTAATGTGGAAGCTGATTTTAAAGCCCACCCCCGGCTCAAGCCGGGCGAATGCCTCGCCATCACGGACCTCAACGGGCTTCAGAATTTCAATGACCCGGACATCGGCATCTTGCGAGCGCAGGCCTGCTTTGATGATTCCAGCCACAAACCGGGCTGAGGAGCCATCGAGAATCGGCACTTCTGGCCCATCAATCTCGATCAGAGCGTTATGCACGCCACACCCTGCCAGCGCCGCCATTAGATGCTCAACGGTGGAAACGCTGACCCCGTCCTTATTAGCCAAAAGCGTACACAAAGGTGCTGCTTGAACATTGCCCCAATGGGCTGCAATCAGGTTGTCGCCCTGACTGATATCGGTGCGCTTGAACCAAATGCCATATTGGGCCGAAGCCGGCAAAATGCGCAACCTGACAGGACGCCCGGTATGCAAACCAGTGCCAGTAAATTTGATTGGAGAAGAAACCGTGTTCTGCAAAGCAACGCCTATAGTTAGCGCGGTCTTAATTTCCCGCTGGCACAGGGTTAACTGCCCCCGGCGGCAAGCTCAACTCAAACTTTGCAACCGATTGAAACATCAGTTTAATGGGCTTGGCGGGAACTTGCCACATTATTGCCGGGGCGGCGTTACCACCTGCTTTCAAACGAAAAAGACCAGAGTTAGCTGGCCTCTTTCGAGAGAAACTTAGGGGGCTTAAGGCGTTTTACATTCACCCCCAATCACAGGTTTGATGCAAAACGCAAATGTCTTTAGTTAGCCTGCCTGCGCAAAAAAGCTGGAATATCAGTTTTCTGCTGGTCTGTCTCAGGCATCGGATCAGCCGGTTGGACCTGAATCGGTGGCTGCTGGCGTTCAGATTCGGCCATAGTTTCATTGCTACCGTGGCCTGTCATCCGGTTGATCAATGAGTTGATGCCAAAACGGGATTTTTCCGGCTCAGGGCTTGGTTTGGCGAATTTGCTCGTCTGTTCAGCCCGTGTCGGAACCGCAGGCCCCGGCTGGCGTTGGACCGCTGCTTGCAGCCGCGCCATGGCATCATTTGAAGGTGTGCCCGGTGCCGGTGCCTTAGGGGCAACAAACTGTGTCACACCGCCTGCATCATCATAGGTATCATCATAGGCAACATGGGTCATTTCAGCCTGCGAAGCTGTGGGCTGCTCTGCCAGATAGGCTGGCGGTGGCAAATCCTGCCCCGCCTCATCTGCCGGGAACACATTTTCAAGCTGCTCGGCGGCAGCGGCATTTGTTGCGGCGGTAACGCTCTGATCGGCTTCAAACAGGTCAAGCCCTGCCACTTGAGGCTCTGCTGCCGGAGTGTAGCCGTGGCGGGAGGCCAGAGGAGCGGCGGTGGAAGTGGCGGCGATTTCAGCTGCCGGGGCCACTTCTTCCAGAGTTTCGCTAATTGACTGCGGCGCATTCAGTGGCTGAGCCAAGCGCCGACGCGGCACCGGAACATCCTGAACAATCTCGCTAGCATCGATTCCAGTGGCCACAACGCTAACACGCATACTGCCTTCCATGTCGGTATCCAGAGTTGAGCCAACGATGATATTGGCTTCCGGGTCCACCTCTTCACGGATGCGGTTGGCGGCCTCGTCCAGCTCAAACAATGTCAGGTCATAGCCGCCGGTAATGTTGATCAGAACGCCGCGCGCACCGCGCAGGGAAATCTCGTCAAGCAGCGGGTTGGCAATGGCTTTTTCAGCGGCCTGAACGGCGCGGTCTTCACCATCGCTCTCGCCAGTTCCCATCATCGCCTTGCCCATTTCATCCATTACCGCCCGCACATCGGCAAAATCAAGGTTGATCAAACCGGGCTTGACCATCAGATCAGTGACGCCCTTGACGCCCTGATACAGCACATCATCAGCTAATGAGAATGCCTCGGTAAAGGTGGTTTTCTCATTGGCCAGGCGGAACAAATTCTGGTTTGGAATGATAATTAGCGTATCAACCATTTTTTGAAGCGCTTCAATACCTTCCTCGGCTTGCTTCATGCGCTTTGCGCCCTCAAACAGGAACGGTTTAGTGACAACACCAACGGTCAGAACCCCAAGCTCACGCGCCGCCTGAGCAATGATCGGCGCGGCTCCCGTGCCGGTGCCCCCGCCCATGCCTGCGGTGATGAAACACATATGCGCCCCGGCCAGATGGTCAACAATCTCTTCAATGGTTTCCTCAGCGGCGGCCGCCCCGACGCTGGGCCGCGCCCCGGCACCCAGACCTTCGGTAACCTTCACGCCCATCTGCACCCGCGAGACGGCCTTTGATTGCTGCAATGCCTGCGCATCGGTGTTGGCGACCACAAACTCGACCCCATCAAGATCCTTGTCGATCATGTTATTGACCGCATTGCCGCCGGCCCCGCCAACGCCAAATACCGTGATACGGGGTTTCAGATCTTCCTGACCGGGCATGGTGAGGTTAAGTGTCATAATATATTCCGCCTGTTTTCGGGCTTACGCCTTGTTATTCATCCTTCGGCAATTTTTCTGCCGTAGGTGCCTGCTCCAGTTGATTTTAGCTACCGAATCACCTCACGTCACCTAAAAAACGCAGGGAAACTACTAAATATGGGTTTTTTTGGGATTTTTTAGCAATATTTCGCCATATTACCCATATTTAGCGTCTACCAGTTATCCTTAAACCATCTCACCGCGCGCTTCAGGCTGCGGGCCGGATAGTTTTCTGCCGGAATATCAAAGTCCCACCACTCATCCTGTGGGTTGGTGGCAAACAGGCACAGCCCGACCGAAGCGGCAAAATCGGCCCCCGTGGCAGCCAGCGGCAAGCCCTGCACCCTGAGTGGGCGACCAAGCCGCACTTGCTGGCCAAGAATTTTTGGTGCCAAACTATCAAGCCCCGGTATTTGGCTGGTACCGCCTGTCAGCACGATCTGCTGGCTGGGCAAATGCTCAAACCCGGCCGCATCAAGGCGCGCCCGCACTTCCTCAAGAATTTCCTCGACCCGGGGCCGCATGATGCCAATCAGCTCGGCACGTGAAACCGTGCGCCGGTCATGCTCCCAATCGCCGGTATCACCGCCGATTTCAATCAACTCACGGTCATCCATGCCGGTGGCGACCACGCCGCCGTAAAAGGTTTTGATCCGCTCGGCCGTATTCATCGGCACCTGCAAGCCCTTGGAAATATCTGACGTTACGTCATCGCCCCCCATGCGCACGCTGTCGGCATAAATCATGTGGTGCTTCATGAAAATAGAGATGCTGGTAGAGCCGCCGCCAAGGTCAATACAGGCCGCCCCCAGCTCCTGCTCATCCTCCACAAGGCTGGACATGCCCGAAGCATAAGCAGCACTTGCCAGCCCCGCCACCTCCAGATCACAGCGCTTGATACAGTGAAGCAGATTGCTGATAACCGCGGTATCAACGGTCAGCAAATGCAGATCGACAGACAGAACATTGCCGATCTGGCCGCGCGGATCCTCAAGGCCTGAACGGTGATCCAGTGCAAAATTCACCGGCTGGGCGTGCAAAACCTCGCGGCCCTCGCCAAAATCAGGCACATCGCAGGCGCTCAGCACGCGGGCTATATCACTTTCATGCACCATTTCATCCATCAGATCGACCGACCCGGCCAACCCGTAGGAGCGCACATCGCCGCCCGAAAAACTGGCAATCACGTGGTCAACCCGAATATTGGCCATTTTCTGCGCCGCCTGAACCGCCGTGCGAATGGCGCGCTCGGTTTCCTGCATGGCGTCGATTTCGCCAAAGCGCATGCCGCGTGAACGGGTGGTGGCGGCGCCGATAACGCGAAAGGCGCTTTGCCCGGCCATCGCCCCGACCCCATCGCCTTCGCGAAACCTGTCAGGCCCGT
The DNA here is from genome assembly GCA_964401125.1 of uncultured Aliiroseovarius sp. Taxonomy (GTDB): domain Bacteria; phylum Pseudomonadota; class Alphaproteobacteria; order Rhodobacterales; family Rhodobacteraceae; genus JAAEUB01. The sequence continues at coordinate 20,382 of CAYNXK010000015.1, forward strand.
CAAAGCGCAGAACCAGACAGGAAATTTTTGAGCTGCCAACATCGAGAATGGCAATCACACCGCGCTGCATCGCGGCCTGGCGCATGGCCCGCATGGCCCGCTGTTGTTCATAAAGGTCGGTCATCGCGTTGGCTCTCCCAGCTCATTTGCCCGGATCCGGCGCATTTCAACGGCAGCCAGTGGGGCCAGCCGCAGCGTCGGACGCAAGGGGTTTCGCATGTCAATTATGGTGATGTTGCGCGCCAGAAGGTCCTGAGCATGATCAAGCGCTATAACTTTCTGTAGGGCATATATCGGCTCATTTTCCGGCAGCAAAATATACTGACCACCGGTCAAAGCCACATCCCAGCGCCGCTGACCAACCCGTATCAGGCCACGCAGGCGGGTGGCCAGTGGGGCGGCGGTGCTGATCAGGCGCAGGGCTTCTTCTACATGATCCGGCGCCCCATCACCGGCCAATATCGGCAAATCCGAGCGTGCAGACCGGCTTTGCACCGGCATGACATGATAGCCCTCATCATCCAGCAAAACCAGCCCGGCGCGGCCACGCCAAACCACGGCCGGGACGCGCTCACGCAGGGCAATTTCCAGCACCCCACCGGGGCGGATGCGCAGATCAACCTGCTTTATCATGTCAAGCTCAGCAATTTCCGCCTGCATCATCTCAAGGTCCAGATCAAACGAACTGACCGGCAGTTCAAGCAAAAACGCCTCGCGGATCAGGCGCTCGACCGTCGGGCTGGCACCGTCTATAGCCACCAGGCGCACCATGAATTCCGGGCGGGTCTCGATCGAGTGGCGAATATCAGTGATGCCCGCTGAAATTGCCGCCATGCGTTGATCATTACCAAAGTAAATCAAACCAGCCAGCAAGGCCACCAGCAGCGGCAGGCCAATACGCGCAAAGTAGCGGAAAAACGGCGTCAGCCACAGGCGTTGCAGCCGGTAAGAAACACGCGACGGGGCCGGGTCACGCATGGGCGTTGCTGCGGCGGCTTTTTCACTAGCAGCGCGCGCTTGCATGGCTGCACGGGCGGCACGCACCGCCACGCTCTCCTCAGGCGCAGGCTCTGGCGCTGGCGGCATCACTCTGGCAGCCGCCGGAACGGGCTTTGCAGCCCAACGCATGAACGGGCGTAAAATCAACGGTCGCATGAGGCATCCTCCACGATCCAGGCACATAACGCCCCAAACGGCAGGCCAAGTGCCGCCGCCTGCTCAGGGACCAGCGAGGTTGGCGTCATGCCCGGCTGGGTGTTTATCTCAAGCAAAACCAAGCCCTCCAGCCCGCGCGCTTCATTCCAGCGAAAATCCGTGCGGCTGACCCCGCGACAGCCCAGCACCTCATGGGCTTGCAACGCGTAATCAAGGCAGTGAATTTCAATCTCGGTGGGAATATCGGCGGGCAAAACGTGGCGCGAGCCGCCAACCTCATACTTGGCGCTGTAATCATACCAGCCCTCGGTGATAATATCGGTGACTGTCAGCGCCTTGTCACCAACCACCGTCACCGTCAGCTCGCGCCCCGGCGCAAAAGCCTCGACCATCACGATTTCGGGCATATCATCTGCCAGCTGTGGCGGGCCGCTCTCGGCCTCACTGACAATATAGATACCAACCGAGCTGCCCTCGTTGTTGGGCTTGACCACGTAGGGCGGGGCCATCACATGGGCGGCGCGCACCTCATCAGCCGGCGCCAAAAGGCTTTCCATCACCGGCAGGCCAGCGGCGCGAAAGGCCGCCTTGGCACGCGCCTTATCCATGGCCAGCGCCGAGGCCAGCACGCCCGAATGGGTATAGGGAATGCGCAGCCATTCCAGCAGGCCCTGCACGCAGCCATCCTCGCCCCAGCGCCCATGCAGAGCGTTAAAGACCACATCCGGTTTGATTTCAGACAAACGCACGGCGAGGTCTGGCCCGCCATCAAGCTCGACCACCTCATAACCCACGCCCCGTAAAGCTGCCGCGCACTCAAACCCTGAGCTTAGCGATACCTCACGCTCAAGCGAGGGGCCGCCCATCAACATAACAACTTTCGGGGCTGTCTTGCTCGACTCGCCCGCCACTACTGCCTCGTATTCTGAACCTTTGCGGTCCTTCTTGATTTTTATGCCTACTTTTCATCAGGGGCCGGTTCGCCGACCCTCATGATTTCCCATTCTAGACGCAAGCCGCTGGTTTCGTAAACCTTTTTTCTGACCTTTTCGCCAAGTTTTTCCAGATCATGCGCCGAGGCACCGCCGGTGTTGGTCAGAAAGTTCGGATGTTTGGGATTCATCTGCGCGGCACCCTCCATTGCCCCGCGCAGACCGGCATCCTCAATCAGCTTCCAGGCCTTCAGCTCATTGCTATCACCGGCCTGCCCGGTCGAGCTGGCCCCTGAAGGGTTGCGGAATGTGCTGCCCGCCGTGCGGTCGCGGCTGGGCTGGGAGGCCGCGCGCCGGGCCAGTTGCGCCGCCATCTTTGCCTCCAGCGCTTCGGGGTTGCCCACGGGCGCGGTAAAACTGGCCGAGACCAGCACGCAACCCTCGGGCAAGGCGCTTTGGCGGTAGGCAAAACCCAGCTCATCAGCGCTGAGCGTTACCACCTGCCCAGCCCGCGTCACGACTTGGGCAGAGGTTAAAACATCAGCAATATAAGTGCCGTAGCAGCCGGCATTCATGCGCACAGCGCCGCCTATACTGCCCGGAATGGTGCGCAGAAAGGTCAGGTCAAGCCCGGCAGAGGCCGCCTTGCGCGCCACATGGCCGTCAAGTGCCGCCGCCCCGGCGGTGACGGTATTTTCGCTGATTTCAATGCCATTAAAGCCCCGCCCCAACCGGATGACAATGCCGCGAATGCCGCCATCACGCACGATGAGGTTAGAGCCAACACCCATGGGGAAAACCGGGATGTCAGGGGCCAGATTGGCGAGGAAATGGGCGAGATCGTCAATGTCGG
>CAYNXK010000016.1:0-2566 GCA_964401125.1 uncultured Aliiroseovarius sp.
TTGGTCCGAGCATATGGCAAAACATTTTGGAACCCCGGTTAAAGCCGTGCGGGTCCGGGCTGGAGAAAAGGTTGTGCGCGGCGAGTTTGTGATCTCAAAACGCGGGCTGGAAGGGAGCGCGATTTACACCGTATCCGCAGCATTGCGTGACGGCATGACGCTGAGACTGGATTTGTGCCCGGATTGGAGTCTGGCTGAAGTTGCCGCCCGCCTTTCGCGCCCACGTGGCAAGACCAGCCTGACCAACTACCTGCGTAAAACCTTGCGGCTGGACCCGGCACGCATAGCGCTTCTGATGGAGTTTTGCCGGCCCTTGCCCAGCGGAGAAGGGCTGGCGCAAGTGGTGAAGAATTTGCCGGTCAATTATGCCGGTTTGCGCCCACTTGAGGAAGCGATTTCCACTGCCGGCGGGGTGGCGTTTTCGGCAGTAAATGAGAGTTTGATGCTCCGGGTAGTGCCGGGGGTTTTTGTGGCGGGCGAAATGCTTGACTGGGAAGCACCGACCGGCGGCTATTTGCTGACCGCCTGTCTGGCTACTGGACGTCATGCGGGCCAGTCTGCGGCTGCATTTGTTTCTGAAGAATAAATTGGGGGCCAGCCCCCAAACCCCCGGAGTATTTTGCCAAGATGATGATAAGTTAAGGGGTTGACCCAAGTAATCCAAAAAGGGTTATCATGAGAAGTATGCGAAAAAGCCGGCTAAGCGATTACAAGAAAGATCGCCTAGCCGTCATTTTGTTTCGGGTTCAACAGTGAGTACTACCTGACGATTTAATTTTAAGGACACCCTCGATTTATTGACCTTCTGAGGGCGTAATGGCCTTGTTTTGATGCTTTGGCTATTGGGCTACACCGGATTTGAGGTGGTCAGGGACGGTCACTGATCCGCACCGGGTATTGGAGGCGCTGATCGCGCCCACATCCTGGTGTTTTCACGCCGGGAACGGATTCAGGCGGTGCAACTGGCCAAGTCGACGGATGTTGTAGACGCAGTTTTTCATCCCGATCTTTGCCTTGGCTCGCGCTAGGCCGATGGTTCGTACCAGCGTGCCAGCCATGTCGTTCGCCTGCGCGCCGAACACATGTTCGACCATTGCCGGGCAGGGCATGCCCTTGCATGCCCGAGAGGGGCGAACGCGAACCGAGGGTTTCGTCCTGTTGCATTTACCCTTGCGGTGGATGCGACTGGTAAAGCCTCTGGCCCTGAGCTTCACTTCAATCTCTTCGGGCCGGTAGGCGGCATTGCCGCGCATCAGCAACGCGTCCACGGCTTGGCTGTCCACTGCCCGACAGTGGTTTTTCCTTGCAAACTGTTACCCCTTCTCGGGCATTTTATGCCCTGTCAGGCAATGGACAGGCGATTTCCTGCAATCGCCGAGAAGGCATGAGAGGGATGCAGGGCGGCGTCGCGATAAAGTTTGCGTCAGAACCGAATTTCTTGCCAAAATTTCCCCAACCAAAGGCCAAGAAAGCCCTGCATGATATCCTCCTCTCGGGCAAGGGGCAGGCAGAGACCAAAAAGGATGCGGCAAGGCGTTTGATTTAGGGGCTGACCCAGAAAACCTAAAAAGGGTTTATCATGGGCCGTATGCGAAAGAGCCTGCTCAGCCATTATAAACAGGATTGCCCAACCAAGCATTTTGTCTCGGGTTAAACGGCCAGAACTACCGCCAGTTTATGTGGCGTGAACCGCAAAACTGCGGCCTCTTTCTTCCTGCGCCTGCGCCAAATTATCGCCTATGAACTGGAGATCGAAAGTGAGGCCATGTTCGACGGTGAGATCGAGGTTTCCTCTCGGTGATGTTCCTAAAGCTCAATTTGGCCTGTATTTGAAGGAATGTGAGTGGAGGTTTAACAACAGTGACCCATCACCTCAGTTGTTGCAGCTAAGACAGTGGGTTAGACATCATCTAAGGTAGCTATCTGGGTCAGCCCCTTGATCTATTCATAAAAATCTACGGTGCCAAGTATCCCAAGGCAACACTATACCTGCAAAAAGACCGCGAGGAACTGATGGCATTCTTCGGCTTTCCAGCCCAGAATTAGCAAAGCATGTGCACCAGCAACCCGGTAGAATCCGCGTTCACCACAATTCGACACCGCACCAAACGCTCAAAAGGCTGCTTGTCGCGCGACGGGATAGAAATCAACACAAACAATCAAGCCGCCACATGACTGGGGAAACTCAACGACCAGATTTGACAATAACGCTTGCAAGAGGTAACAAATGGTTAACTTGTTTCCAACAAGTCATTGTATCATAACAATATACCTGAATTTCACAGACCTAAAAGTTCGTCAGTAGATATACCTGATCTGGTCGGTCCAGTAGCGTTCAACCCGTTTCAGGGCGCTGCCTATTTCTTCAATTCCGTCTGGGGTCAGGACGGACCGGCTTTGCAACCCTTCCGCATGGCGCTCAAACAGCCCGGCAACAAGGTCGCGCACTTCACGCCCGGCTTCAGTCAGCCGCACCCGTACCGAGCGGCGGTCAATCTCGCAACGCTGATGGTGCATATAACCCATCTCGACCAGCTTTTTCAGATTGTAACTTACATTCGACCCC
>CAYNXK010000016.1:2576-3349 GCA_964401125.1 uncultured Aliiroseovarius sp.
AATAGCCGCGTGATTTAAGCTCGCCCGCCGTTACTTCATTGTCGCCGATGTTGAATAAAAGCAGGGCCTGCACCGAATTTATTTCAAGCATACCAACGCGCTCAAACTCATCCTTGATTACATCAAGAAGCAGCCGATGTAACCGCTCAACCAGTGACAAGACATCCAAATATTGTGCAACAAATCCTTGGTTGGCGCTTTGCCCGATGGGGGTGTGCATACTCATCCGTTTCTCCGAAGTGACCTATAGGGACGACATTCGGAGTAAAAGGAAAACATTCAGTTAAATGCAGAACGGATAACCAGAAAATTTTATCGACTATCGAGAAAGTCCGGCATGGTTGGCTATTTCGCAGATAAGATCAGCAAATTCAGACGGAGTTTTCACCTGTCCCGTTACCCAAGTGTAAAGATCCTGATCATTTTCTTCCAGCAAGGTGTCAAACCTGTCAAGTTCCGTCGGCTCCATTACCACAAGCCGGGCGCTGGCAAACGCCCCGAGAATCAGATCCATTTCCTTGGTACCACGGCGATGGGCGCGCATGCTCATCCGTTTCAGCCGGGTGTTTTTAGCCTCATGGCTTGTCACGCTTGATAGCCCCCTTGATCGGTCTCTGCGCCAAGCCTATGACAAGGGCAGATGAACTTCAAACCGGAACCCGAATATGAGCTTTCTGTCGACCACCCTTGCGCGGGTAAAGCCCTCGCCCACCATCACGGTTTCAACCCTTGCTGCCGAGCTGAAGGCCGCTGGGCGTGATATTATCAGCCTT
>CAYNXK010000016.1:3368-22621 GCA_964401125.1 uncultured Aliiroseovarius sp.
CGGACTTTGACACGCCTGAGCATATCAAGGCGGCGGCTATTACCGCGATCAATGCCGGGCGCACCAAATACACCGCCCCTGATGGCATGCCAGAGCTGAAAGCCGCCATCATAGCCAAATTCAGGCGCGATAACGGGCTGGAATACCGCCCGGAGCAAATCAGCGTCAGCAGCGGCGGCAAGCAGATATTGTATAACGCCTTGATGGCCAGCCTGAACCCCGGTGACGAGGTGATCATCCCCGCCCCCTACTGGGTTAGCTACCCAGACATGGTACTGCTGGCAGGCGGCAAGCCGGTGGTGGTTGAGGCGGGCATCAAAAGCGGCTTTCGCATGACGCCCGCGCAGCTCGAGGCCGCAATCACACCACGCACCAAGTGGCTGATCTTCAACTCACCCTCAAACCCCACCGGCGCGGGATATTCACGCGCACAGCTTAAGGCGCTGACCGAGGTGCTGATGCGCCACCCCCATGTTTGGGTGATGTCGGATGATATATATGAGCATCTGGTGTTTGATGCCTTCAAATTCTGTACCCCGGCCGAAATTGAACCAAGCCTGTTTGGCCGCACCCTGACCTGCAATGGCGTCTCCAAAGCCTATGCCATGACCGGCTGGCGCATCGGCTATGCCGGCGGGCCGGTTGAACTGATCTCGGCCATGCGCAAGGTCCAGTCGCAGAGCACTTCAAGCCCCTGTTCCATCTCGCAATGGGCTGCAGTTGAAGCCCTGAGTGGGCCGCAGAGCTTTATTGCCGAAAACAACAAAATATTCGCGCGCCGCCGTAATATGGTGGTGGCAATGCTGAACGAAGCGGCGGGCGTTACCTGCCCGATGCCGGATGGTGCCTTCTACGTCTATCCCTCAATCAGCGGCTGCATTGGCAAAACCAGCCCGGCAGGCACATATATCGACACTGATGAAGCCTTCGCGCGCGCCTTGCTGGAAGAAAGCGGCGTGGCCGTGGTGTTTGGTGCCGCCTTCGGGCTTTCCCCGGCCTTCCGGGTCAGTTACGCTACTTCTGATACGGCCTTGAGTGAAGCCTGCCAGCGTATCCAGTCCTTCTGTGCAGACCTGAAATAGGAGAGAACATGGCCGCCGAATTGCCCAAATATTTTTTCCGCGTCCGTGAGAACGGCGCTTTCGTGTTCCGGCTTGATACCTCGAACCGCCAGCGCCGCATTGATATGGACCAGATCGCTGTCGTAAACATCAAGAACGGCACGTTCAAAGCCCATGGGGACCGGGTGCTGGAGGAGGCCGACATTACCGCAATTGCTGAATGGGTAGAAGCCCGCCAAACCCTGCTGGCGGCGCGCAACCTTGATGATATCCTGCGCGCGGTTGACCATTTAAACATGACCGCTCACTGGGTGCAAAGCCGGGCGGCAGACGAGGAGCTGGAAGCGGTGACAGACGCACTTCTGCTGGCAATGCACGATTTGCGCAGCGTACTGGTGCGCAAGAAGGCCGACCGAATGATGAAAGGTTAGGGGCACGCTGATACAGCGCACGGCGCCCCGCCCAGAGTTCCACGATGAGGCAAAGGCATATGAGTATGTTGAGGCGCGCATCTGGCCTGATGGCCCGACTCATTTCAGCATTGAGTGAAAAATTCTTTAGATAAAGAGATCGCTTCAGCTCGCGCGTGGTGGAATGATTTGCTGCGCAATGCCGGCCAGCAACAGGTAAGCCGAGGTCGCCACCAGCCCCCAATGAGCCCAACTTTCTGGGTAAAAATCGACCCAGGCGGCCCAGCCGGCAAAGCCCGTCCAGGCAATTGTCATGGGCAGAGAGACCATGCGCCAGCGCACAGTGCGGGCGGGGTGGATAAACTTTAGCGGCGTGAACATTGCCACTGCGAGAGCGATGATGATACCCAGCATCAGCCAGAAATTTGGCTCAATTGCGAATAGGATAAGGATCACCATATTCCAACATCCGGGGAAGCCGGAAAAGGAGTTATCTTTTGTTTTCATGCGCGTATCTGCAAAATACATGGCACTTGTAAAGGTGATGACAATGATGGCAATCCAGCCGGTCCAACCCGGTAAAAGGCCTGACTTGAACAGGGCATAGGCCGGGATGAACACATAAGTCAGGTAATCAATGATGAGATCAAGCAATGTGCCATCAATCTGCGGAGCATTTTTTTGCACGTCATAGCGGCGGGCCAGCGGGCCGTCGATACCGTCTACGGCAAAGGCCACCACCAGCCACAAAAACATCAGCCCCCATTTTTCATCAACTGCGGCCAGCATGGCCAGCATAGCAAAAACGGCACCGGTTGCGGTTAAAAGATGAACGGAAAAAGCCTTGGCGCGAATATTCATGTGCCTTCATGGCCCAAAATACGGCGGGGGAAAAGATTTTTATTAAAAACCGTGTTACGCTCGTGGATGTGCCTTTTCATAAACTTCCATCAGGCGCGCCGTATCCACCGCAATATAGGCCTGAGTTGTGGAAAGCGAGGCGTGGCCCAGCAACTCTTGAATGGCGCGCAGATCACCGCCGGCATTCAGCAAGTGCGTGGCAAAGGAGTGGCGAAAGGCATGCGGTGTGGCGCTGGCAGGCAGGCCCAGCTGCAAGCGCGCCTGCTCAACCACCTTTTGCACCAGACGCGGGTTAAGCGCGCCACCGCGTACACCCCGAAATAGCGGCGCTTCGGGCGTGGATATGTGCGGGCAAAGCTTAAGATAAGTGTTTACGGCATCTCGTGCCACGGGCAAAACCGGCACCAGCCGCTCCCTGCCACCCTTGCCAATAATGCGTAGCACCTCTGGCAGGGGGGCAGCGGCACCCTTCAGCCCCAATGCTTCCGAGATGCGCAGACCACAGCCGTAAAGTAGGGTCAGAACGGCAGCGTCGCGCGCGCCTACCCAGCCCTCGCGGCCCAAAACCTCGGCGGTGCTGATCATTTCGGTAGCGGCATCCTGCGACAATGGGCGTGGCAGTTTGCCGGCAAAGCGCGGTGCGCGGATTGACAGGATTGAAGTGGCGTCAAAGCTGTCCCGTTCTGCCAGCCAGCGGGTGAAGCTTTTTACCGCAGATAACTTACGCGCCAGCGTGCGGGCCGTTATTTTTTGGCGGCGCTCATGGGCCATCCAGGCGCGCATATCGCGCAATGTTATGGTCGCCAGCGCCGCTCTGCCCTGCGCCCCGCCCAGATGCAGGGACATGAAGGCAAGAAAATGGGCAACATCGGTGCGATAGGCGGAAATTGTGTTTTCCGAGGCATCCAACAAGGCGCGCTGGTGGCTGAGCCAGCCTTCAAGGGCATCCTGCGCACCCGCTGATATGCTCAGAGTCACGAAAGCCAGCGGCGCATGGCGCGCTCAAATACCCCGCCAAAAAATGCCAGTAGATCAGTGCCCTGACCGGGTTTGAACTGATGCGGGTCTTCCGCCCCCATTACCAACAGGCCCGGCAGACGCCCCTTGCCAAGGTCAAGGCGTATGCAGGCTTCGGAGCGAATCCAGAAGCCAGTTTTGCCAAAAATCTTCTCGTCCTGCTCGCTAAGCTGGCGCAGGGTCACGGGGCGCGGCGCTGTATTGTGCCGTTGTTTCAAGTATGTGCACACAAAGCCCGGCTCGGCAGCGATCAGCACCTTACCCAACTTCTTGACCGCCGGGTCTTCCTGATCCTGTTTGGTCTCCAGTACCAGACGCACGCAATCGACGCGCAGAATATCGGCCACCTCACCACCAAGATCCAGCAGAAAGGCTTCAAAGTCCGCCGGGTCAAGCATGCGCAGAACGGCCCGGTGAATAAGGTTCATCCCGGCTAGATTTTCATAAGCTGCGGCAATCACCCCGCGATGCGTATCTTCCAGGCGGTCAAGGCGCGCCTCAAGCCGCTCCATAGCCATGCCACGCATATCGATAATATTCGCCCCCATAACACGCTCATTTGCGGCTATAAGCGCTTTCATTAGGTCGGGATCATCAAGAATGGCTTCGGGTTTTGCGATGAGTTTTTCACGTGTGTCGTCATTGATTACAGCCTGACTGCTCATGATCTGTATTCCTGCCTCTGGTTGTTTTTTAGACCTATACCAGAGAACGGCTTGGTTTCTGAAACAATTTTTGGCCATTTCTGGCAGAAATCCACAAGTGAGGCGGATTTACCCCGGCAGCTGTATCTCACCTGATCTCACGCAGTTTTATAGAATGGGCTTTTAAAGCGCCCCGCCTTATACCCGTTGGCCGTCAGTGGATTGCACGGCAATCCATGAGAGGCTGATACAGGGATGAGGCGGGGCGCTTTAGGGGTCATTGATTGCGGTTATCAGCGGTTTTTGAGCACTGGCAACCCAACACAATCTTGTAAGGCCAGCGCTCTTCAGCTTAGCTGTTTTCCACGGTAATCCCACACGGCCACTCCAATTTACCCCCAAACCGGGCCTCCGGTGGGAGTATTTTCACCAAGATGAATAAGAGTGTTAGAGCAATTTTTCCATGAACAAGCTTGAGTTTGCGTTCGGGTAATTGCCAAACGGGCCGCAGATTGTAAAGCCCGCGCGCATATAAAGCCGCTGGGCCGCCTCAAGCCTGTTGCCGGTCTCAAGCATCATGACACCATGGCCCTTGGCGCGGGCTTCTTCTTCAAGCCGGGCCAGCAGAGCTGCGCCAACGCCAAGGCCGCGCGCCTCACTTGAGACAAACATTGATTTTACTTCACCATATGCGCCCATGTCGGCAAGGGCGGCGGTGCCAAGAGTTTTTTGAGCCTGTTCGGCGATAAAGAATGAGATATGCGGGGCGGTCAGGGCCTCAAGATCGAGGAAAAAGTTGTCCTCTGCCGGAAACAAGCTTTCCATCAGAGCGTGGCTTTTGGCAAGCAGAGCGGCGGCACCGGGGGCATGTGGCGCGCCGCGTTTGATGGTAAGGCTCATGCCTGCAAGGCTTTTGTGATTACCGCCCGGTCCAGCCCCGCCTGGCCGATAACCACGAGGCGGGTTTCACGGGGCGCGGTGCCGAATGGCTGGTCGTAATAGATATCAACCCGTGGTCCTACCGCCTGCAATGTCAGGCGCATGGGCTTGCCTGTAACCGCAACAAAGCCCTTGAGGCGCAGGATGTTGTGGGTGCGGATAATGGCGGAAACCTGGTCGGCAAAGGTCACCGGGTCGGCAATTTCACCACGTGTTACCACAAAGCTTTCAAAGTCATCATGGTCGTGATGGTCATGATGGTGGCCATCATCTTCGTCATCATGGTGGTGGTGAATTTCATGGCGCGCGGCCATGTCGTTTTCCGCTGCTGCCCCTTGCCCCAGCAGCACCTCGACCGGCAGTACCCCCATGGAGGTGCGCACCACCTGCACGCCGTCGCGGGCTTCATCGGTCAGGCGCAGCACCAATGCGGCAGCCTCGCTCTCGCTCATCAGGTCAACCTTGTTGACCACCAGCATATCGGCACTGGCGACCTGGTCGGCAAACAGCTCTGACAGCGGGGTTTCGTGGTCCAGCCCGTCATCCGCCTGACGCTGGGCGTCGATCGCGGCCAGATCAGTGGCAAACTGTCCCTCGGCCACCGCCTTGCCGTCAACCACCGCAACCACGCCATCAACCGTCACCCTGGTTGAAATTTCCGGCCACTGGAAGGCCCGCACCAAGGGCTGCGGCAGGGCCAGCCCCGATGTCTCAATGACAATATGATCCGGCGGATTATCACGCGCAATCAGCTTTTCCATGGTGGGAATGAAATCCTCGGCCACAGTGCAGCAGATACAGCCATTTGACAGCTCAATAATATCTTCCTCGGCACAGGCAGCATCACCGCAACCCTTGAGGATATCACCGTCAACCCCAAGGTCACCAAACTCGTTGATGATCAGGGCAATGCGGCGGCCATTGGCATTAGCCAACATGTGACGGATTAGCGTGGTTTTACCAGCCCCAAGAAAGCCGGTAACAATAGTGGCGGGAATTTTGGCAGGCATGGCGGGCACTCCGGGATGATACACAGTTGCACCGGGGCATAATGACCCCGGTGCAGCTTTTACGAGAATGTCAGGCGCTTAGGCAGCGTGGTAAAGGCGCGATGTTACCAAGCCAGAGCCTTCAAAGCCTTTGAGCGCCTTGGCTCCAGCCAGTACCGCAAGGTCAACCAGCGGCTCAATCAGCACGACCAGCATATAGGCGGCACCAAAGCTGAGCACGGCCTCCCATGCCCCAATGCCCTGACCATAGAAAGCCCAGAACGCCACCCAGGCGACCACGCCGCCCTGATAGGTGACTGACAGCGCCAATACCTGGCGGTATTTCAGATCAACATAGGCAGTGGCCGGGGCAATGATGCGGCTAGCCAGTAGCTGCAAAGCAAATAACGGCACCAGAAGCGTGGTTACGTTAATGGCATATTGCGGCAGGTCGGCAGGGGCAAACAGCACCCCCTGCAACAATAGGCCCAGCGCCAAACCAATCGCCGCCGGCGCAACCCCGAGGATCAAAAACAAGGTTGATCCGAGGATGAAGTGGACCTCGCTGACACCAACCGGAAAATGCGGTAACACCTGAAAAAAGGCAAAGGTCAGCGCCGTTGCCGCAGTCGCGCGCATGGCCAGTGAGGCCATGCCACGTTCTTTAACAGCCTCCCAGGCCAGTTTCAGGCCATAGGCACCAGCGGCGGCTCCTGTGCCGTAAGAAAGCACGATTTTTGCGCCGTCAACAATACCGGGTTCAATATGCATGTTCATCACTCCTTTGCCCGTCTCCCCGACGGGTGGTTCTGTTTCACATGGCAGGTCTCCTGGCTTACGGCTCTACGCACCCGTCGCCTTCCCGGCCGTTGGACCAGTGGCATCTGACAGGTGCTCGCCGCATACAGTCGCGGGGGCGGCTGCGGCTGCGAGCCCCTGTCTGGGTCACCCGTTCCGCATTCCCTATTCTCCCCAAGGCGTTTTGCGCCCGTATATGAGGAACCATGTCCGACTGTTTTGGCCGCGCTGACGGTGCGGGTCAAGGATGTTTTGTTACGGCAGGTAAAGAATTGTAGCACCGGAAAAACTGAGCCGGCATGTACCCTGGCAAAAGTTGCCTACCCGGATGGCCTTATCCAAAGAAACCCGTCCATTTTGGAATAAACCAAAACCGCACGCGTTTACATATGTAGAAACGCCATTTCGACGCGGAGAAGGAATGCTTCAAAGCCGCTTCGGATAACTGGCCGCAAAACATGAGGAATGAAATGTCATTGCAAATTAAAGCTGCACTTGCATGGCCTACGCTTTTCAGCGGGTTCTGGGATCAACAAAATACAGACAAGGAATTCGCGCGAGTACTGACAGCGGTGATTCTTCTTGCGGTTGTAGGCGGCTCTGCCTTGGGTGTAATCTCAAAAGTAACATTCGGAGGCTGATTGCCTTCATTAGTAATAAAAAATAAACGAATAAATAGGAGAAGAAGACCATGGTTAAAAATATTTCAGAAAGCACTGCGCTTGAAGACCCGGCTGAAAAGAATGGCAAAAAAAATGGCTCCAAAGCATCTTCTCTTGGCACGCATCGCGGCATTGAATCGATGTTTCGCAACTCCTACCGTGCCCAGCTTGATATGCTTGCCCTGGCTGCCACAAAGGCTAACATCATGATTTCCCTGAACGGGCTTCTGGTTTCAATCCTGTTGATCTCGGGGGCACACTTTCTGAGTGTTGAGCCGATGCTCGTCATCCCGTTCGCATCATTTCTGCTGACTTGTACTGTTGCAATCGTCTTCGCCGTATTGGCGGCGCGCCCGATTGTCCACAAGAACAAGCACACACTTAATGATTTCAGAAGCGATGATGCCGATTTGCTAGTTTTTGAGCAATTCGCCCAACTTCCGCGTGACGATTACCTCGATGCGATGCAGGAAATGGCCCGCAGTAATGACCGGATTTACAACAACATGATCGTCCATATTCATGGCATGGGTCAGACTGCAGACCATAAATTCAACCGGCTGTATGTTTCCTACAGTTCTTTCATGGTCGGAATCGTGATTTCGGTGATTTTGTTGCTGGGCGTGATCGGCCACGCCGCTTACATGATGGTCTGAGCCGGTGGTGTTTTTGTTCCGGCAGGTAATATGTGCGGCAGCCTTGTCGCTGGCAGGGTCCGGGGTTGCAGCGCAATCTTCGGCCCCTGCACCTGAACGCCTGCACTTGCCCGGCCTGTATGAACCTTCGGGAATTGTGCAACTTTCTGATGGGCGCCTTCTTATAGTGGAGGATGAAAAAGAGGTGCCCTTTACCTTATTGACGGCAACTGATCGGCAGGCATTTTCCACCCAACCGCTGAGGTTGATATCCTTCCTTATGGAGCTTTCAGGTATTTCTCCAATCTCCGTTCTAGATGATCTTGAGGCCGTGACTATTGCTGCTGACGGATATGTCTACGCAATCACCTCACATTCCCGCACGCAGGCAGGCAACCGCAAACAAAGGCGGGAACTGCTGGTGCGCTTCCGGGTGAATGGTGAACGCGCCACAGATATTGATACCATCACCTCTCTCCGGGGGGCGATTACCGCAGTGAATACGGAACTTGATCGCGCAGGACGGGCCAGAGAAAATAATCTTAATATTGAGGGTCTGGCCTATGACAATGCTGGCAATCGCTTGTTGATTGGCTTGCGCCAGCCGGTGATTGATGGATTGTCGGCTATATTGGCCCTGCCCAACCCGGATTCTGCTTTTTCTGAAAATGAGGCCGAGATGCTGAAGCTCATCTTGCTGGACCTTGATGGCGAGGGCATCAGGGCGCTGGCGTTTGATCCACTACTCAATGGGTTTTTAATCATCTCGCGGCGGGAAGAAAAAGATGCAGATTTCAGCTTGTGGTGCTGGAGTGGTGCAGAAAACCAAGCTCCGCGCCGGGCCCGAATTGAAGGGCAGCCCGACCTCTCAAGGGCTGAAGGGCTGGCCTTCATAAACTATGACGGGACTGCAAACATTATGATTGTATTTGACAATGGCAGAAAATCCCGCGGCCGTCTGGCCGAGTTCCTGCTGTTTTCTCATGACCTTCTGAAGGTCGAATGAGCGCCTGAACCGGGGGGGTGAAATGCATCATGGAGGTGGCTGATTTCTCAACCATCTCCACATATGCCGGGCTATCGAATAGCTGCAAGCGCTGCGGCTTCATCTTCATGTGAAAGCGGCCCGCCCGCCCCTATAGTTTCCAGATAGGCATTAAGGGCATCCATGGATGACGCGGGGACAAAGCCGGGCGAATCTGCCGCCTGTGAGGCTACAGCAAACGTTAAGTCCCAGCCATCAGCAGCGCTACAAGCAACGGCCACCACATTTGTACCGCTGGCCTGAGCGTACTCAAACTCACGGCACAGCGTGTTCTGATTGTTATGAAAACTGGCAATCAACTCAATCTGGCCGCCACTTTCCAAAACCCGGGTTTGGCCAGCAGGAAGGCTGGCCAGTACCTCGGAAATCTGGCTGTCACTCAGGGCTGCAATCTGAAGCGCGCCGGTAGAAGGTGTATCTTGCAACATCAGCCCGGCACCCAGCCCAATGGCCAGGGCAATACTTGCGGCAAGAGGCATGCTCCAGGACGCCCTTTGTGGCCTGGTCGATTTTGAGGCCGGCTGCCGAAAGGGCACCACATTTTCTGCCCCCTCGTCAGAGGCTTTTCCCAAGGCACGTATATGCTGCACCAGATGCTCGGGAACAGGTTGGTCCAAAAGCATCTTATGGGCCTCAAAAACCTGCATGCGCGTTTGGGTGAACAGCGCAAGCCGTTCTGACAGATGTTCATTCGCTACCAGCGCCAGATCAAGTTCTGAGGCGCGGGTTTCTGGCAGCTCGCCATCCGCATAGGCCATCAGCTCCTGATCTGTAAATTCTAACTCAGCCATATCAGCTTTCTCCTTTGTACTTGGAAGAACGCCTGACTAACGGGTTTATTCCCAACTTTTCTGCAATTGCAATACGAGCGCGTGACAATCGGCTCATGACAGTGCCAATTGGGGCGCCCAGTATCTCGGCGGCCTCCTTATACGTCATCTCATCAACGCAAATTAGCGTCATGACCTCGCGCTGATCATCAGGTAATTCATCCATGGCCGTGAACGCGGATTTAAGCATGAGTGACGTTTCTGTCGTCTTGGTGCCATCAACCACTTGGGCTTCAGGCATGTCATCAATATCAATCTGATGCCCACGGGTCTTGTTGCGACGGATCATGTCTATCCAGGCATTGCGCAAAATGCGGAACAGCCAAGCATCAAGCCGCGTCGCCGGGTCAAAATTATGCCGCGCCGCAAAAGCTTTCTCAGCTGTGACCTGCACCAGTTCATCTGCCAAGTCTGGCGAACGGCACAGTGAAAGCGCAAACCGTCGCAGGTTTGGCAAAAAATCTATCAGGTCTTCGGTAAAGGTATCACTCATTGCCGTTATTACTGCCCCGATAATTTTGATCTCTGAGAGATGGCTTGCCCTTGAGGCTGCTATGTTTTGCAAGACTATCAAGAAACCTGCTCGGTTTCAATTCTCTGCCACCAGAAAACAGGGTAGCTTTTCTGATTGTCAAATGCGCCTGCTCATGACCAGAGCCAATCAAGAATTTGGTCGATTTATCTGCTGTTGCAAAACCTGCACCTCGGTACGCAGAGCTTTAAGTTCATTGAGTATCGCCTTGTTCGTATTCAACAAGACTTCGCGCTCACTGCGGGCTTCAGATTCATTTGCCGATTGCATTGCATCAACGATCACCCCGATGAACAGATTCAGGACCGTGAAGGCGGTGATAATAATGAACGGCACAAACAAAATCCAAGCAAGAGGATATACCTCCATCACCGGCCGCACGATACCCATTGACCAACTTTCCAAGGTCATGATCTGAAACAATGTGTAGGAAGATGCACCCATCGAGCCAAACCAGTCAGGAAAGGAGGCTGCAAACAGCTTGGTTGAAATCACCGCAAAAACGAAGAAAATTATGGCGATCAGAAACACTACCGAGCCAAGCCCCGGCACCGCGGCCAGCAGCCCGGCCACAACCCGGCGCATTGCCGGAACCCCTGTTAGCAGGCGTAGCACCCTGAGTACCCGCAGCGCCCTTAGCACAGAAAGTGGCCCCGTAGCCGGCACCAGTGCAATCGCCACCACCAGAAAGTCAAAAATCCGCCACGGGTCACGCCAGAACCCGCGAAAATCAATGAACATTCTTAATAAAATTTCGACTACAAATATTGACAGAATCGCCTTATCAGCAGCAAGCAGCGCCGGCCCGGCAAGCGCCATAGCCGCCGGACTTGTCTCTAGAGCCAGAATGACCGAGTTTATGATGATAAGTGCCAGAATGACGGCCTCAAACCTGGATTGATTGACAAAAGCCGTCAGTTTTGTTCGTAACATATTAATTTTCACGTCCAGATTTGTTTACCAGGTTCGTTTGCTAAGTTCGTTTGCCAAGTTCGCTTGATTGACGAACGTATGTAAGAGCACAGGCCACATATATCAACCAGTTGAGCCAGCAAGAAGTCCGCCGCGCCGTGGGCGTTGGCGCATCGGTGGCATACATGCGCCCAGCATCTCTTTTCTGATCGCGGCTTTCTGGTTTGAAGCCTTAACACTTGCTCATGCCCCCCACCCCCGGCTATGAGGCGAAAATGGACAATTATAACCCGCCAGACGAGCCGCTCGGCATATTGCATCACGACCACCAGATTTTGCTTGTGAACAAGCCGTCCGGGCTATTGTCTGTGCCAGGCAAGGGCGAGCATCTGGCTGATTGCCTGCTTGCTCGCATTCAGGCTGTGTTCCCGGATGCCCTGCTTGTGCATCGGCTGGACCGCGATACATCCGGGGTCATGATTTTTGCCATGACCGCCCATGCCCAGCGGCATCTGGGCCTGCAATTTGAGAAGCGTATGGTGAAAAAAACATATGTGGCTCGGGTTTACGGGCATGTGGCCGCGCACGAAGGCCGGGTTGATCTGCCCCTGATTGTTGATTGGCCCAACCGCCCGCGCCAGCATGTGAACTTTGAGACCGGCAAGCAGGCTATTACCAACTGGAAAGTCATGCGCCATGAGGAGGGCGCGACGCGGCTGCACCTGTCTCCAGAGACCGGGCGCTCGCACCAATTGCGTGTTCATATGAAGGAAATTGGCCATCCTATTTTGGGCGACCCTTTTTATGCCACAGGCCCTGCCCGTGAAGCTCCGCGCCTAATGCTGCACGCAACCAGCTTGCGCCTGCGCCACCCGGATGGCGGCAAGGGGCTGACTTTCAAAGCAAAATGCCCATTTTAAGGCCTGTTAACCTTTTCCAGACCTTGCCAATAGCCCGCCATACTGGTTGAGTAGGGCAGGTTTTCAGGAGGCAACCCATGTTCCAGCCCGTCATATCAGGCACCGGTATTTTCACCCCCAAAGATGTTATCACTAATGCTGAGCTTGTGGTCGCCTTCAATGCCTATGCGGACAAGATGAATGCTGAGAATGCCCGTGCTATTGCTGCGGGCGAACAAAAGCCGATGGGCCATTCAAGCGAAGAATTTATCGTTAATGCCAGTGGCATACACAGCCGTTATGTTGTGGATAAAAAAGGGATTTTAGACCCTGATGTGATGCACCCCACGCTGCGACAACGTGATGATGATGAGCCGGGTATCATGGCAGAAATGGCACTGGATGCCTGCAATAAGGCACTGGCGCAGGCCGGGCGCGAAGGGGCGGATGTTAATCTGATCATCTGTGCCGCCTCGAATCTTGAGCGTGCCTATCCGGCAGTTGCTATTGAGGTTCAGGATATGCTGGGGGCGAACGGTTTTGCTTTTGACATGAATGTAGCCTGTTCCTCGGCGACCTTCGGCATTCAGGCTGCGGCCGATATGGTGCGGGCTGGGTCCGTGCGCCGCGCGTTGGTGGTCAATCCCGAGATTTGTTCGGGCCATCTTGAGTGGCGCGACCGTGATTGTCACTTTATCTTTGGCGATGTGGCAACCGCGACTTTGATCGAGCGGAAAGAAGATGTGATAGGTGATCATTTTGATATTATTTCAACAAAATGCCTGACTCAGTTTTCTAATAATATACGCAACAACAATGGTTTTCTTCGCCGATCCCGGCCTGGCGGTGTGCAGGATCGGCGTGATATGCAATTCATGCAAGAGGGCCGAAAGGTGTTCAAGGAGGTGCTGCCCATCGTTTCACAACACATTCTTACACATATTGCAGACGAGGGCCTGTCCCCTGACGCCCTGAAACGCCTATGGCTGCATCAGGCGAACAAAGCAATGAATGACTTTATCGGTAAAAAGGTGCTGGGAAGAGTGCCTGAAGAAGGCGAGCAGCCAAATATCCTGCAAGACTACGCCAACACATCCTCGGCAGGCTCGATTATTGCATTTTCAAAATACTCAAACGACCTGAAGCCGGGTGACACAGGTGTGATCTGCTCGTTCGGGGCCGGGTATTCTGTTGGATCGGTGATTGTTCGGCGGGCCTGACTTTAAGTTTCACGCCCGCCTTTTGTATTACATCATTCGTTTGACCAGCCCGAAATTGCTTTGACTTCAAGAAAATCCTCAAGCCCCCAAACACCGCCTTCACGGCCATTACCCGATTGCTTGTAGCCGCCAAAGGTTGAGCCTGCCGCGCGGGATGTACCGTTCATCTCAACCATACCCGACCGCATGCGGCGGGCAACCCGCCTAGCCTTTTCTCCATCTGTGGTTTGTACATAATTTGTCAGCCCATAAACCGTGTCGTTGGCGATGCGCACCGCGTCTTCCTCACTGTCAAAAGGGATCATCGACAGCACAGGGCCAAAAATCTCTTCTCGGGCGATTGTCATCTCATTGCTGACATCGGCAAACACAGTGGGGCGGACAAAGTAACCACGATTCATGCCCTCAGGCCGCCCCGTGCCGCCAGCCACCAGCCGCGCCCCCTCATCAATACCTGTCTGAATTAGGTCCTGTATTTTGTCATATTGCAGCTGGCTGACTACCGGGCCCATATGCCTGCCTGGCTGGTCAGCCGCACCGATGGTAACCTTTTCGGCAACCTCACGGGCAATCTCAACAGACCTGTCATAGACGCCGCGTTGTACCAGCATGCGCGACGGCGCGTTACAGCTTTGCCCCGTATTGTTCATCATATGCAGCACGCCGCGCTTCACTGCCTTTTCATCGGCATCATCAAAGATGATGTTGGCCCCCTTGCCGCCAAGCTCAAGACTGACGCGTTTCAGGGTATCGGCGGCGTTTTTTGAAATGGCAATCCCGGCGCGAGTGGAGCCGGTGAAGCTGACCATATCCACATCAGGATGGCCGGAAAGTTGGGTGCCGACCCCCGGCCCATCACCATGAACCATATTATAGACCCCGGCAGGAAAGCCCGCCTCATGAACGATTTCGCTCCAAATAATGGAGGAAAGCGGCGCTATTTCCGAAGGTTTCAGCACCATGGTGCAGCCTGCGGCCATGGCCGGCACACATTTCAAGGTGACCTGATTCATTGGCCAGTTCCAAGGCGTGATCAGGGCGGTGACGCCAATGGGTTCATACAAAATACGGTCATTCGGGGCGTGGCCTCCCAACATCCGCTCAAACTCAAATTCTTTGAAGGTTTTGATGAAGTTTTCAATATGCCAAGTGCCAGCGCCAACCTGCTGGCTGCGCGCCATGTCAATTGGAGCGCCCATTTCAAGGCTCATGGCTTCGGCCATGTCATCGGCGCGGGCTTTGTAAACTTCAAGCAGCTTCTCGATAAGCGCTAGGCGTTCAGATTTTGCGGTTGCGGCCCAACCCTCGAAAGCCGCGTGGGCGGCGGCAATTGCAGCGTTGGTATCGGCTTCGCTGCCTAGAGTAATCACCGCGCAAGGCTCTTCGTTTGAAGGGTTTATGACGGTCAGATCATTGGTAGCCGATGGGGCGACCCAGGCACCATTGATGTAGAATTCACGCTTCTCAATCATGGTTTTCTCCTTTGAGATTTCTGAGGCCTAGAGATGGCTCAAACTGTTTAACGGCTTGCAGGGTTTTGACGTTCGCCATGATGGCTAAACCTCGCATCAGGAATAGGCACATAGTACCAGAAGGTGTCAACGACTGTCAGAGCCGCGCACTTCTGCACTCTATCTGACCCGCCGGTTCCGGGCTGCAATAAGTTTCAGGCGCAACGCGTTCAGTTGGATAAAACCTGCCGCATCGCTCTGATCATAAGCACCCATATCGTCCTCAAAGGTCACATGCTCTTCACTGTAAAGCGAGTAATCCGACCAACGGCCAACAGTTTGCCCAAGACCTTTGTACAGTTTCAGGCGCACCGTGCCGGTGACGCGCTCCTGACTTTTATCTATCGCTGCTTGCAGCATTTCGCGCTCAGGAGAGAACCAGAAGCCATTGTATATCAGCTCGGCATATTGCGGCATCAGCTGATCTTTCAGATGCATGGCAACGCGGTCCATGGTAATGCTCTCTATCCCACGATGCGCCTCAAGCAGCAGGGTGCCGCCGGGAGTCTCGTAAATGCCGCGCGATTTCATGCCAACAAACCGGCCCTCGACTAGATCAAGCCGGCCAATGCCATGTTTACCGCCAAGCTCATTCAATTTTGTCAGCAGGGTGGCGGGAGAAAGTGCTTTTCCGTTAATTGAAACGGGATCACCTTTCTCAAAGCCAATTTCTACATATTCAGGCGTGTCGGGCGCATCCTCCGGGTTGACGGAGCGCTGATAGATGTAATCGGGGGCCTCTATGGCCGGATCTTCCAGCACCTTGCCTTCGCTTGATGTGTGCAAAAGGTTTGCGTCAACCGAAAAGGGTGCTTCGCCGCGCTTGTCTTTGGCGATTGGTATCTGGTGCTTTTCGGCAAATTCAACCAGCTTGGTGCGCGAGCCCAGATCCCACTCGCGCCACGGCGCAATGACCTTGATTTCAGGGTTCAAAGCATAGGCTGCCAGCTCAAACCGAACCTGATCATTACCTTTGCCCGTTGCCCCGTGAGAAATTGCATCAGAACCTGTTTTCGCCGCAATTTCAACGAGCCTCTTGGAGATCAGCGGCCGGGCAATTGACGTGCCCAACAGGTACAGACCTTCGTAAACAGCGTTTGCCCGGAACATTGGAAAGACAAAGTCACGCACGAATTCCTCACGCAGGTCTTCAATGTAAATGTTCTCAGGCTTGATGCCCAGAAGCTCCGCCTTTTCGCGGGCCGGGCCCAGCTCTTCACCTTGCCCCAGATCGGCGGTGAAGGTGATAACCTCACAGCCATATTCGATTTGCAGCCATTTCAGGATGATCGAGGTGTCAAGCCCGCCGGAATAGGCGAGAACAACTTTCTTTGGCGCGGTCATGTGCGACTCCGTCATAAGGTTTCCGTGCGAGTTTATTGCGTTTGGCAAGGCCCGGCAAGGCTATGAAGGTTGCTAAATTGGCGCGAATAGGCCAAAGCGCTGGTATGAATAGTTTTTGCGATAAAGCCCGACTTGCCGAACAAGAAATGCGCGCGCTGTTTCCGGTGACGCCACTACAGCGCAATGACCACCTGTCGGCCCGGTTTGAAGCCGATATCTGGCTGAAGCGTGAAGACCTTTCGCCGGTGCGCAGTTACAAAATTCGTGGCGCCTTGAATGCTATGCGCAAAGTGGTGGCCGCCAAGCCGGAACAGGTGAACTTTGTTTGTGCAAGTGCGGGCAACCACGCACAGGGCGTCGCCTTTGTCTGCCGTCATTTTGGCGTGAAGGGTGTGATATTCATGCCCGTGACCACACCGCAGCAAAAGGTATATAAAACACAGGTTTTTGGCGGTGATGCAGTCGAAATTCGTCTGGTTGGCGACTATTTCGACCATACGCTGTTAATGGCCAAAAAATATTGTGAAGATGAAGGCGGCCATTTTTTATCACCATTTGATGATGTTGATGTGATAGAGGGCCAGGCTTCAGTTGCCGTTGAAATATTAGAGCAACTGGGCCGGGCACCAGATGTTGTCATCCTGCCAGTAGGTGGAGGTGGCCTGTCTGCCGGGGTGACAAAATTCTTGCGTGAACAGGCACCGAACACCACCTTGCGCTATATTGAGCCCGCCGGCGGGGCCAGCCTGAAGGCAGCTCTTGCGGCGGGATACCCGGTTTCACTAACCACGGTTGATACTTTTGTGGATGGTGCCGCTGTTGCCCGCATAGGTGATCTTACATTTGCTGCCTTAAAAAACGTGCCTTACAATCATGTGCTTACAGCACCAGAAGACCGGATTTGCACAACTATTCTTGATATGCTGAATGTAGAGGGTGTGGTGCTTGAACCAGCCGGGGCGTTATCGGTGGATGCTCTGGTTGACCTGAAGGATATTATACGCGGCAAGACCGTGGTTTGTATAACTTCAGGTGGTAACTTTGATTTTGAGAGATTGCCAGAAGTCAAAGAGCGGGCCCAGCGCCATGCCGGCCTTAAAAAGTACTTTGTCCTGCGCCTGCCACAGCGCCCCGGCGCGCTTCGGGATTTTCTTGAGCTTTTAGGCCCGGAAGATAATATCGCCCGTTTTGAGTATCTCAAGAAATCTGCACGAAATTTTGGCACTGTCCTGATCGGCATTGAAACGGCCAACGCTGACAACTTTAGTGTCTTGTTTGCTCGGCTAGACACGGCAGGCCTGTCATATACGGATATTACCAATGATGAGGCAATCGCGGAATTTGTGATTTAAGCTGGCCCGTATCTAGCGGGACGAGGCATTTTACCCGTCGGAAAATTTGCAGCAGAACTGCGTAAGCTTACAACCAAAGTCGGACCTTTGGGCCTATGATGCGTTGATCCTCAAGGGGATACACCTTATCAGGGCCAAAGACGGCAACGAAAGGGCGGATATGAGCAATCACCTGTACCAAAATGATCTTCCCGACGGGCTGGACCTTGGCCCGGTGGTGGCTATTGATTGTGAAACCATGGGCCTGAACCCGCACCGTGACCGGCTGTGCTTGGTGCAGATGTCGGGTGGAGATGGCAACGCGCATCTGGTGCAAATCGCCAAAGGTCAGGATGAGGCGCCAAATCTGACTGCCATGCTAACCAACCCTGATGTGTTGAAGCTGTTTCACTTCGGGCGCTTTGATATTGCCGCTATGTTGCATGCCTTCGGGGCGGTGACTGCTCCGGTTTACTGCACCAAAATTGCCTCGAAACTGGTGCGCACCTATACTGACAGGCATGGGCTAAAAAACCTGCTGGATGAGCTTTTGGATATTGATGTCTCCAAACAACAGCAAATGAGCGACTGGGGTGCCAAGGTTTTGACCGATGCGCAGATATCCTACGCCGCCTCTGACGTTTTGCACCTGCACCGCCTGCGCGATGAGTTGAATAAACGGCTGGAGCGTGAAGGCCGCACGGCACTTGCGCAAGCCTGTTTTGGCTTTCTGCCAACACGTGCCGGGCTTGATCTTGAAGGCTGGCCCGAGATTGATATTTTTGCGCATTAGGCGGTGATTTGCCACCACACCCATTGGGGCATTGGAAACCACAGGTTGCGTGCTAAACAGGTCACAGGTGCTCAACTCAGGACCAATCATGGCAACCTATGACAACACCTATTCACGCTTGATCGCTTGGCTGAAGGTACTTCTGCCAGTACTGGCACTTGTTTTGATGTCAACAATGTTTCTGATTTCACGCAGCATTGATCCGACCCTGGCGCTCACCTATTCCGGCATTGATATTGAAGATCTCGCCCAGAGCCAGCGCATTACCGGCCCACGGTTTTCCGGGGTCACAAGCGACGGCGCGGCAATAAGCTTCACTGCCGAATCCGCGCAACCGGATAAGGAAAACCCTGCTATTTTCACGGCAAACAGACTTGAGGCCATCATTGAGACCCCAGATGGCGGCGTGGTCAACATCTCGGCGGCAAAGGCTTTGGTAGATAGTGAGAAACACCGGCTTGAACTGTCTGGTGGTGTTTCCCTGCGAACCTCCACCAATTTTGTTATTGAAAGCGAAGGGCTGCACGCCGCTCTTGATAAAACCAGGGCCGAATCAATCGGCCCTGTTACTGCCACAGGCCCGATTGGTCAAATTTCTGCTGGGCAGGTTAATCTTATCCGCCAAGATAAAGAGGGCGGTACTTATCTTCTGGTTTTCAAAGATGGGGTGAAAATGGTATACGTTCCTCAATTGGCCAAAATTGAATGAGGACCTGTAAATTGAACAGATTAGCAGCCCTGACCCTTGCACTTGCCCTAACCCCATTCAAGCCTAGCCTGCTAGCGGCGCAAGGTGCCAGTATCGGCTTTGGCGGTCTGG
>CAYNXK010000017.1:0-19609 GCA_964401125.1 uncultured Aliiroseovarius sp.
TGGGCCTATTACGAGGTCGAAACATCACGTGAAGGGATTGGTATATGACGCGCAAACCACTGTCCCATTGCCCCCCTCATGGTTTGCAGGCAAACCACTGCCGGGCAGTGGGCAGGCGATGCCTGCATCGCTGAGAGGGGGCAGTGGAGCGCCTGCACAATGTAATTGGATATGTCAGGCCACAAGAAGCGGAGGAGACCTTCTATGCAAACCTGGTCGCCCATGATAAAGCAGCATAAGTTTTGAATAAAACACTCTTCGGTAAACCCCGGATGGATCAGTATGGGATTTTGGCTCGTTGCATATTTCTTATCATATAGGCGCGCATGCCACGGATGAAGACCGGCTGGTTAAGTCTCTGTTGAAGAACAGGGACGTATTGGCAAAGGAAGGCGTGATCGTGCCCGGACCAAGCCGCTACCGTGGGGTGTTGGCTCAGGTGGTTGGCAAGTTGGGCGGGGCCAAAGCCAGCGCTGAAACACAGGACATCATGCTGGAGGCGTTCATGGATGTGGATGAGGCCGAGCGCCTTGTTCTCAGTCAGGATAATTTTCTTGGCGTCAGCAAGCGGGCGCTTGAACATGGCCAACTTTACCACCTGGCCGCCGACAAGGTTACACGGCTGCGAAACCTGTTCCCCGACAACCCGGTTGAATTTCACATTGGTATTCGCAATATGGCGACTTTCATTCCGGCAATATTTGAGCAAAACGACGGCGGTAATTTTGCTGACTTCATGAAGGGCGTGAACCCTCTGGAGCTATTCTGGTCCGATGTAATTTTGGCAATCCGTGAAGCGGTGCCGGATTGCCCGGTCACTGTCTGGTGCAATGAAGACACGCCGCTGATCTGGCCTGAAGTCATGCATGAGGTTGCTGGGGTGGAGCCGCATCTGCGCCTGAAGGGCGGTTTTGATGTGCTCTCGGAAATCATGGCCAAGGAAGGCATGAGCCGGCTGCGCACCTACCTGAGTAGTCATGCGCCGCTGAACGAAATTCAGAGGCGGCGCATCCTCTCGGCATTTCTTGATAAATATGCTCTGGAATACGCTGTTGAGGAAGAGCTGGACCTGCCGGGCTGGACCGCTGAGCTAACCACAGAACTAACCGTGAATTATGATGACGATGTGCTGGAAATTTCGCGCTTGCCGGGGGTGACGATGCTCACGGCTTGATATCCCTTGTCGGGCCAGCCTCACATGCTCACATTCCCAGCGCTTCCTTGTACATTTCCAGAACTGCTTCTTCCTCGGCAATGTCATCTTTATCACGCTTCCGCAGGGCAATAACCTTGCGTATGACTCGGGTGTCATAACCACGCCCCTTGGCCTCAGCCATGACTTCTTTTTGTTGGTCTGCAATATCCTGCTTTTCAGCTTCAAGGCGTTCAAACCTCTCAACAAATTGCCTAAGTTCGTCAGCAGTTACGCGGTAGGATGTTTCTGTTACCTGATCGTTCATGTGGTCCTCCGAGGGGTTATGGGAGCAATAGCTTGCCTGCACGCGCCCGGCAAGGGGTTGTCTTGCCGGATATGGCAGGTTAGGGCGGAGAAAAGTAAACCACCAAGGAAGCGGCAATGAACTGGTTAATCATCCCGGGCACAATCATCTCGTTAATTGGCATTGTCGGGCTGGTTTATTCGGCCGTTAAAATGATCCGCGCCAAGCAACAGAGGCTGGATGACGCGGCTCTGCAGGCTCGCCTGCAAAGTGCCATGGTGCTGAACATGGCCGCACTTTTTCTGTCAGCGATCGGCCTGATGGTGGTGGTCGTCGGGATTCTTCTGGGCTAGAGCGTGTTTCGTTCAATCGGATTCATTTCATTCACCCGGTAGCCCGAGGCAGTGTTTGCAATGCAAATGCGTTCGGGCTGCCGGGTGAATTCAATTAAACGAGACATGCTCTAAAGCGCCACCTAAAGCCTTCTCAATTACCTATTGCAACCTAGCAAGGGCGAGTTGCACCATGCTGTCCAGCCAAGTGCGCATTTTGTCGATACCACCAACATAGGCTTCCATTGTCGGTGCAATGGTGGGAGCCCTCTCGCTGATCAGCGGGGCGTAAATATAGAACATTACGATAATTACAGCCAGCACGATCATCATCAGAAAACCGAGGCCAAAACCGCCCTTGCGCCTCGGAATATCGGCGAAATCGTCAACCACATCGTCGCTGCCAATTGGCTCCAGGCTCGAATTTATTTCTTCAATGTTCGGCAGCAGGTCACGCCGCGCCCCAGAGCCGCCAGAGGTGGATGTATCATCTTCCACATCAAGCCCGCGCAGGCGTGCCGTGCGTTCTTGTGCCGCCGGTTGGTCACCTAAGCCCAAATCATTCTGGGTTTCTATCCGCTCGCGGCCATGTCGGCGCGCTTCAGCCTCGAGCGTGGCCTCTTCGCGCAGAATTTCACGCACACCTTCATCCAGTTGTTGCGCTTTGCGCTCCCCGGCAGGATTTTCATGAGCCGGACTTTTGGTGGTGGAATCTTCTAAAGGAAGGTCCTCGTCATCACTTTTATTTTCGGCTACATCATCGGTAGCCTCTGGCTTGTCGTCAGCTGGGCCTTGCGTTTTTATAAGTGCGCCGATTGCCTCAGTTGCGCCCGTAGCTGCCTCATGGCTCATCTCCTCGGCAGTTTCGTCCTTGTCAGGCTCCTCTGCCACACTTGCCTCTTCGGGCGCATCCTGAGTATGATTCGGGTCGGCATCAGCGGCCGCCTCTTGCGTATCCGGGTCAGCGTTTGTGTTCTCGCCTATGTCTTCACCGCCGCCCTCCAGCATACCGTCCTCCAGCATACCGTCCTCCAGCATACCGTCCTCCAGTATGCCGCCCTTCAGCATAGAGGGCCGTAAGAACCAGGCGTGGCCACAATTTGAACATTGCACATCCCGGCCGGCAGCCGGAATGACCCGCTCATCCACCTCATATTGCGCCCCGCAATTTGGGCATACCAGTCGCATACTTTAACCCCGCCTTACTGCCCCCTGGCAGCTTTCTATTTGCCTCTTTATAGTCGCAATATGAGACCAAAGACGCGCAAAATCAAACCTTTGCATTCCTTGCATTGAAACAAATTCCTCTCTGTGGGTAAAGTGTTGCTAAACAGGCTAAAAAGGACAGGCCGTGATTGAGCTTGAAGACGTATCTTATGGTTATGGCGGCAATACGCTTTTGAGCGATATTTCGCTCAAACTAGTACCCGGATCATTTCACTTTCTGACCGGGCCAAGTGGGGCGGGCAAAACCACGCTGCTCAAGCTGTGTTATGGAGAGCTGGTGGCCGGACAGGGCCGGGTTTCACTTTTCGGGCAGGATGTGCGCAGCATGAGCCGTGATGATGTGGCTTTGGCGCGCCGGCGCATTGGCGTGGTACATCAGGATTGCCAGTTTCTTGACCACCTGAATGTTGCCGAAAATGTCTTGCTGCCGGTGACGGTTTCTGATCGAACCGCCGCCAGCGTTGAAAGTGACCTTGATGATTTGCTCGGCTGGGTCGGCTTGACCGGCCAAAAACAGGCGCGCCCGCCGGAGCTTTCGGGAGGCGAGCGCCAGCGTGCGGCCCTGGCCCGCGCCGTCATCATGTCACCTGATGTGATTCTTGCGGATGAGCCCACGGGTAACGTTGACTGGGACATGTCACTGAGGTTGCTGAAGCTGCTGGTGGAGTTGAACCGCATGGGCAAAGCGGTGATGATTGCCACCCATGACATGAACCTGATTCGGCAGGCCAGAGCGCAGGTTTCGGTGCGGGTGTTGCGCATTTCCGATCACCGGCTGCAACTGGCGGGGGCAGACCTGTGAAGGCATATCTGGAAGCAACATTGAGTTTTTTGGCCGGTGATGTGCAGGCTGACCGGGTGGTGCCGCCCACCGGATACACCGCGCGCCTCACTGCATTTTCCGCCGCAGCCATGGCCTTTTTGGCGGTGTTTGCCATGGCGCTGTCTCTGGCCAGCGGCAGGCTGGCCGAGCGCTGGGGAGAGACCCTGGCGCAAAGCTCAACCATTCGTATTTCAGCCCCTGAGGATCAGATTGATGCGCAGATGCTGGCGGTCATGGAGGTGCTGGCAACCACACCGGGTATCCGTGAGGCCCGTCCGCTTGGGCTGGAAGAGCAAAACGCCCTGCTGGAGCCGTGGTTTGGCCCCGACCTGCCGCTTGATACATTGCCCATTCCCCGCCTGATCGAGGTGATCGAAGACCAAGACGGCTATGACGCGACTGGCCTGCGCAAGCGGCTGGCGGGCGAGGCACCTGGTGCTGTGCTTGATGACCATACCAGATGGCGCGAACCTCTGGTGCAGGCGGCCGGACGGCTGCGCGCCCTCGGGTTTCTGGCCATTCTGACCATCACCGTGACCACTGCGATGATTATCACGCTGGCCGCCAATGCCGCCCTTGCCGCCAATGCTCAGGTGATCCGAGTGTTGCGGCTGGTCGGGGCGCGTGATGCTTATATCGCGCGGGCCTTTGTGCGGCGCTATACCTTGCGCACCCTGAGCGGGGCGGCTATTGGCACAGCCTTGGGCCTTGGTGCGGTTCTGCTGCTGCCGGGGGCTGATCCGGCAGGTGGGTTTCTGACCGGGTTGGGGTTTCAGGGCGCTAGCTGGCTCTGGCCACTGCTGATTCCGCCGCTTGCCGCCCTTGTGGCCTTCTTTGCCACCCGTATAACCGCGCTGAACACACTGAAAGAGAGAAGCTGATGAGAAATGCCATTCAATGGACGCGCTCGCTGGTATTTGTTACCCAGATGTATCTGGCGCTACCCCTCATGGCTATATTCTTCCTGCCGGTTGCGGTGTTCAGGCGAGACTATGCTTATACCTATGTGAAAACCTATGCCCGTTATGTGCGCTGGACGCTTGGCTGGATGACCGGTCTTAAGACCGAGATCAGGGGCAAAATTCCCACGGGTGAATGTATAATCGCTTCAAAGCACCAGTCATTCCTCGATGTTCTGATGATTAGCAGTGTTGCCACAAACTCGCGGTTCATTATTAAACGTGAGCTGCACCGGGTGCCGATTTTTCACTTCTTTGGCGCCCGTATGGGTAATGTGGCCGTAAAGCGTGGCGATAAAGGCCGGGCGATCAAAAAGATGTTGGCAGATGTAGCCAGCGGCAAGACCCAGCCGGGGCAATTGGTGATCTATCCGCAAGGCACCCGCATCTCGCCGGGTGTGGCGGCGCCCTATAAAATTGGTGCTGGGCTGATTTATGAACAAACCGGCCAGACCTGCGTGCCAGCTGCCACCAATGTTGGGGTGTTTTGGCCCAAACACGGCATCATGCGCCAGCAGGGCCTAGCGGTGGTGGAATTTCTGGAGCCGATTCCGCCGGGGCTTGAGCGCAAGGCGTTTATGGCCAGACTGGAGGAAGCCATTGAGACCAGCTCGGATCAGCTAGTGGCTGAGACGGGGTTTTTATTGGAGCCTCCAGATACAGTTTCTTGAAACCACTGCAGAGCTGGAGGCGCTTTATGGCAGGCCGGGCGAGGCCGCGCTGGTCAAAGTCACGAACCACTTAACACCTGCCTACCGCAAGTGGATCATGGCCAGTCGCTTTTGCGTGCTGTCCACCGTGGGGCCGGACGGGACCGACGGTAGTCCGCGTGGCGATGATGGCCCGGTCGTGCAGGTGCTTGACCCCCAAACGCTGGCCCTGCCTGATTGGCGCGGCAACCAGCGGCTTGATACATTACGCAATATTATCACTGACCCGCGCATATCGCTGATGTTCATGGTGGCAGGGTCCACAAGCATCATGCGCGTCAACGGCACCGCCCGCCTTACCGCCGACACAGACCTGCAGGCGCGGCTAAAAAAAGCCGGCAAAACCCCGACCACGGTTATCGTCATTCACATAGATGAGGTTTACCCGCAATGCGCCCGGTCGGTGATGCGCGCCGGGCTTTGGGCAGACGGCGATCAGTCGCACGGCCTGCCCTCGGTTGGCGACATGCTGCGCGAAATTACCGAAGGCGCGTTTGATGGCGAAACCTATGATAAGGAATGGCCAGAGCGTGCAAAGAAAAGCCTATGGTAATACGGATTTTGCAATAATCTCTGCCTGTACAGTACAGTACAGTACTGTCCTGAGCTTGCTCTGCCGGCCCAAGCACAGGACATCATTTGGCAATGAAGACATGCAGTTTGGCGTGATATTTACCGGGTTGGCACCGGGCCATTTTCGCCTCGGTAATCATAAAACCCGCGCCCGGTTTTACGCCCAAGCCAGCCAGCTTCGACATATTTCGTAAGCAGAGGGCAAGGGCGGTACTTGGTGTCTGCCAGCCCCTCATGCAGCACATTCATGATTGCCAGACAGGTATCAAGCCCAATGAAATCGGCCAGTTCCAGCGGCCCCATCGGGTGGTTTGCCCCAAGCTTCAGAGAGGTATCAATGCTGCTTACAGACCCCACACCTTCATAGAGTGTATAGACCGCCTCATTAATCATTGGCATCAAAATACGGTTGACGATGAACGCCGGGAAATCTTCAGACGAAGCTGCGGTTTTTCCGATTTTTTCAACTACGCCAAGGCAGGTTTTGAATGTCGCGTCATCAGTGGCAATGCCGCGGATCAGCTCGACCAGTTGCATCACTGGCACCGGGTTCATGAAGTGAAAACCCATGAAGCGCTCGGGCCGGTCGGTGCCGCTTGCCAGCCGGGTTATCGAAATGGATGAGGTGTTTGATGTGAGGATGGTTTCAGGCTTTAAATGCGGCAGAAGGTCTGCAAAAATAGCCGCTTTGACGGTTTCGCGCTCGGCGGCACTTTCAATGATCAGGTCTGTGGGGCCAAGGTCAGACAGGGTCAGGGTGGTGCCAATGCGCGCAAGGGTTTCATCGCGCTCGACCTCGGTTGTCTTGCCCTTGTTGATCAGGCGCTCAAAGTTTTTCGTGATATTGGCCAGTGCCCGGTCCAAGCTGTCCTGATTGATGTCGGTGAGTAAAACCTCATAGCCTGCATGCGCCAGCACATGTGCAATGCCGTTACCCATCTGCCCCGCGCCAACAACACCAACCGTCCTGATTTCCATACCCGTTCCTTCCAAATTATGCCTAGTTTCCTGCGGTGCAGCATAAAACCTTTTTGACAGCTTAACAAAGACTGAAATATTTTATCTTTAGCTGTTTGGAAACCTCTCTCTGCGAATCTCGGCCTTGGGTGAAATTTAGTGGAGTGGGTGGAATGACCTATGAGAATCTGGGCGGCAGCGCCCTTGACTATTATCCGTGTAGATACGGTAATTCAAAACTTCTTTTTCGCGGGCCAAAGCGTAAGCTTGATCAGCCATATGTGGCCGTCATTGGGGGCACCGAGACCTATGGCAAGTTTCACGAGCGCCCCTATTCGGCGCTGGCTGAGGAACGGATGGACCACGCGTTCATCAATCTGGGCTGCGTTAATGCCGGGGCTGATGTGTTTATAAATGATCAGGCGGTTATCAACATCTGCTCAAATGCAGTGGTGACCGTGGTGCAGATAACCGGGGCGCAAAATATGTCCAACCGGTTCTACGCGGTGCATCCGCGCCGTAATGATCGCTTTTTGCGGGCCTCGAACCTACTTAAGACTATCTACCGTGAAATTGACTTTACAGATTTCAATTTTACCAGGCATTTGCTCAGCGCCTTGCAGGAGGCCTCAGCCGATAAGTTTGCCATGGTTGAGGCTGAGCTTCGGGAAGCTTGGGTTGGACGGATGAAAACCTTGATTTCCAAGGTTGATGGCCGGGTTGTGCTGCTTTGGATGTCTGATCACTCGCCGGAAGACGATACGGCAAGTGGCGTTGATGGCTCTGACCCGCTGTTTGTCGGGCGTGATATGATTGACGAACTGCTGCCGTTTATTGCCGGATATGTCGAAATTGTGGTTAGCGAAGAGGAGATTTCTGCCGGGCAGGCGGGGCTGCGCTTCTCTGAAACAGAAGCGCCCGCAACGGTAGGTATGCTGGGCACGATTGCGCAGGAAAAAGCGGCGGATGCCTTACAGGAGGTGCTTGCGTCGCTCTTGTGAATATAGCCTGACGACTTTATTTTGATTCTGCTGTCAGGCTATAAGTTATTGAACGCGCGCGCATGCTTCATGAATTTTGGGATCAAAATTCACTCCCGTGCGCTATACGTAGTTTAACGCGTGTAAAAGGCCCGCTAAACCGGCGGGCCTTTTTATTGACGGAGATGCCGCAGCGCTACAAAGCTTTGGTCAATGCCGGGACTGCGTCAAACAGATCGGCCACAAGACCAAAATCAGCAATCTGAAAGATCGGCGCTTCCTCATCCTTGTTGATGGCAACGATAATTTTGCTGTCTTTCATACCCGCAAGGTGCTGGATTGCACCGGAAATTCCTACAGCTATGTAGAGATCAGGTGCCACTACCTTGCCGGTTTGGCCGACTTGCCAATCGTTCGGAGCAAAGCCCGAATCGACTGCAGCGCGCGAGGCACCTACAGCCGCGCCAAGCTTGTCAGCCAGCGCTTCTATCAGCGCAAAATCATCTTCTGAACCAACGCCGCGTCCGCCGGACACGACAATGCCAGCCGAAGTCAACTCGGGCCGGTCGCTGGCGGCAACTTTGTCTTCCACCCATTGCGAGAGGTCAGGGTTTTCGGCCGCAGCCACCGTTTCAACCGTCGCAGAACCGCCGTCACCTGCCACATCAAAAGTCGAGGTGCGGAAAGTGATCACTTTGGTTGCGTCTAGGCTTTTCACGGTCTGTATCGCGTTCCCGGCATAAACCGGCCGCTCAAATGTGTCGGCATCAACCACGCCAGAAACATCCGAGATCACCATGACATCAAGCAGGGCGGCGAGGCGTGGCATGACGTTCTTGGCATCGGTGGTTGCCGGGGCAACGATGTGGCTGAAGTCAGGTGCCAAAGATACCAGAAGTGCTGCGGTCGGTTCTGCCAAGCGGTGGCTGAGTGAAGCATCTTCGGCCACCAAAACCTTGGCAACACCCTTGATTTTCGCAGCGGCGTTTCCGGCAGCGGCGGCAGAGGCTCCGGCGCAGAGCACGGTGACATCGCCCAGCTTGGCGGCGGCAGTTACGGCCTTGGCAGTAGCGTCTAGCGCCAGTTCACCATTATTGACCTCGGCAAGAAGTAATACAGCCATTACACAGCCCCCGCTTCTTTGAGTTTCGTGACAAGTTCATCAACCGAGCTGACGATAATACCAGCAATACGCCCCTCGGGTTCGCTGGTTTTTATCACCGATAGGCGCGGCGTGACATCAACGCCGTAATCAGTGGCGGTTTTCTCAACTAGCGGTTTGCGCTTGGCTTTCATGATGTTTGGCAAGCTGGCATAGCGCGGCTCGTTCAGGCGCAAGTCAGCGGTGATAATGGCGGGCATGTTCACCTTGATAGTTTGCAGGCCACCGTCAACCTCGCGGGTTACCACGGCTGTATCGCCATCAATGTCCACTTCCGAGGCAAAGGTGGCTTGTGGCCAGCCCAGCAGGGCGGCAAGCATCTGCCCGGTGGCGTTCATGTCATTGTCAATTGCCTGCTTGCCGGCCAGCACCAGACCCACCTGTTCTTCCTCAACCACTTTGGCAAGGATTTTGGCCACGGCCAGCGGCTCAATGTCGGTATGCACATCATCAGCGGCAATGACCAGAATGGCGCGATCAGCACCCATGGCCAGCGCTGTGCGCAGGGTTTCCTGCGCCTGTTTCACACCGATCGAGACGGCGATGATTTCCTCGACCTTGCCAGCCTCTTTCAGGCGAATCGCCTCTTCGACGGCGATTTCATCAAATGGGTTCATCGACATTTTCACATTGGCAAGATCAACGCCGCTGCCGTCCGCTTTGACACGCACTTTCACATTGTAGTCGATCACGCGCTTTACGGGCACAAGCACCTTCATGGCCGTGTTACTCCTATTGGTTCAGGTCATTTGTCTACATTTAGCAATTATGGTTGGGGAAAACAGAGTAAAATTGACAGGTCTGAGGGAAGCGACGTTGCGTTGCTCTGGTTTTTTGCAGAAAACCCGCGCTTAGCGGTTGGCACCCGGCACCCATAGCACGTCTTTTTTACCATCGTCGTTGGCCACACGGGCGGCAACGAAGCACCAGTCTGACAGGCGGTTGAGGTATTTTATAGCCGCAGGGTTAACGGGTTGGGCCCCGGCCAGTTCAACCGCCAGCCGCTCGGCCCGGCGCGAGACCGTGCGCACAAGGTGCAAATATGCCGCCAATGCAGTGCCACCGGGCAAGACAAAGCTTTTCAGGGTCGAGAGGTTGGCGTTCATCGCATCAATCTCGGCTTCCAGCCGGTCGATCTGCGATTGCACCATGCGCAGGGGCGGAAACTCGGCTTTGGTATCCTTGTCCATATGCGGCCGGCAAAGGTCGGCACCAAGGTCAAACAAATCGTTCTGGATGCGGGCCAGAGCCGTGTCCATGTTGCCAGTTGCCTGCAGGCGGGTAAGGCCGATGGTTGCGTTGGTTTCATCAACCGTGCCGTAAGCCGCGACGCGTGCGTCATATTTTGCGACCCGACTACCATCGCCCAGAGCGGTTTCGCCGCCATCGCCGGTGCGGGTGTAAATCTTGTTCAGGGTGACCATAATCAGCCCTCCTTAACTGCCATATTGCAGCCAGACATAGAGCAGGAGCAGCGCCACGGCCACTGCCTGGGCTGCGATGCGGTAGCGCATGATGCGGTTGGCGTGTTTGCGATTGAAGTCACCGCCAAGGGCAAAGCCGATGATGCCGGTGAACAGGATAACCGCCACAATGAGAACCGCCACAATGACGATGAAAAAAAGTGGGTCTTGCAGCATGGCCTGTTTCCTTCTGTTCTGCCCGCTCAGCCTACAGGCAGCCTACAGGCTCGGGCGCCTTGCGGCAATATGCAGCATCATGAGCGCCGCAGAATTTTGTCCTGCAGGCGCGTTGATAGCAGCCGTTTGGCAATACCGACAATATAGGTTGGCGTGGTCACATAATAGCGCGGGCGCGGCCGCTTGCTTTCCAGCGCATGAACCAACTTTTTGGTGACAGCGGACGCGGGCAGTTCAAACTTGTCCGGGCTGTTATCATTGGCATAAAGACGTTTCAGCAGGTGGCTCTCATACAGGGCACGGTTGGGCGAGGCCTGCCAGTCAACCCAGCGCTCAAAATGCGGGATCGAGTTTTTGCGGATGTCACTGGTGATCGGCCCCGGTTCGATCAGAATGACCTTGATACCTGTCTCGTACATCTCAAGGCGCAGGGTGTCTGTCAGCCCCTCAAGCGCATATTTGCTTGCCGTATAGGCGCCGCGCCAGCGGATTGCCGCAAGGCCCAGCACGGATGAACAATTGACAATGCGTCCGTAGCCCTGAGCGCGCATCACCGGCAGCACAAGGCGCGTCAGCTCGTGATACCCAAACAAATTGGTCTCGAAAATAGTGCGCAGGGCATCGGTGGGCAGGTCTTCACAGGCGCCGGGCATCGCGTAGGCCCCGTTGTTAAACAGGGCATCAAGCTGGCCACCGGTGCGGTTGAGTATTTCATCAAGCGTGGCTTTCATGCCCTTGGCATCGGTGTAATCCAGTTGCAGACTTTCCAGCCCTTCAGCTTCAAGGCGGGTCACATCTTTGGCCTGCCGGCAAGTAGCAAACACCCGCCAGCCGCGAGATTTCAGACCGTGTGCGGCGTCATAACCAATGCCGGAAGAGCAACCGGTGATGAGGATGGATTTTGTGTTCATGGTTGATTCCCTGATAGAAACTGGGTGGCCATATAGCCTTGTTGGCCGGTTATGATGACCCTGATTTGTGACCAGCCTTCTGCCGCTACGCCCAGATCATCTACCGCCGTGCCTCGAACAAGCGCGGCCACTACGCCATTGCTGATCGAGGGTCCGGCACGCATGTTGACCTTGTTGCCAGTCACATAAAGCACCGGCAGAACCGCCAGTTCTGGCTCTGGCGCAGGGGCAGGCGCGGGTTCCGGCGGTTCTGCCTGTGCAGATTCTGGTTTTGCCTCTGGGGCAGGTACGGGCGTGGCGGCAAGCACAGGTACAGGTACAGGTACAGGTATGGGCACAGGCACAGGTTCCACAACCGGTGCGACAACTATAATATTGCGGCTTTCCACCGGATCACGGCCCAGCCGATCCTCGGGCAAGCCATTATCGCGGCCAAACCACAGCA
Organism: uncultured Aliiroseovarius sp.; assembly: GCA_964401125.1. Lineage (GTDB taxonomy): Bacteria > Pseudomonadota > Alphaproteobacteria > Rhodobacterales > Rhodobacteraceae > JAAEUB01. The sequence goes on from CAYNXK010000017.1 coordinate 12,159, forward strand.
TGGCACCTCCAAGCCCCATTACCGAAAACAATGTTAGCCGGAGAATTCCCATTCTAGACCCCTTACACCCGCGAGATTCCCAGCATAGCCCATACTGACGGCGGGGAAAACAGGCATCATTTCCCCCGATAGACTTACGCCGGCTTTACCTGACCGAAGGGCGCGGTTACACGTCTGGTATGAGCGATTTTACCGATGATACCGATGCCCGGAAACGTAACGTGACCGAGCCTCTGCGCCGCGCCCTTGGCGAGCGTTACCTGACCTATGCCTTGTCCACCATCATGCACCGCGCCCTGCCGGATGCTCGCGATGGGTTGAAGCCGGTGCATCGGCGTATTCTCTATGCCATGCGCGAACTAAAGCTCTCTGCCACTGGCGGGTTTCGTAAATCTGCCAAGATTTCCGGCGATGTGATGGGCAATTATCACCCCCATGGCGATGCCGCCATTTATGATGCCATGGCCCGTCTGGCGCAGGATTTCAACGTCCGCTACCCGCTGGTTGACGGGCAGGGCAATTTCGGCAATATCGACGGCGACAACCCGGCGGCCAGCCGCTACACTGAGGCGCGCATGACCGTCGTGGCCGAGGCCCTGCTGGAGGGGCTGAACGAAAACGCCGTTGATTTCCGCGAGAATTATGATGGTACGCTGACCGAGCCAGTGGTGCTGCCAGCGACGTTTCCCAACCTGTTGGCCAATGGTTCGACTGGCATTGCTGTTGGCATGGCCACCAATATTCCGCCACATAATATTGCCGAGCTGATAGATGCCTGCCTGCACCTGATCAAGGTGCCGGATCTGCGTGATGATACGGTGTTGAACTATGTGCTTGGCCCGGACTTTCCCACCGGGGGCATTATTGTCGAGCCACCCGAGGCGATTGCACAGGCCTACCGTACCGGGCGCGGCGGCTTCCGTCTGCGCGCTCGCTGGCAGATCGAAGAACTCCCCCGCGGCCAGTGGCAGATCGTGGTTACCGAAATTCCTTACATGGTGCAAAAATCCAAGCTGATTGAGAAGATTGCCGAGTTGATCCAACTGAAGAAAATTCCCATTCTGGCCGATATACGAGACGAGAGCGCCGAGGATATCCGGGTGGTGATCGAGCCGCGCTCAAAAAATGTTGAGCCGCAAGTTTTGATGAACATGCTCTACCGCAACTCTGAGCTTGAGACCCGCTTTAGCCTCAATATGAACGTGCTGATTGACGGGGTCACACCCAAGGTTTGCTCAATGAAGGAGGTGCTGCGCGCCTTTCTTGATCACCGCAAGGAGGTGTTGCAGCGCCGCTCACAGCACCGGCTGGAAAAAATTGACCACCGACTTGAGGTACTTGAAGGTTTCATCATCGCCTTTCTCAACCTCGACAGGGTGATCGACATCATCCGCTATGATGAGGTGCCTAAACCGGCCTTGATGCGCGAAGATTGGGGCCAGGCGCATGTGCGGGCCAATTCCGAGGCAGATTATGTCAGCCCGCTCGCCAGCGAGGGCGAGTTGAGCGATGTGCAGGCCGAGGCGATTCTTAACATGCGCCTGCGTTCCTTGCGGCGGTTGGAAGAGTTGGAGCTGATGCGCGAGCAGGAAGAGCTGATGCGCGAGCGTGCCGGGCTGGAAGACCTGTTGGAAAGCGATGCTCTACAATGGGCGCATATTTCCGATCAGCTGCGCCAGACAAAAAAAACCTTTGGCAAAAGCTATGAAGGCGGCGCGCGACGCACCACATTTGCTGAGGCCGGTGTGGTTGAGGATGTGCCGCTTGAGGCGATGATTGAGCGCGAACCTATCACCGTGGTCTGCTCGCAAATGGGTTGGATCCGTGCCATGTCAGGCCATATTGACCTTACCCGCGAGCTGAAGTTCAAGGATGGCGATGGGCCGCGCTTTGTCTTTCATGCTGAAACCACCGATCGGTTGCTGGTGTTTGGCGAAAACGGTCGGTTCTATACGCTTTCTGCAGCGACCCTGCCCGGCGGGCGCGGTATGGGAGAGCCTCTGCGCCTGATAGTTGATTTGCCAAACGAGGCCGGAATTGTTGATTTGTTCATCCACAAGCCGGGGCGTAAATTGCTGCTGGCTTCCAGTGCCGGCGACGGTTTTGTCGCCTCTGAGGACGAGGTTCTGGCCCAGACCCGCACGGGCAGACAGGTGCTGAACGTAAGGGGAGATGTGCGGGCGTTGGTCTGCAAACCTACACATGGTGACTATGTGGCGGTGGTGGGAGAGAACCGTAAAGTGCTGCTGTTTCCACTTGCCGACCTGCCGGAAATGGGCCGTGGCAAAGGTGTGCGCTTACAAAAATACAAGGATGGCGGCTTGTCAGACGCCACCACATTCATGCTGGCCGAGGGGCTGAGTTGGCTGGATCCGGCCGGGCGCACCCGCCTTGAGACAGCGCTGACTGAATGGCTGGGTAAGCGCGCCAGCGCCGGGCGCATGGCCCCGCGTGGTTTTCCGCGCAACAACAAGTTTACCTGAGATGTCGATGACTGACCTGCAGACCAATTATGCAGGTCAGAAATCCCACCTGTTCTGGCTGGCGGTGAGGACGTCATTGCTGACCATCCTGACCCTCGGCATGTACCGTTTCTGGATGAAAACCCACCTGCGCCGCTATTACTGGAGCGCCATTCGCCCCGGCGGCACACCACTGGAATATGTTGGCGACCCCTGGGAAAAAATGCTGGGCTTTCTGTTCGCGGTGGTCATCCTGGCGTTTTATATCGGGGTGGTGAACCTTATCCTGATGTTCTTCAGCTTCGCCCTGTTTCAAAACAACCTCGTGGCATATGTGCTCAGCTTCATTGGTATTTTGCCGCTGATCTTCTTCGCCCAGTACCGGGCACGGCGCTATGTGCTGGCGCGCACCCGCTGGCGGGGCATCCGCTTTGGCTTGGAGCCAGGTGCCTGGGGCTATGCCTGGCGCGCCGTTGTGCATTGGCTGATCACCATCGCCAGCCTTGGCCTGCTTTGGCCGCGCATGACTTTCTGGTTGGAAAAATACCGCATTGACCGCACCTATTTTGGAGATGTGCAAATGCACCAGGGCGGACGCTGGACCATGCTGGTTGGCGCCATGAAGCACCTCTATATTGGTGTGGGCATTTCCGGCGCGGCGCTGTTTGCCGGTATCTGGCTTGACCAGCCACAATACCTACCGACGCTTTTGGTTTCTCTGCCCTGGACATTGTTCGGGCTGGCCCATTGGCGGGCGCATTCCTTTCGTCGCTTGACAGAGACAAAAACCCTGGCTGGTGTCGGCTTTATAGCGGAGCCGCGGGGCGGGCGGGTGCTGGGCATCTACATTGGCGGCTATGCTCTGACAATCCTTGTTGTCATGGCAGGAAGTGCCGCTTTTTTTGCGGTGTTTAGCGCTATTGCAGGCGCAACTTTCGGGCCGCAAACTTTGCTTGGAGCCCTGAATGGGCTGGGGAGCGAAGGCCAGGTGCCGCTTTGGCTGTTTCCCGTTTTGGGAATGATAACATACTTCGCGCTCTTCCTGTTTTGGGGTGCAGCCAGACATGCCTTTGTCACCCTGCCACTGGCGCACCACTTTGCCGAAACCACCCGCCTGACCAACCCCAGAGAGCTGGCGGCAATCAACCAGCGGGCGCGCGATGAATTTACCGAGGCCGAGGGCTTTGCCGATGCGCTGGATGTGGGGGCCGCCCTATGAGCTTGCCTGCCACCCCGACCGCTATTTTTGCAGATTTTGCCGATGGCGAAAGCGCCCAAATGGCCCGTGTTGGAGTGCGGCTTGAGCCTCGGGAAATGCCTGACTGGCTAGTTATTGTGCTGCCTGACGGCCGCAAGCTGACATGGCCGCTGGAATATCTGCGCCACTTACCTGATCAGGCAGACAGAGAGACCCTGGCCTTGTCAGTCACATCTGACCCGGTTGCGCGGCTGTTTTTGCGCCACGGGGAAATGAACGCCCTGATCCGGGCGCATGCCCGCAACCTCAGCCGTAAAAAACCTGTGGAGAACAAGCCAAGACTGCTGAAATGGGCGGCTATGGCCATTGCTTCGGTGGCGTTGATCACCTTCGTGCTGGTGCCGATCATGGCGGATCAGTTGGCGCGCTACCTGCCGCCCGAGGGCGAAAAGGCGCTGGGCGACACCACATTTGAGCAGATCCGCCACGCCATGGACCACAGCGGCTTTGACCCGGTGCGGATATGCGAGGCACCGGCCGGGGTGGCGGCGCTTGAAAAGATATTGACACGCCTGAACCCGGATGCTGACCTGCCTTACCCGCTTCAGGTCAACGTGCTTGACCACGATCTTATTAATGCCTTTGCCCTGCCCGGTGGCCGCATTGTGTTTTTTCGCGGCCTGATCGAGGCGGCCGAGACGCCAGAGGAGGTGGCGGCGGTGTTCGCCCATGAAATCGGCCATGTAGTCAGTCGTGATCCGACCCGTGGCGCCTTGCGCTCGGCCGGCACAATCGGGGTGCTGGGCCTGCTGTTTGGCGATTTTGCTGGTGGCACGGTGGTGCTGTTTCTTGCCAACCATCTGATCAATGCTTCCTATAGCCAGACAGCCGAAGCCGCCGCCGATAGCTACGCCCACGCCCTGCTGACCGAGGCCGGCCTGTCACCGGCGGCTCTGGGAGTCATGTTCATGCGGCTGCAGGAAAAACATGGCGAGGAGGCCGGGCTGGTGGCGCATTTTGCCGCCCATCCGCTGCTGTCTGAACGGATTGCCGCCAGCCTTGCTGCTGCCGAGGGAATCAAGCCAACTGAGCCGGTCCTCAGCGAGGCTGAATGGCTGGACCTGCGCGCTATTTGCGGCCCGGACCGTGCGCCTCTAAATGCGGGCGGCAGGCGTGAGGACACCCAGCCGCTTAAAAAGTAGTCGGCGGGTTGTCGGCTGGCCCATGTGCATTCCGGGCAGCCTGTTTGCGCCCGGCGCGGTGCTGGGTTATTCGTGCATTCGAAAATGAAAGGAATTCAGCATGACTCGTTTATTTGTCGCCATGGCCATGTTGCTCAGCGTTGCTGCCTGTTCCGGGTTCAAAGACTTGGCGGAAGTGCCAGAGCCGATGGGCCGTTTCCTGCTGGGCCATAATATTGTTGTCTCAAAAGAACCCATGATAGGCCCACTTTCGCGCGAGGCAAGTGATGAAGAATGGATCGCCAGCATTACAGCCGCAGTTGACGAACGCTTCAGCCGTTATGACGGAGACAAGTTTTTTCACATAGCTGTCAGAGTTGAAGGTTATTCGCTGGGGCGGCCTGGCATCCCGGTGGTTGCCTCGCCAAAATCGGTACTGATCATTGGTGTGACCCTCTGGGAGGATGCTACCCAACAGAAAATAAATGACGAGCCCAAGCGCATCATTGCCTTTGAACGCTTTTCAGCCGAAACTTTCATATCCTCCGGCTTGACCCAGACCAGAGAACAGCAGATGCTGAATTTGTCACGCTCGGCCGCCGAGGATATCCATGACTGGATGTTGAAAAACCCACAATGGTTTGGCGATGCCGCACTGATGGACCCGTCACATACTTCTGCCGGGCGGCCGGCCATTTCGATAGACCCCGCCGAGGCTGAAGTTGAGGTTGGGGTTGAAGTTGAGGTTGAGGTTGAGGTTGAGCCGGCCGCTTGAATGGGTTGAAAATTGGAACGTAAACCGGGCCGGTCCAGTCAGCCCTGCGATATAGAGAAATCAATTGCAGGGAGTTTCTTGACGGCAGATGTGCAATAAAATAGAAGTTCCAGAATACATAGCGGGCGTTGTGTAGTGGTAAGACCTTAGCCTTCCAAGCTAATGACGCGGGTTCGATTCCCGCCGCCCGCTCCAGATTTCCTGCCTTTATCTGCCTTTATCTGCCTTTATCTGCCATTTCTTGCCTCGCTGCCTGCCATGTGACATGAGGGAGCAGGCAGAAAATAAAGGTGAACGTAATGAAAATTGCAGTTGTTGGAATCGGGTATGTCGGGGTTTCCAATGCGATTTTGCTGGCCCAGCACAACAGTGTAACGGCAGTAGATATTTCAGCCGAAAAAGTGGCGGCATTGCAGGCGCGTCAATCCCCCTTGGATGACCCGGAATTGCAAAATTTTCTGGCTACAAAACCCCTTGACCTGAGCGCCACGACTGATGCGGCCAGTGCCTATGCCGGTGCAGATTTTGTCATCATCGCTACGCCGACAAATTATGACCCGGTCAACAACTTCTTTGATACCTCAAGCGTTGAAGCGGTAGCGCGCGCGGTTATAGCCGCCAGCGATACGGCGGTTATTGTCATCAAATCCACGGTACCTGTGGGCTTTACCCGTGGACTGAACCGCAAACTTGGATGTGAGCGCATCATTTTCAGCCCGGAATTCTTGCGAGAGGGCCGCGCGCTTTATGATAATTTGCACCCGTCGCGCATTGTGGTGGGCGAAGACAGTGCGCGCGGGCGCATTTTTGCTGACTTGCTGGCGCAGGGCGCGGTGGATGAGAATATTCCAACCCTACTGACAGATACCTCCGAGGCCGAGGCGATTAAGCTGTTCGCCAACACCTTTCTGGCCATGCGGGTGGCTTATTTCAACGAGCTGGACAGTTACGCGCTGAGCCACGGCATGGATGCACGCCAAATCATCGAGGGCGTCGGCCTGGATCCGCGCGTTGGCAGCCATTACAACAACCCTTCGTTTGGCTATGGCGGCTATTGCCTGCCCAAAGACACCAAGCAGCTTCTGGCCAATTACAGCAAGGTGCCGCAAACCCTGATCCGGGCAATTGTTGATGCCAACCGGACCCGCAAGGATTTTATCGCCGATCAGGTGATTGCCCGGCAGCCCAAGGTGGTGGGCATCTACCGGCTGGTGATGAAGGCCGGGTCTGACAATTTCCGGCAAAGCTCGGTGCAGGGCATCATGAAACGGATCAAGGCCAAGGGCATCCATGTAATCATATATGAACCGAAAATGCAGGAGGCAGAGTTTTTCAACTCCCCCGTGATCAATGACCTCATGGCTTTCAAGGCGGGTGCTGACCTGATTATTGCCAACCGCAACCATGCGGAGCTTGCGGACGTGGCCGAAAAGGTTTTCAGCCGCGATATTTTTGGCGAGGGTTGAAGGGTGGCATAGGCCCGCAAGGAGTTATTGCCAAATCTGGTGTTTGAGCTTTTCCAGCCCTGCGGCCTCCAGTGATTTTGTCTTGCGAACGACGATCGCATGACTGCACGACCTGCGAGTGCTTGCCTATTGCGCCAGAAAGATCTCAAGTTGCGACCGCAACCGCTGCTTCTATCAATTGCGGCGCCCCCTCCCGAAGCAAATCCGTCACCCCGTCTGAAACCCCGCCTCGGCTGCGAAATCAACAAGGCTACTCGTATTCATAGGGGTGTATCTCCTTTGGTTAGGTTGATGTTTTGCCATACAAATCACCAGATACGCCGCCAGCCTTCAAAGACTCAAACACCAGATTCAGTCATAACGCGCATG
>CAYNXK010000018.1:0-18822 GCA_964401125.1 uncultured Aliiroseovarius sp.
AAAACCTCCCTCCCTCCCTACCTACCTACTTGCTAAAACGAAAACCGGCGCCCACTCGCCGGTTTTTTCGTTTTAGCAAGGCTTTTCAGAAAAATTTATGTGCTTTTCCGGCATTATAGCCCTAGCCCGGCCTCTGATCGTTCCAAATGAACGAATAATTACGGTTTTTTAGCCCCAATGTTGCCAATATTGCCTGTCACATATTCAGCGATTGGGAGCAGTACGTGCGTTTACGTACGGGGTTTCGGGGGTGTGACCGCAAAAAGCCACAAAAGGCTTAAGGCACGCCATAACCGAAACTGAAACAAAAGGATTGAGGCAATGAGTAGCAGCGCAGCCCTGCAAACAGAACCAGCACCGATAAAAGCCTGCACAGTTGCGCGGGATGTGCAGAATTTTGACTTGTTGATAGAAGACATGGAAACCGAGCTGGGCGAATCATGGGGTGATCTTTCATTCGATGACGCGGTGGCGTTTTTCTCGCAGGAGGATGCGGCGGCAATGGAGTTCGTTGCCATCGCCATTGATGACGAAGACGAGGCCCATATGGCCCAAATCTCCACAATCATCAAAGCCGCCGGCGAGAAAGGCATCAAGGTGATCGTCATCGCCGAAGAGGTCAGCCCGATCGCGTTGCACCAGATTTTAAAAATGGGGGCCGAGGAATTTGTGCCCTACCCCTTGCCTGAAGGGGCGCTGCATGATGCGATTGATCGCCTGCACAAAACCGCACCGAAGCCCGTACACCTTGAAGAGGCCCAAATCAGCCAGTTGAAACCAGCCGGAGGCAACCTTGATGGCGTATTGCTGCCAGTACACGGCCTGGCTGGCGGTACAGGGGCCACCACGCTGGCGGTCAACTTGGCCTGGGAGCTGGCCAATATTGAAAAGAAAGACCCGCCGCGCGTCTGCCTATTGGATTTTGATCTGCAATTTGGCTCAACCTCAACCTATCTGGATCTGCCAAGGCGCGAAATGGTCTATGAAATGCTGTCAGACACCGAGAGCATGGACAGCGAGAGCTTCATGCAGGCGCTGCTGACATATAATGACAAGCTACATGTGCTGACGGCCCCGGCAGAAATATTGCCACTTGATCTGGTAACCCCGGAAGATATTGAACGAATTATCAACATTGCCCGCTCCAACTTTGATTATGTGGTCGTAGATATGCCAACCACAATCGTTCAGTGGACAGAAACAGTGCTGAACGCAGCGCATGTTTACTTCACCACGCTGGAGCTTGATATGCGCTCAGCCCAGAATGCGTTACGCATGATCCGGGCACTGAATGCCGAAGACCTGCCGCTGAAAAAACTGCGTTATGTACTGAACAGGGCGCCAAAATTCACTGATTTGAGCGGAAAATCTCGGGTCAAGCGCCTGGCAGAAAGCCTCGACATCAAGATCGAGCTGCAACTGCCAGATGGCGGCAAGCCTGTGGTCCAAGCCGGCGACCATGGCCAACCGCTTGCCAATGCCGCGGCAAAAAACCCGTTACGCAAAGAAATCCTGAAACTTGCAAAATCTGTGCATGAAACCGCTAAATCAGCGATTGCTGCCAGCAAATAAGGAATATCACATTGTTTTCTCGTTATAAAAAATCAGGTTCCGGGGTCAAACCCAACACCGCCACCAAACCTCAGCTTCAGGCGGTTGAAACCCCAGCTCCGGCTAAAGAAAAGCCCGGCCCCAAAATGGTCAAGCGCAGCTCCGCAAAGCTCGATGCCCGCACCGCACCTGCTGACAAGGAAGCAAAACGCAAGGAGCGCCTGGGCGAGATCAAGCTTGAGATGCATACGGAGCTTCTGGACACCCTAAACTTGGCCGCGCTGGAAAGCGCATCCGAAAAAGATCTGCGTGCCGAAATCATGGCTATCACCTCGGAAAAGCTCGAAGATATGAGTATTGTTCTGAACCGTGAGGAGCGCAAGACCCTCAACCAGGATCTGTATGATGAAGTAACTGGCCTTGGCCCGTTGGAGCCGCTTTTGCGCGACGACACCGTCAACGATATTCTGGTCAACGGACCACGGCAGGTGTTTGTGGAACGCGCCGGTAAGCTGGAGCTGACCGACACCATCTTCAAGGATGAGCGCCACCTTTTGCGCATCATCGACAAGATTGTCTCTGCCGTGGGCCGCCGGGTTGATGAAAGCAACCCGCATGTGGATGCCCGCCTGGCCGATGGCTCGCGTTTCAATGCCATGGTGCCGCCCATTGCGGTGGATGGCAGCCTTGTTTCCATTCGGAAATTCAAGACAGACAAACTTGGCATTGATGAACTGGTTGATTTTGGGGCCTTTTCTGAGGAAATGGCTGTCTATTTGCAAGCAGCGGTGGCCTGCCGGCTGAACATCATCGTCTCTGGCGGCACCGGCTCGGGTAAAACCACCACGCTGAACGCGCTTTCCGGCTTTATTGATGACAACGAGCGTATTCTGACCATTGAGGACACTGCTGAACTTCAGTTGCAGCAAACCCATGTGGGCCGCATGGAAAGCCGCCCGGCCAATGTTGAGGGCAAGGGGGCTGTAAGCCAGCGCGATTGTCTGAAAAACGCCCTGCGCATGCGGCCCGACCGCATTATTGTGGGTGAAACCCGTGGCGAGGAAGTGATCGACATGTTGCAGGCCATGAATACCGGCCACGATGGCTCCATGACCACAATCCACGCCAACTCGGCCCGCGATGCAGTGAGCCGCTTAGAAAACATGGTGGCCATGGCCGGCATTGATATGCCCCTGAAAGCCGTGCGCAACCAGATCGCCAGTGCCGTCAATCTGTTCGTGCAGATCAGTCGCCTGCAAGATGGCTCGCGGCGCATGGTCTCGATTACTGAGATTACCGGCATGGAGGGCGAAGTTATTTCGATGCAGGAAATCTTTCGCTACGAGCGCCTTGGCCTACAGACCGATGGCAAAATCATCGGCCGATTCACCGCCACTGGCGTACGGTCGCATTATTCAGAACGGTTCAAACAATGGGGTTACAACTTGCCCGCCACGATCTTTGAACCCATGGCAGCGGAGTAAATCAGATGGTTATCAGCGCAGAACCAATTATCTATGTCTTGATTTTTGTTGCCGTTCTGGTGCTGGTCGAAGGCATTTACCTGACGGTTTTTGGCAAATCCATCAGCCTGAATAACCGCGTCAACCGCCGCCTGGACCTGCTGGAGAAAGGTGCGGCACGCGAGGAGGTTCTGGAGCAGCTCCGCAAGGAAATGACCCAGCATATGAAATCAAAAAGCATCCCGCTTTATTCAATTCTGGCCCTGAAAGCCCAGAAGGCCAACATTGCCTTCACGCCGCCACAACTGCTGATGATCATGGTCGGGCTGACCGGTGTCGCCTTTGTTGGCCTGACTGTCGGCACCGAAACGTCAACCGGGGTGCGCCTTGTGATTTCCATTGCCATGGGGGTTGGCGGGGTCTTTGTCTGGGTCAATAACAAAGCCAAGAAACGTATGGAGCTGTTTGAAGAGCAATTGCCCGACGCGGTTGAGTTGATGGTGCGGTCCCTGCGCGTGGGTCACCCGTTTACCTCGGCCATTCAAATCGTGGCCAATGAAGTGCCGGACCCTCTGGGCACCGAAATGGGTCTGATTGCTGACGAAAGCACTTATGGGCGTGATGTTGGCGAGGCCCTAAAAGCGCTGGCGGAACGCGTAGACATGCAGGATATGCGCTTTCTGGCGGTGGCCGTGACCATCCAGAAAACATCGGGCGGCAATTTGGCCGAAATCCTCGATGGTCTGGCCAAGGTGATCCGGGCGCGCTTCAAGCTGTTCCGCCGGGTCAAGGCTATCACGGCCGAGGCCAAATGGTCCGGCGCTTTCCTGTCAGGCTTTCCGCTGGGCGCGCTGGTGATGATCAACGTACTCCAACCGGATTACTACGATGAAGTGATGGATACCCCGGTATTCATTCCTGCGGCACTGGTGGTAGCGGCCTTTCTGATCGTCAATGTGTTTGTCATGAAAATGCTTGTAAATATCAAGGTTTAGGGGTGCATTATGCTGAATAATATAACCACATTTCTGACCGATCAGCTTGGCCCAATGGGGCCTCTGGTAGCAGTTGGCGGACTTGGCCTGCTTTTGGTTTTGGCTACCTTGCCAATACTCCTGTACAAGCGCACAGACCCGCTTGACAAGTTGAAAAGGTCAATGGAAGGTGCCCAAAATGCGGGTGAAAACCAGAAAAAACTGCGCACTGCCACCCCCACGGACAAGCTTGAAAAATTCTCGAACTTTCTTGAGCCACAGGACGAGGAAGAATATTCCTCGATCCAGCTCAGGCTGTTGCAGGCGGGCTATAAAGGCAAGAATGCCGTGCGCATGTTCCACTTTTCCCAGCTTGTTCTGGGCCTCGGGCTTTTGACGCTTGGCGTCGCTTATGCGATGCTGAATTCGGCCACAGGTGATCCCACAGTAAAGGACATGATATTGTGGATCCTGGTCCCCGGTTTGATTGGCTACATGGCCCCGAAATACTGGGTGACCCGCCGGGTTGAGGCGCGCAAGGAAGAGATCATCAATGGCTTTCCCGATTCTCTTGACCTGATGCTGGTATGTGTCGAGGCCGGCCAGTCCCTTGACCAGTCAATCATCCGCGTTGCTACTGAAATTCGTCCCGGCTACCCGGCGCTGGCGGATGAATTTCTGATTGTCAGTCAGGAAACAAAGGCCGGTAAGGACCGCATCCAGGTGCTGCGTGATATGTCCGAGCGCGCCGGGGTTGGCGATGTGGCCTCGTTCGTCACCGTGCTGATCCAATCTGCCACCTTCGGCACCTCAATTGCCGACGCCCTCCGGGTTTATGCCGATGAAATGCGTGACAAAAGGGTCATGCGGGCCGAAGAAAAAGCAAACACCTTGCCCACCAAGATGACTTTGGCCACAATGATGCTGACCGTACCGCCGTTGCTTATAATTTTGATTGGCCCTTCGGTCTATGGTATCATAACGCTGTTGAACAGTGCCAGTTTCTAGGACCTGTCTTCATATACAGGCCTTGGAGATGAGCAAATTTTAATACGAGTGGGATCAATACTGGCCATAGTCTTTCTTGCAGGCTGCGCAAATACCGGCCTGTCATCGCAGGGCGGTCCTTTTGCGCCTTCCGGCATCGCAGTGGGGCAGGAAAGTGTTGACGGTTTGATCGTCGGCCACCGGCTAATGGCGGCAGGTGAGTTTGAGCTGGCGCTGAAAAGCTACCTGCGCTCAGCGGTGGATCACGGCTTGAATGTAGATGTACTATCGGCCATCGGCTCGGCCAATCTGAAACTCGGCCGCCTTGGTCAGGCTGAAACCATCCTGCGCCGCGCTACCCGTGAAGACAAGAGCTTCGTGCCCGCTTGGAACAACCTTGGCGTAGTGCTGATGGAAAGAGGTGAAACCGGTGAAGCCGCCCGTGTCTTTAAGGTCGCATTTGCGCTGGATAACGGGAATTCCACTGAAATCCGCGAGAATTTGCGCTTAGCACTCGCAAGAATTGAAAATATTTCCTATGATGATGCCAATGACTACAACTTCGCGCTGGTTCGGCGCGGGGCGGGGGATTTCCTGCTTATGTCGAACCCGTAGGCGGGGTGAATTGAGCGGCTTCAAAAGCCAAGAGCAGTAAAAAGGACGCAAAATGCGCCACCCTATCCTGATCGCACTCTGCATTGGCGGAGTTGTTACCCTGTCTGCCTGCCAAAAGGCCGCAGATACCGATGTTGATCGCGCCCTTTCCAGTATCAATGTCATTGATGAAAGTAACCTGAACGACCTCATGCTGTCGGCCAGTGACCCCAGCGAGGCCGTTGCCTATTTCCGGCGCACCTTGGCCGATAACCCGGAACGAGTTGACCTGATGCGCGGTCTGGCAAAATCTCTGGTCCGGGACAGACGCCCGGCTGAGGCCGTACGGGTCTGGAATCAGGTTCTGGCCAGCAGTGAGGTCACCAATACCGACCGGGTTAATCTGGCGGATAGCCTTATCCGGGCCGGTGACTGGGCCGAGGCCGAGGCCGAACTAAACCGGGTGCCACCCACCTTTGAAACCTACAGGCGCTACCGGCTGGAAGCAATGGTGGCCGATGCAAATGAAGAGTGGGAAAAGGCCGACAGCTTTTATGAAATCGCCGCTGGAATGACCACAACGCCCTCCAACGTGCTGAATAACTGGGGCTTTTCCAGACTGACGCGCGGAGATTTTTCTGGTGCAGAGAGGCTGTTTGGTGAATCACTCAGCTACGACCGCACCCTGTTCACCGCCAAAAACAACCTTGTCATGGCCCGTGCCGCGCAGCGTAAATATGACCTTCCGGTCATTCCCATGACCCAAGTGGAGCGCGCTCAGCTTTTGCATACGGCCGCACTTTCTGCCATCAAACAGGGTGACATCTCGATTGGCAAAACCCTGCTGCACGAGGCTGTTAACACGCATCCACAGCATTTTGAAGCCGCCGTGCGCGCGCTTCGGGCCCTGGAAAATAATGTGGTAAACTGATGGTTCTAACACTTACGGCCAGCAGCGCTTGGTGGTTTTTGCCCTTTGTCACCCCCATTGCGCTCTGGGTTGCCTGGAGTGACATGGCAACAATGAAGATCCCCAACAAGGCGGTTCTGGCGCTTATTGTTGTATTCATGACCCTCGGCCTGGTGGCCCTGCCCCTGCCCGATTATCTATGGCGATTTTCACACTTCGCCGTGGTACTGGCTATTGGTTTTCTGGCAAATGCCGCCAGACTTCTGGGGGCGGGAGATGCGAAATTTGCTGCCGCCATGGCACTTTTCATCCCACTTGGCGATGTCAGCACATTTTTCTATCTGCTGGCCCCGGTGGTGCTGGCGGCCTTCATAATTCACCGCTTGGTGCGCCGTATGGACAGCGTGCGCGCCTGTTTTCCAGGTTGGGAGAGCTGGGAGCGGCGCGATTTTCCCATGGGGCTGGCTCTGGCCCCGGCCCTGGTTTTCTACTTGTTGGCAGGGGTCGTCTGGGGTGCTTAAACCATGGGTGCCGGTGAAACCTGTCAAAATTGCCTTATTCAGCGGGCCAGCACCCTGCCCTTTTAACCTTCCCGCAACTCTAGCGTTGCACAATTACCAGTGTAAAAGTCAGTCTGTGGTTTTTGTTGGTTAAAATGCTGGATCCGGTTAGAATCAGTCAAAACACGCTAAAAACACTTATAAATCGAGCAAATTGATGAACATCCAAACCTCAAATGTCATGGCACCGCCACCTGCACGCAGCATCGCCGATATGCGCCTGAACCCGGTGATGATGCGCGATATCATGCTGAAAACCATGTTTCGCACCAATAAGGAAGAAATCAGCGTGCTTGAGCAGGCCCTGTGCCTGCCTTCCCGCGTGGTGCAGGAGCTGATTGATGTGGCGCGCGGCTTGGCACTGGTCGAGGCTACCGGCACATTGCATGCCAGTTCCGGCAATGAGATGGGTTTCCGCCTGACGGATTCCGGCAAGGCCCGCGCTTTGGATGCCCTCAGTCAGTCCGAATATTACGGTGCCATGCCAGTGCCCATGGAGGTTTATGCAGAGCAGGTCAAACGCCAATCAATCCGTAACATCCAGATCAGCCGCGAGCAGCTGACCGGCGCCATGGGCCACCTCGTGCTGCCCAATGATTTGCTGGACCAGCTTGGGCCTGCGGTAAGCGCCGGGCGCTCGGTCTTGATGTACGGCCCGCCCGGCAACGGCAAATCCGCCATTTCAAACGGTATCCGCGACGCGCTTGGTGACAAGATTTATGTGCCGCGCGCCATTGTATATTCTGGCCAGGTCATCACGGTTTATGACCCGATCGTACATTCTGCAGCTGAGGAGCAGGTGGATGATCCAAACACGCTGCGCCGCACCTCAAACCGCTACGATCGGCGCTATGTGCTGTGTGACCGCCCAACGGTAATTACCGGCGGCGAACTGACGCTCGACATGCTCAATCTGGTCTATAACCCGACCTCGCGGACCTACCAGGCACCCTTGCAACTTAAATCTGCCGGAGGCGTGTTTATTGTCGATGACCTTGGCCGCCAGAAGGAATCGCCGCAGGCGCTGATCAACCGCTGGATTGTACCCCTTGAGGAGGGCAAGGATATTTTGGCGCTGCAAACCGGCGAAAAGTTTGAAGTGCCCTTTGATACATTGGTGATTTTCTCCACCAACTTCCACCCTAACGAGATTTTTGACAAAGCGGCTTTGCGCCGGATTTTCTTCAAGATCAAGATCGACGGGCCAAACCAAGAGGATTTTCTGAAGATTTTTGCCATGGTTGCACGCAAGAAGAAAATTGCGCTTGATGAGGCCACTTTAGTGCATTTGTTAAAGAAAAAGTACCCGGAGATCGACAGTGTTTACGCCAATTACCAGCCTGTTTTTTTGATAGATCAGATGCTTGCCATTTGTGAGTTTGAAGGTATTTCACCGCAGATGACACCGGATTTGATAGACCGGGCTTGGGCCAACATGTTTGTGCGCGAGGAGCATATCGAGCATTAAATCAGGTACTATGCCGACTGTTGCACACTGCGCATGGCCCTTCTGGCAGGCACGGCTGACTACAAAACCCATGTGCCTCGATGCCGGCTGAATATGTACGGCTGACCGGCACCCGCGTACCATCTAGCAGGACCAAAACGGGGCGGTCACCGTCCACCTCATGGCCAGTTACTGCCTCATGTGCCACCCAATGCGAACGGTGCGTAGAAAAGCCCACAACACTGTCCATTTCCGAGATGGCATCGCTCAGGCGCATACGGATTGAGGCTTTCCCGGCGCTGGTGCGAACTTCCACAAGGTGGCCGGCGGCGCTGATATGCAGGATGTCGCCGCACAGCTCATCAGGCAGGCGCGCTTGCAATCTTGGCAGCGGGGCCTGCTCTGCAATATCGCCAGTACTTTCCTCACGCAGAGACTGCACCACCAGACTGCGGATCAGATCAATGCAGAGCGCCAGCAAAAAAATCAGGAGAGCCACCTGCCATAGCTCAGAAAAATAATACTGCGGCAGGCCGGTAATCCAGGTCAGAAAAAACCGGCTGAATGGTGTAATAATTACCACGAGAGCCAAGGCCGAGAGCATGCTGATCCAGATATATCTCAGGTTCGGAAACAGTCTCAGAAGGCTCAGACGGCTGGCCACCACAACCATAATGGAGAGACCTGCCAGAGTTGCCCAATAAACGGTTCGCGTGGGGAAATTCATGATCTCAAACGTCCAGAACGGGCCTGACAGTCCAGCAATAAGGCTCACAGCCGCCCACAAAAGAAGACGGGTTGGCGACAATATCGCGTCCCTATATTCTAACAACAACCCGATAGCCCTATCCCAAGTTCACCACCACTACTCACCCTTAAATAGAGCAAGGTTGCAATGAATTCAACTAAGTCTATGTGTCACATATACATAATAGCACTTGCCGGAGAATTGTGGCAGGCTTATTGCCACGACACAAAGTCGCGACTACAGGCCACTTTGTTTCAAATTCAGCGTATATTTCGGGGAAATATCATGACCAAACGCATCCATATTACTGAAAGCGGTCCTGTTGTAACTGTTACACTGGACCGGGCTGCAAAGAAAAATGCGCTTGATATTGCAATGATAGAGGCGTTGGTGCAGGCCGCAACCTCGCTTGCCAAGCGGCGGGACATTCGTGCAATCGTGCTTACGGGGGCCGGAGGCACGTTTTCGGCCGGGCTGGACGTGGCGGCAATGCCAAAGATGGCGGCGATGGTTGCCAAAACCGGGGGCCTCATGAAGCGCACCCACGGCAACGCAAACCTGTTTCAGGCGGTCAGCACGCTTTGGGCAACCCTGCCAATTCCGGTAATTGCGGCGGTGGAGGGCTATGCTTTTGGTGGTGGCTTTCAGATTATTCTGGGGGCAGATATTCGCATTGCAACCGCAGATGCCAAGTTTTCCATCATGGAGGCCAAATGGGGGCTGGTGCCAGATATGGGTGGCATGCACGCCATGCACAGGCTGGCGCGTGCCGATGTAATCCGCCGCCTGACCTATACAGCCGAGATTTTTGACGGGGCGGCCGCCTTGAATTGGGGATTTGTTACCGAATTAGCAGATAATCCCCTGGCGCGAGCAACCGAACTGGCCCATGAAATTGCCAGCCGCTCGCCAGATGCCGTGCGCGCGGCCAAGGGACTGATAAATGAGACAATAGGCATGGGCATGGCCGAAACCCTACTGGCAGAAAGCCGGGCGCAGGGTGCCCTGATTGGCCAGCCCAACCAGATGGAAGCGGTGATGGCCGGGTTTGAGAAACGCGCGCCGGTATTCAAGGATTAAACAACCACCAGTTAAAGCTGGTGCGATTGAAACAGTAGCCGACTGGAAGTCGGCCTTTCTTAAATGAGCATACTACGTATGCACGATTGAATTTCTTATCCGTTTGGAAAGCGGAGGGTTTAAACCAATGAGTGGATACTAAACAGCTAGTTTCCTGCGGCAAAGCTGTACCGCTGGGCACCAAATCAAGCCGTCAGCCCTTCTGGCTCATCCAAGCCTGCCGCCCGGCAACAGGCGACCAACGTGTTTGCCAACAGGCAAGCGATGGTCATGGGGCCGACTCCGCCCGGCACCGGGGTTATAGCCCCAGCCACCTTGCTGGCGCTAGCAAAGTCCACATCCCCCACTAGGCGGGTCTTGCCAACACCCTTTTCGGGTGCATCCAGCCGGTTGATGCCCACATCAATCACCGTGGCTCCCGGCTTAAGCCAATCACCCGACAGCATTTCTGGCCGCCCTACCGCCGTCACTACAATATCGGCCCGGCGCACCACCTTTGGCAAATCACGCGTACGGCTATGGGCAATGGTCACGGTGCAGCTATCAGCAAGTAAAAGCTGCGCCATCGGTTTGCCGACAATATTTGAGCGGCCAATGACCACGGCGTTCAGCCCGGACAGGCTGCCATGGTGAGCGCGCAGCAACATCAGACAACCTAGCGGCGTGCACGGCACCATGCTCTTCTGCCCGGTGGCCAACAATCCGACATTGGAAATATGAAAGCCGTCCACATCTTTGGCCGGATCTATTGCGCTGATCGCCAGATCCTCGTTCAGATGCTTTGGTAGCGGTAATTGCACCAAAATTCCGTGCACTGCCGGGTCTTTGTTCAGCCGGTCTATCAGTGCCAGAAGGTCGGCCTCGGAAATGTCGGTATTGAGCTTATGTTCATAGGAGTTCATGCCGACCTCAAGTGTCAACTTGCCCTTTGAGCGCACATATATCATGCTGGCTGGATCTTCGCCCACCAGCACCACAGCAAGGCCGGGGGTGAGGCCATGATCCGCCTTCAGGCGCGCCACCTGATCTGCCACCTTACCCCTGATTTCAGCAGCAAAAACCCTGCCATCTATAAGCGTCGCTGTCATTTTTATTCCTTCCGGCTAAGGCGGAGTTTTTCCCAATGTCACTTCTTCACGCCGGATCGACCATTGGATCAGGTGGCGCCAAAGCGTTTCGACCAGATCTGCATCAAGCCCGGACCTACGGGCCTGAACGCGCACATTATCAACAACCACCTCAACACGGGTATCAATGCGGGCAGGCAGGTTCTCGGCCGGCTTCAGCTCCACCGCCCGGTCAATCAAAGCGGCACGTCGGGCCAGCAGGGCGACGATATCTCTATCAAGCGTGTCAATTTCAACCCGTAATTCGGCCATGTTCCTGAATTTAGCAACCGATTTCACTATCATTCCTTTGAGCTAGCGCGCTACTCCTGCAGCTGTTTTGCGCGCTGCAGGAACCAAGTTCAAGCCCTGAGTGTTGCCTAAAACAGCCCCTCAACCTCGCCCTCGTCATTAAGCCCGATCGACAGCGCCGACGGCTTGCGCGGCAAGCCCGGCATGGTCATGATATCACCGCAGATCACCACTACAAAGCCCGCACCAGCATTCAGGCGCACCTCACGCACCGGCACACTGTGACCATTGGGCGCACCGCGTAAATTTGGGTCAGTCGAGAAGGAATATTGCGTTTTTGCCATGCAGACGGGCAAGTGGCCATAGCCCGCCTCCTCCCAGGCACGCAGCTGGTCGCGGATTTTCTTGTCCGCCAACACCTCGTCGGCACGGTAGATGCGCTTGGCAATGGCCTCGATCTTGCCAAACAGGCTGAGATCATCGCGGTAAAGCGGCGCAAATTGGGCTACGTTTGCATCAGCAATCTGAGCCACCCGTGTGGCCAACTCTGTGATCCCCTCACTGCCCAGCTCCCAGTGGCGACAAAGCATCGCCTCAGCGCCCTCAGCAGCGGCAGAATCACGAATTACTGCCAGTTCGGCCTCGGTATCGCTGGCAAAGTGGTTGATCGCCACCAGTACCGGCACGCCAAAGGCCTTCAGGTTCGAGATGTGGCGCGCCAGGTTGGGGCAGCCCTCGGCCACCGCCGCAATATTCTCGCCGTTAAGGTCAGCACGCGCCAGGCCGCCATTCATTTTCATGGCCCGCACCGTGGCCACCAGCACCACCACCGAAGGCGCAAGTCCGGCCTTGCGGCACTTGATGTTCATGAACTTCTCGGCCCCCAGATCAGCACCGAAACCGGCCTCGGTAACCACATAATCAGCCAATTTCAGCGCCGTCTGCGTAGCGATGAGAGAATTGCAGCCATGGGCGATATTGGCGAACGGGCCACCATGCACCAGTGCCGGATTATTCTCCAGTGTCTGCACCAGATTGGGCTGCATTGCGTCACGCAAAAGCACAGACATCGCGCCATCCGCACCAATATCGCGGGCATAAATGGCTTTGCGGGCTCGCGTATAGGCAACGATGATGTCGCCGAGCCGCTTTTTCAAATCATCCAGATCAGTGGCCAAGCAGAGAATGGCCATGACCTCGCTGGCCACCGTGATGTCAAAACCGGTCTGGCGGGGAAAGCCGTTGGCAACACCGCCCAAGGATACCACCATATCCCGCAAGGCCCGGTCATTCATGTCCATGACCCGGCGCCAGACAATCCGGCGCTCGTCAATGCCCAGATCGTTACCCCAGTAAATGTGGTTGTCGATCATGGCAGAAAGCAAGTTGTGGGCCGAGGTTATGGCGTGAAAATCGCCGGTGAAGTGCAGGTTCATCTCTTCCATCGGCACCACTTGCGCATAGCCGCCACCAGCCGCCCCACCCTTCATGCCAAAACACGGGCCTAAGCTGGCCTCGCGGATGCAGAGCGCCGCATGCTTGCCAATCCGGTTCAGCCCGTCGGTCAACCCGACACTGGTGGTGGTCTTGCCCTCGCCAGCCGGAGTCGGGGTGATGGCCGTGACAAGGATCAACTTGCCATCCTGGCGCCCGGCCAGAGATTTAATGAAACCTTGACTGATCTTGGCCTTGTCATGACCGTAAGGGACCAGCGCCGCTTCAGGAATACCAAGGCGCGCGCCGATTTCCTGAATAGGCAACTTGCTGGCGGCGCGGGCTATTTCAATGTCTGATTTCTGGTCCATACGGATATCGCTCCTGGCATATGCGGCATTCTATCCACAGAGGTATACTGGCTGATTTCAATTTTCACAGGGAGGTTTGCGACATTTCCCGCAGCCAAATTGCCGCCCATGGCGGTTTCTGCCCAAACTCATCGTAGCACAAACTTTTATATCAGACAGTACATACCAGTTTTCTAGTTTTCTAGTTTTCCGGTATTCTAGTTTTCCGGTATTCTAGTTTTCTGCCACGCCAAACGCCCCGCAGCCTGTTCAGGGAGAGAGGTTTGGCGGCATCGGGGCAACTGGATCGGGGCAACTGGGTCTTTTGACAGGGAAGTTGTTGCCCGGGACTTTGGCCTGATCTCTCAGGCTATGCCCGCGTCTCAAGTCACCCTGCTCATCGCAAGGCCTGTGAAATCTGTTGTCACGCGGGGGGATACCCCCCCGCGTGGTACCGGCGGGGGAAGGCTTAACTTAAGGAGCCGCGTACAAAGCCTGCATGCAGTTGACACGGGCTATGCCCGATTCAGCTCAGGTGGAGGGCTCAGGCTCCAACCCACCTTCATCGCTGGTTGGCTTACTACGCGGTTTGGTTTTGGGAATAGCCGTCAGAGATGGCACGCCTCCTTCATCTGCACTCCCATCATCAGCATCATCATCCGCTTGCGGTTTTTCACCCTTCACAACGCGTTTGATTTCCTCACCAGTCAGGGTCTCGTATTCCAGCAGACCTTCAGCCAGGCGCACCCAATCCTTCTTTTTCTTGGTCAGGATTTTGAAGGCGGTGATATAGGCCTCATCAATGAAGCGTTTCACCTCTTCCTCGATCATGCCCTTGGTACTGGCTGACACCGAAAATCCGCCGGTATTACCCTGATAACCTTCAGCAGCCTCGGCATAATCAATATTGCCAACCTTATCGGACATGCCCCAGCGCATCACCATAGCGCGGGCCAGGCTTGACGCCTGCATGATGTCGCCCGCCGGGCCGTTCGAGACATCATCAGCCCCGTATTTGATGATCTCGGCAGCCTTACCGGCCATGGTCATTGCCAGCTTTTGCTCGCATTCCGACTTATGCCAATTCAGCCGGTCAATCTCGGGCAGGCTCACCACCATGCCGAGCGCTCCACCACGTGGAATGATGGTCGCTTTATAGACCGGGTCGCATTTATCCAGGGCCATACCAACAATGGCGTGGCCGGCCTCGTGGTAGGCAGTCTTTTCCTTTTGCTCGTCGGTCAGCACCATGCTTCGGCGCTCGGCCCCCATCATGACCTTGTCCTTGGCATTCTCGAAGTCTTCCATCATCACAAAGCGCCGCCCGATACGAGCCGCCATCAGGGCCGCCTCATTGACCAGATTAGCAATATCCGCGCCAGAAAAACCGGGGCTGCCACGAGCGATGATACGGAGGTCCACATCCGGGCCAAGGGGCACTTTGCGGGCATGTACACCAAGAATTTTCTCGCGGCCCTTGATGTCGGGCAGCGGCACCTGAATTTGCCGGTCAAAGCGGCCGGGGCGCAGCAAGGCCGGGTCCAGCACATCGGCCCGGTTGGTGGCGGCAAGGATGATCACACCCTCATTGGCGTCAAAGCCGTCCATCTCCACCAGCAACTGGTTCAGGGTCTGCTCGCGCTCGTCATTGCCGCCCCCCATGCCAACGCCGCGGGCGCGGCCAACCGCGTCAATCTCGTCAATGAACACAATGCAAGGCGCGTTCTTTTTAGCCTGCTCAAACATATCACGTACGCGGCTGGCACCGACACCTACGAACATTTCAACAAAATCCGAGCCGGAGATGGTGAAAAACGGTACCCCGGCCTCGCCGGCAATGGCGCGGGCCAACAGGGTTTTACCGGTGCCGGGAGCGCCAACCAACAGCGCTCCTTTGGGAATTTTTCCGCCGAGGCGCGAAAATTTCTGCGGGTTGCGCAGGAATTCAACGATTTCCTCAAGCTCTTCCTTGGCTTCATCAATGCCGGCGACATCATCAAAGGTTACCAGGACTTCGCGCTCGGTCAGCATCTTGGCCTTGGATTTACCAAAACCCATGGCGCCACCTTTGCCGCCACCCTGCATGCGGTTCATCATGAAGAACCAGAAGCCGATCAGAATGGCCACGGGCAACAACAGCGACAGCAGCGAAAGGAAGCCAGATTGCTGCTGCGCCGCGGCCTCAACCGCCACGCCTTGGGCTATCAGCAACTCGGATACCGAGGCATCTCCCGGCACAATGGTGAAAAAATCATGGCCATCCGCACTGTGAAAGGTGACCCTCTCGCCATCAATCTTTGCCAGCGCTACATCGCCGCCCTTGACGGCTGCGACGAACTCGGAATAGCCGACTTCAGAGGTGGCAAGACCGGATTGGCCGTTTGAAAACAGGTTGAACAAGGCCAGGATCAGCAAAAATAGCACGATCCAAAAGGCGAAGTTTTTCGCGTTGCCCACGTATATCTCCTTTGAAGGCGCGCGCCCGGTGGTGAGCGCACAAGTTGCCCTTAAAATAGGGATCAATCAGATTAGTTCAATGCGATAAAACAGATGTGAAGGAAACAGCTATTTCCGGGATGATTTCCGCCGACCAACCGTTTGCAAGCCCGGCCACTGGGGCGGCAACCAAAATTGCCCCCCGCCACAAGGCTGGCGAGGCCATCAGAGATGCGCGCGGCAAGCCCACTTCCCGCCAGTCAGGGCAGTCTTTCACGGCGTCGCCCAAGGCCCGCACCTCAAGCCCTTTTTCTGCGCCGACCAGCCGCCAGCGCCCGTCCCAAAGCTGGTCAGGTGTGCAAGTAATGTCTCGTACTGCATTGTATTCACGTGTAAAACGAACCTGATTGCGCGCGCTGGTCACGTAACAGCCCCGTAGGGTATGTGGCTTATGATTAAATATTGCGCGCCTCAGTTCAGCCACTGCAGCCCGGCGCGGCGGGTAGTCGCCCGGTGCTAGCCAGCCAAGGGCGGCAATGATCAGACGGCGCTGAATTTCATCGGGGCAAGATGTCAGCTCCGGCCCATCAAAAACAATGTCCCCGCCCTCTTGGCGCATGATTTTTGTGGCGGTCTCGGCCGTGTATTGTTTCAAGGCATCACCGGCAAAGGCCATGTTTTGCGCCACGCCACTCAGTACATCCCGGCCAATGCCCAGATATCCCAGCACCGCAAGCGCCTTGCGCGCCCTGACCCGATCATAACGCATATCCTCATTCAAAGGGTCTTCACACCATTGCAGCCCGTGGCGGTTGAGAAAATCACGCAATTCCTGCCGTTCAAGCGGCAGAGCCGGGCGCCAAAAGCATGCGCCATCACGCCTGAATTCCCGTTCCATGCTGGCCAGCCCATCAACCCCGGCCTCGCGTTTCAGGCGCATCAGAAAGGTTTCGGCCTGATCGTCCTGAGTGTGACCCAGCGCCACTCGACCCAGGCTGCGCTGCTTTGCCCAAGTGGCCAGCAGCCGGTAACGCCCGGTGCGCGCACGGGCCTGCAAATTGCCTTTGCCAGCCCCACCTGTCCAGCACAGAATATCGTGATGCAACCCCAGCCCAGCGCAAACCTTGGCGACAAAATCAGCCTCTGCCGCCGCTTCGGGGCGCAAGCCGTGATCAACCGTGGCAACCTCAAGAGCAACATTTTTTTGCGCTGCCAGATGCGCCAGCAGGTGCAAAACCGCCATGGAATCACCGCCGCCGGAGACCGCAACCCCAAGCCGCTTTATCCCGGCCCAGTCAGAAGCCGCACCCAAACAACCCAGAAGCCGGGTATCGGCACCCGTCAGTTGCATCCCAGCTGGCTCTTGGCGGCCTCGGCCTCGGCCACCACCGGCGAGGCGGGGAAGCGTATGGCAACCTCGCCAAGTGTGACGCAGGCCTCAGATGTCTGGCCAAGCTGGCCCAGAGAGGTGCCAAGCCTGAACAGCGCGTCCGGGGCGCGTGACCCATCCGGGTCGCCGGAAAACGAGGTGAGATAGGCGCGGGCGGCATCAGAAGTGCGGCTCAGCCCGGCCAGCGCTTCACCGCGCAAAAAATGTGCCTGCCCGCTGAGGGGGCCGCCGGTATAGGTGTTGGTGAAGGTCTCAAAATGCGCTGCCGCATCCGCAAATCTGCCTGCATCCAGCGCCGCCAGCGCGGTATCAAAATCAGCCTGTTCGCCAATCGCCATCTGGCCGCCGCCAGAAGTGTCAGGCGGGCCGACAATAACAGCAACCGGGCCAGTTGGGTCCGCCGCCGCCGCACCGCCAAGGGTTGAGGTTTCGCCAAGCTGGCTGACATCTCCGCCTTCAAGCTCCACCAGCCGGAACTCCAGATCACCAATGCGCATCGTGCCATCGCGCACAATGCGCTCCAGGCGAAAATCCAGCTCTTCAGTGCGGCCAATAAGCTGGCTCAGCGCGCCCTCAATGGCGTTGACCCGATCCAATACCGAGCCACCGGAGCCAGAGCCGGAAGGTGCGCCAGTGGTGGAAAGCTCGGTCTTGAGTTGGCGAATTTCCACAAACAGCACGGATAATTCCTGCCTTATATCAGCCAGCGTCTGGGTGCGGTCCTGCGCCATCGCGGGCAGGCTCAGCCCAAGCACAGCAATCAGAGCCGCAAAGGCAAAAATATTTTTCACAGGCATACCCCGCTCCTTGTCTTGCGTGTTAGCTGGTCAGGCCACCGGCCGAAATTACCGTAACCCCCCGGCGGTTTTTCATCCAGCAGGATTCATCCGAGCAAATCCGGAGTGGCCGTTCCTTACCATAGGTGACAGTACGCAAGCGGTTGCCCGCCACGCCGCGCTCAATCAGGAAATTCTGCACCGCAGAAGCCCGGCGGGCGCCCAGCGCCAAGTTGTATTCGCGCGTGCCTCGCTCATCGGCATGGCCCTCGATAATCGCGCTGAAGGCAGGGTTTTCCATCAGCCATGTGGCCTGCTTGGTCAAAACATCACGCGCCTCAGGGGTGAGCGTGTTCTGGTCCACGACAAACAATACCCGGTCACCAACGGTTTGCTGGAAATAGGCTGGGCTGGCCGGATCTGCCGCTGATCCCGGCACAATGGCCCCGCTCATCCCGGCATTTGCCCCGGTTGCATTATTGTCAAAGCGCCCAGCATTGGTACAGGCGGCTGCCGACATTGCCAGCACTAGAAGCGCCACTTTGGTAAGATGTTTCATTGTCCTGTCCTTTGTTTTCTTTGTGCTCGTTTGCGCCAGTTTAACATCTTGCACCGACTTTGAATATGCCTAGTTCTGCAACGGCCCCCAAGAGGGGTCTGAGGCCGCTCCCGGTGTTGTGACCCGGCGCAGATTACGCCCGGTTATGTCCACCATATAGAGTGCTGCGGCACCGGCAGGGCCTTGGCTTTCGCGGGTAAACATG
>CAYNXK010000019.1:0-18753 GCA_964401125.1 uncultured Aliiroseovarius sp.
TCTCTGATGCGGTCACCCGAATGGCGCTGGTTTGCGTCCCCAGCAGGGCAGCGCAGAGTTTTTGCACGTTCCAGTGGCCCTGCGTGGTGCACCAAAGCTCGCCCTTGCCATCATCTCCCATACTGCCAAGGCAGGCATGTGGCTCAATATAGCCCTGATGGGTGGCGGCGGTGGTAAATTTTCTTTCCAGCACCAGATCGGCCTCGGCAAAGCCCGCTTCCACATCGCCATGGCCGCTTTCATGATAGCGCACCACATTCGGGTGCAGCCCTTCAGGTACGCTGGCATTGGCAGCCCCGGCGCGGATCACCGGTGCGCCGGCTTGCATGGCTTCATCCACATCGGTCACATGGGGCAATATCTGGTATTCCACATTAATGAGCTTCAGCGCATCGCGGGCAATAAGCTGCGAGGTGGCGGCAATGGCAGCAATGGCATGGCCATCATAAAGGGCGGTCTCTCCGGCCATGACATTTTCCAGCACATTCCACAGCTCGCCGGTGAGACCCGTAGCAAAATCAGCACGCGTGACCACGGCTTTGACCCCCTCCAGCGCCAGCGCTTTTGAGGCATCTACCGAGACAATACGGGCATGGGCATGAGGGCTGCGCAGAATTGCCGCATGCAGCATGCCCGGCGCGGTGGCATCTGCGCCAAAGCGGGCGCGCCCGGTAACTTTATCAACCCCGTCAGGCCGGTCGGGCCGGGTTCCCACCACTTTGAAGCTGGATTTACGGGCACCGCCATCCGCCCCGCCTGTTTGTGCTTTATATTCATCAAGTGCCATTATGCTTCCCCTTTGCCATCCCGCGCATTTGCGCCGCCGCATCCTGCACCGCACGGATAATCTTGTCATATCCCGTACACCGACACAGATTACCCGCCAGCCAGTAGCGGATTTCGCTCTCGTCAGGGTCCGGGTTGCGCTCCAGCAGCGCCTTTGCCGCAATCAGAATGCCCGGCGTGCAGATGCCGCATTGCAGGGCCGCATGTTCAATGATCTTGGCCTGCAACGGGTGCAGTTTTTTACCATGCGCCATGCCCTCGATAGTCTCAATGCTTTTGCCCTCGGCCTCAACCCCCAGTACCAAGCAGGAACAGACCAGCCGCCCGTCAAGCATCACTGAACAAGCACCGCAATCGCCGGTGCCGCAGCCTTCCTTGGTGCCGGTCAGCATGAGCCGGTCGCGCAAAACATCAAGCAAAGTCTCGCGGGTATCGCAGAGATACTCGATATTGTCGCCATTCACATTTGCCCTGACATGGATGTTGCTCATACCTCGCCTCCTGCCCGCCGGTAGGCCTGCAAGGTGACCCGCCGCACCAAAACCCCGGCCACATGTTTGCGAAATTTCGCAGTGCCGCGCTTGTCATCAATCGGAGCGCAGGCGGCAATGGTGGCGGTACTCAGCGCCTGCAAAGCTGCCTCGTCAAGCGAGGTGCCGATGATGGCCTGCGCTGCTTGTGCCACCAGCAAAGCGGTGGGGGCCACAGCGCCCAGCGCCACCCGCGCTTCGGCTACTTTACCGCCCTCCAGCCGCAAGTTCACCCCGCAGCCAACCACGGCAATATCCATCTCGCTGCGCGGAATGAAACGCTGATAAGCGTCACCACCCTGCCGGCCGCGCGCCGGTATATGAACCGCCGTAATCAGCTCGCCTCTGGTCAGCGCGGTTTGCCCCGGCCCGGTGGGAATAGTCTCTACCGCCATCCGGCGCACACCATCCGGCCCTTGAATGCTGACTTCAACTGCAGCGGCAATCATCGCCGGCACTGCATCGGCGGCAGGCGAGGCATTCATCAGGTTGCCCACCATGGTGGCGCGCCCCTGCACTTGCGTAGAGCCGATCAGGTCAACCGCCTCAACCAACCCCGGCCAGTCACGCCCAAGGGCAGAATGTTCGCGCATCACAGCACCGGGCACGGCCACGCCAATGGTCCAGCCGCCATCAGCCTCATGGCTGATTTCGCCAACACCGGGGATCTGCTTGAGGTCGATCATCACATCTGGTGTGAAAATATCGGCGCGCATCTGCACCAGTATGTCAGTGCCGCCTACCAAAAAGCGCGTGCTGCCGCAGGCATCTACAGCCAGTGTCATGGCTTCACTGAAGGAGGATGGCGTGTGGTATTGCATGGCTGCTCCCCGGCTGGCTGATGCGTATTATCTGAACAGGCGAGCTTATTGCAACGCGGGAAATTGTCTAACCCAAAATACAAATTTTTCTGCCCGTTGGCAGCTAAAGTCGTGTGGGTTTCACTCCGGCGCTTTCCAGCCGGGCGCGCAAAGCCAGTGCCATTGCCACGGCTTCCGGGGTGTCGCCATGCAGGCAGATCGTATCTATCCGGGTTGGAATGCGTTTGCCGCTCTCCGTAATGATCGCGCCTTCCTCAAGCATCGCAAGGATGCGGCTGGCGGCAATGTCCGCCTCATGCAGCACAGCACCGGGCTTGGCGCGGTCCAGCAGCGAGGCATCATCTTCATAGGCGCGGTCAGCAAAAATCTCGCCGGCCCAATTGCAGCCAAGTGCGCGCGCTGCCGCCTCCATTTTTGTCGCTGCCAGCACCATGATGATGATGTCAGGCTGCACCTTCAGGGCCGCTTCAAAGCAGGTGCGGGCAATAGCCGCATCCTCTGTGGCCATGTTGGAAAGTGCGCCATGTAGCTTCAGGTGCCGGACCTGCCCGCCCGCTGCGCGCGCCATGGCCTGCGCCGCCCCCAACTGGTAGGTAACCAGATTTGCCAGCTCTGTGTGAGAAAGGTGCATGCGACGGCGGCCAAAACCCTGCCTGTCGTCAAAACCCGGATGCGCACCAATACCAACACCGCGTATAACCGCCGCCGCCATGGTTGCCGCCATCACATCGGCATCACCGGCATGAAAACCGCAGGCAATATTAGCCGAGGTGACAATATCCAGCAGGGCCGCATCATCGCCCATGCGCCAGCGCCCGTAACCCTCGCCCATATCGCAGTTGAGATCAACTTTTGCCTGCATCCTATTCCTCGCCCCCAGTAACCACACCGCTAATCAACTGGTAGCTCAGAAGGTCGCCCATGTCATGCGGATCACGCAGCATCGGGCGCAGGGATTTGCGTAGGCCGGGTATCAGCGTCGCTTCCGGGCGGTAAGTCCCGTCGGCCTGCTCAACTGTCAGCTGCGTGAACGACAGGCCCGCCCCCGGCGGAGCCTGCGCCACAAGCGGCAGGTCAGCGGCAATCACCGTGCCGATGCGGGCATAGCCGCCGGTGGTTTGGCATTCGCTCAATAGCACATATGGCACGCCATCGCCGGTCATCTGGATGTCACCGGGGATGATTGGCTCTGAGGCGATGCCCTGCACAGCAGCGGCAAACGGCACGCCCTCATGGTCCAAGCGCACGCCCTGACGGTTGCCGGTAGGGCTGCGTCTGAACTTTTCCACCAAAAAAGCGGCAAGGGTTTCGGGCGCGAACAGGTCGGTCTGCGGGCCGGGCATGAAGCGCAAAATACCGCCTGAAAAGCGATCAGTAAAAGGCAGAATCATGGGGCTGGCATCCGGGCTTGGGTCAGCGCCAATGGGCAGGTAGCCACCGCCCCGCAAGAGGCTCCCCAGCCCCACTGCCAGATGCGCTGCACAACTGCCCAAAATCGGCTTTGTTGCCACCCCGCCCGCCGGAGTGAGGTAGCCGAACACACCGGTTTTTGCACCACCAATATGCAGCACCTGCCCCGGACAAAGCCTGTGGCTGGCTTGCCAGCGCAGCGGCTTTGCATCAATACGGGCCTGCATCGGCGCGCCGGTCAGGGCAAAACGCATGGGTGCGGTAACACTAAAACGCCCGCCTATACCTGCCATTTCGATGCTGGAGACCACCCTGCCCTGCCCCAGCAGTGCCGCCGCTTCAAATAAGGCCATCCGGTCGGCGGCCCCGCCCCGCGAAAGGCCGTTGGCAAGGTGGCCGGGGCGGCCAAGATCCTGCACGCTCACCGCTGGCCCGGCGCTGATTATGTCCAGCCGGAGGCTCATCCCAGCACCTCGCAACGTGCCACATGCGCCCCGGCAGCCTCACCTGCCTGTATGGCGGCAAACTCAGACGCGGCAACCCTTTCAAAGCGCACTTCATCGCCCAGCAGCAAAGGAAATGGCTCGGAGGCTTCGGGGCGAAACAGGCGGAAGGCGCATTGCCCCACATGGCGCCAGCCGGTCACTGATGGGTTGGCAAACAACACCACTTGCCGCAGGGCCACCACCAGCGCGCCCTCGGGCACCAGTGGGGTCAGAGCAGACATACGCGGGATGTTCCACTGCGCCGGCAGCAGGCCAAGATAGGGCTGGCCCGGCGCAAAGCCGATAGCTAGCACATGCAGGGATGTGGTGGATAGATCAGCCAAAGCCTGCGCCTCGCTCAAGCCCGCACAGATTGCCGCCTCCACCAACTGCGGGCCATATATGCCGCCAAACACCGCCGGAATGATCCAGCGCCGTGTGGCGGCGGGCAAGGTTGCCTGCTTCCAGTCAGAGCCGCTCAGGATGCGCTCTAACCCCGCCAACACCTGTGCCCGCGCCACCCGGCCCCGGTCAAACAACACCATGGCCGAAGCCAGAGACGGCACAATTTCAACCAGCCCCGGCAGATCAGCCGCCTCCACTGCCCGGCAAAAAGACTGCGCCGCAATATTGGCATCCGGCTCAGGAGCCAGCGAAAAGCGCACAATAATGGCATCAGATCCGAGCGGAAAAAGCTGTGGTACAGTAAGAGGCTCAGGCATTTATCAAATTCCTGCGGGTTGGCTTTGTTTTTCAGACAGAACAGCACAATTTCATGACGGCACCTAACCAACCCATGGAAATAGTCGCATATTCAGGTCGAGGGCAGCAAGTCTCGCGGTACGATGAAGCGGCTGATATTTCCAGCTCCCCAACCTATTGAGGCCCAGTGGTCGGCGGCAAACTCAAAGATCGTGGTGGCCCCAGTTGGGTATTTCTGAAACCGGGCATCTGCCGGGGGAGCCACCGCCAACGCTTCCGCCAGATAGGCCGAGCCGGGGTTATGGGCAATCAGCATCACCACCTGGCCCGAAGCGGCCTTTAAGAAGCCCAGCATCTGGTCCGGCCCGGACAAGTACAGGCCGCCACGAATGTCAGGTTTGGGGGGGGCGGGCAGCCTTGTAGCAATCTGCGCCCATGTTTCCTGAGTCCGCGCCGCACTGGAAACCAGCACCTGATCCGGCAAATAATGGTTTTCTGCAAGCCAGGAGCCGATAGCCTGCGCCGAAGCGCGGCCGCGTGCATTTAGCACTCTGTCGTGATCATCAAGACTAAGATCATCCCAGCTTGATTTCGCGTGGCGGGTCAGAATTAGGCGCAAAGTCATGGTAGCGGGTACACTCGCAAATAGAAAATCGGCTGGTTCAACTTTGCATAAGTCTGGCTAAGCCGGCAAGGCCCGCCAGTTTATTTTTTCCGAAAGGGCAGCAACAGGGTCCAGCCCAGCTTTGAGGGGCTGTCATCCTGCCATTCAAGACCAATGACCATCTTGTCATGTCCCTCCTGCGGCTGGTCAATATAGGTGCCAAACAGCCGGTCCCAGATCGACAGGGCAAAGCCGTAATTGCTGTCATGCTCATGGCGGTGTGTCGAATGATGCACCCGGTGCATATCAGGCGTGACCAAAAACAGACGCACCACGCGGTCCAGCCCCAGTGGCAGGCGCATATTGGCGTGGTTGAACATAGCGGTGCCATTCAGGATAATCTCAAACAATATCACACCAAGGGCCGGCGCACCGATCAGATAAACAACCCCGACCTTGATCAACATGGAGGCGGCAATCTCAACCGGGTGAAACCTCAACGCGGTGGTCACATCAATATCTCGGTCCGCATGATGTACCCGGTGCAGCCGCCACAGCAGAGGCACTTTATGAAACACCAGATGTTGCAGCCAGATGGTAAAATCGAGGATCAGGATCGCCAGTAAAACCTCAACCCAAAAGGGCAGGTCAATGACATTCAGCAACCCAAAGCCCAGAATGCCCGCATCCCACGCTGCAGCCACAGCCAGAACAGGCAGCACCAAAGCCATCAGCCAAACCGTCGCGCGGCCAAAGACGATCATCATGAGGTTGGTAAACCACCTCGTCAGGCGCGGCTGACTGCGCACTTTGCGCGGCACAAGTGTTTCAATTCCGGCAAAAAGCACGAACAGCCCCAAAAAGACCACGCCTCGGATAAGAGCTTCATTTTCCATGGGGGGAATGTAGGTAGCATCGGCGCAAACTCAATACACATTTCCGCGAAGTATTGCCTTTTTCCCCTTTCATCTTGGCCCAAATACTCCGGGGTGTACGTTGAAACTCCCAAGAGTTTCGACGTGAGGGGCTGGCCCCTTGCTCCCGCCCTTGCTCCTGCCCGTGCTTCAGGACCGGATGATTGAGCCAGCACCATGCTCGGTATATAGCTCCAGCAGGCAAGCATTTGGGGCGCGCCCATCCAGAATGACCACAGCCCGCACGCCGCCGTCAATGGCAGCCAGAGCAGTTTCGGTTTTCGGAATCATACCGCCAGAAATGGTGCCGTCGGCGGTCAGCTCGCGGATCTGTACTGTGGTAAGCTCGGTCAGCACCTCGCCTGCCGCACTTTTTACGCCTGCCACATCAGTCAGCAACAGCAGGCGATCAGCTTTCAAGGCGGCGGCAATGGCCCCGGCGGCGGTGTCACCATTAACGTTGTAGGTTTCACCGTTTTGACCCGCCCCAATAGGCGCAATGACCGGAATGGCCTCGTCAGCAAACAAGGTACGCAAAATTGACGGGTCCATTTTTGCAGGCGTGCCGACAAAGCCCAACTTGGGGTCGGTCTGCTCACAGATCATCAGATTGGCATCCTTGCCCGACAGGCCCACAGCCTTGCCACCCTCGGCATTTATTGCCTGCACGATACGCTTGTTCACCCGGCCCGAAAGCACCATCTCGACCACCTCAACAACGGCAGCATCGCTCACCCGCTTACCGCCTTCAAAGCGGCTTTTTATGTTCAGACGCGCAAGCATTTCGTTAATCATCGGCCCGCCCCCATGCACCACTACAGGGTTCACCCCCACATGGCGCATCAGCACGATATCACGGGCAAAACTGGCCATGGCTTCATCATCACCCATGGCATTGCCACCAAATTTTATGACAACCGTAGCCCCGTCATAGCGTTGCAAAAACGGCAGGGCTTCAGATAGGGTACGGGCGGTGGCTATCCAGTCGCGGTTCATTTTCTGCTTCTTCATGGCTCAGGTCCTCGTCGGCCTCTGTGTTATGCCCTTGGCCCCCTGTTATGCAAGCATTTGTGTTGTCAAATGCCAGCAATAATCGCCCGGAGGGTTCCTATTCCCAGCCCCTTCTCCGCCGAGGTAAGCACCAGCTCCGGATAAGCCGCCGGGTGTTTTGCCAATGCCTTGCGCACCTGATCCAGTATGTCGGCGCGGTCTTTATCCTTCATCTTGTCGGCCTTGGTCAGCACCACCTGAAAGGTAACAGCCGCACTATCCAACAGTGACATGATCTCTTCATCAACCGGCTTCACCCCGTGGCGTGCATCAATCAAAACGAAAGCGCGGCGCAACGAGGCACGGCCTGACAGATAGGCCTTGAGCAGGCGTTGCCACTTTTCGATCACTGGCAAAGGCGCGTTGGCATAGCCATAGCCGGGCAAATCAACCAGATAAGGGCCGCCGGTCGTGGTGAAAAAGTTGATCTCTTGCGTGCGCCCCGGCGTGTTGGAGGCGCGCGCCAGACCTTTACGCCCGGTCAAGGCATTAATCAGTGAGCTTTTACCTACATTTGAGCGCCCGGCAAAGCAAACCTCAACCCGGTCCGCGGCAGGCAGACCATCCATGGCCACGACGCCCTTCAGAAAGTCGGTTTGACTTGCAAAAAGGCGCCGGCCGGTTTCACGCGCCAGATCATCCGGTGGCTCGACCAAAGGGAATGTGAGGTTCATGGCAGCACCTCGAAGCTGTCACCCTGGCGCAGATCACCAGATTTTGTAACCACGGCGTAAACGCCCATTTGCTGGTGCCCCCAACCGGTTTCAAGAACGCCAAGTGTATCCGCGTCACGCTTGCCGGTGCGCGTAGAAGCGGTGGTGGCAAGGCAGCGTGTAATGTGCTCGCGCACCTCAAGTTCGGCCCGGCCTACCCTGATGTGTTTGCCAATCCAAGCGCGCTCAACCCATGGCTCCAGCCCTTCCAAAAGCAAATTGGCACGCCATCTCAGTGGAGAAATATCACGGCCCAGCCGGGCCGATACCTCGTTATGTGACGCTAGGTTGACCAAAGAAATTGACGGAAAATCAGTGTCGGTCATGCCGCGGTTTTTAGCACGGGTTATCCGGGCCGGTAATGCCCGGTTGCCGGGGGTTATCGGCATTACCCACTGGATGAGTCTGCCTGAATCGCCTTCATCATCCGGGTTTATTGTCAGATCTTTTAACTTTGGGTGGCTAAGTGTCACGGTCCCGGTATGCAGATCGCAATGTGCGGTGATTGCCATGTATTCGGGCGCTTTTGCACCGCGTGAAAAGTTATTGCAGGGCGCCCATTCCGGGTTTTCAAAATCTATCTGAGCCAATTCATGCGCCACCGCCCAGCGTCTGTCCCACGGCAAAGTGCGGCCAGCACTCAACAGAATATGCGCTAGTGTTTCGCGGCCATGCGCCTTGATCGGGTGACGCCATATCTCGGCAACAAGAGGCGTCATCCCTCATCCTTTGGCTTTTTCTGTAAGCTTTTTAGTATATTTCCGAACACATCCGGCTTGTGGCCGTTGATGCGCATAATCACATATTGCTGGATGAATGTCAGCGTGTTCGAGGTGATCCAGTAAAGCACCAAGCCGCTGGCAAACTGACCCAGCATGAACATGAACACCCAAGGCATCCAGGCAAAAATCATCGCCTGTGTTTTATCGGTCGGCGATGGGTTGAGCTTTTGTTGCAGCCACATGGAGATACCAAGCAGGATCGGCAGGATGCCCAACGAAATGATGGCAAGCATTGTGCCTTGCTCGGGCGGCATGAATGGCAGCAGGCCAAACAGGTTCAGGATTGAGCTGGGGTCTGGGGCCGAAAGGTCGCGTATCCAGCCAAACCATGGCGCGTGGCGCAGTTCAATAGTGACAAAAATCACTTTATAGAGCGCGAAGAAAATAGGAATTTGCAGCAGGATAGGCAGACAACCAGAGGCCGGGTTGACCTTTTCCTTCTTGTACATCGCCATCATTTCTTGCTGCATCTTCTGCTTGTCGTCACCAACACGCTCTTTCAGCTTCTCCATTTCCGGCTGAAGCTCTTTCATCTTTGCCATCGAGACATAGGATTTATAGGCCAGTGGCAGCAGCGCGGCTTTGACTACAAATGTCAGGGCGGCAATTGCCCAACCCATATTTCCAATGACACCGTTCAGCCAATGCAGCAGGGCAAACATCGGTTTGGTCAGGAAAAAGAACCAACCCCAGTCGATCGAGTCGATGAACTGGTAAACCCCACCTTCCTCTTCATAATAGCGGATAGCATCCCATTCTTTCGCCCCGGCAAACAGCCTCGTTGTAACACTTGCGGTCGTACCTGGCGCAACCTCCATGGTTTCAAGCTGCGACCAGGCGGTAAAAAGGCCCGTGTTGGCATAATACTTGAAGATAGCATCAAAGCTCTGGTCTGAAGCCGGGATCAGCGTGGTCATCCAGTAGTGATCGGTAAAGCCGATCCAGCCATTGGCCTGCACCTCGACGACATCAGCGGCACTACCCCAAACGGAATGTGCGTTTTTATTGCGCAGGTTCTTATAGCTGTACTCGCCCATCTCCTCGCCGGACTGGCGAATACCGCCTTCGTGCAGGATGAAAAACCCCTTTAGGTCATCAGGCTCACCGTGGCGGCGCAGTACACCGTAAGGGGCGAGACGGGCAACCCTTACCCCGGTGTTCCGAACGCTTTGAGTGATGGTAAACATGAATTTGTCATCTACGGAAATTTGCCGCCTAAATCTTAATCCGTCACCATTATCCCAAAATAAGGATACCGGCCTTTCAACTCTCAGATCTGAATTACCTTCGACCTGCCACAAGGTTGTTGCCCCGGGCACATTGTCCTGACCCAGATCGCCCGCTGGTGCCCAGCCATGCAGCGCATAATAGGCACCAACCTCACCTTCGGGGCTGAACAGGGTAACGATCTCTGATTCCGGTGTGATATCTTCACGGTAGGATTTCAGGCGCAGCTCATCAATGCGACCACCAAGCAGCGAGATGGAGCCGGAAAGCTCGGGCGTGTCGATGGAAATGCGCCCGGCTTGCGCCAGAGCAGTCGGTAGTGCAATGGCTTGGCCTGCCTCGGCGGGTGCCATGGCAGTGCCGCTACTGCCTGCTATCGGGGGCACAGCCTGATTCGAAGCAGCAATTTCTGCAGCGTTAGGTGTAGTCAGATCTGCCTGAGGTGCCGGCGGCGGAAACAGGATCACCCAGCCGGTAATCACCAGAAAACTGAGCAAAGTTGCCATTATCAGGTTTTTATTCTGGTCGTTCATCACCACCCGTACCCCTTCATTTCCAATCAGAGAGGTTCAACAGGGCGCATGGCCAAAGGTCAAGCGGTTTTAGACCCAAAAATGTGACATGAAGAACGTAAAAGTAGCTTTGTGGGCAGTTAAAGGCTTCAAGAGGCCTCTGCGAAAGCCATTGAGCGGGTGGATTGGAAAATCTTTCAGAGCGGTGCGTGTTTTTTGCGATACCGTGGTTTGGTTTGTTCCGGCAGGTGGGAAAGGGCTGGGCTTGTTTGGCCGGGTTCTGGTTGGCGGTTCAGCCGTAATTTTGCCTTTATCTTGCACCCTTTTGCAGGTTCCATCTGGCCAAAGAGGGCTTCAACGCGGCCGCGGGTCACGTTGGACAAGCCCACCCTCGTCAGCACTTACAAAGGCCTGAAAGCCCCAGACTGCCTAAGATTTACCCTTCACATTAACCTTTACACGCGACCCTGCTTCGGGATCGGCGGTGCTGGCCCTGCTTTACGCCGCTTCAAATAGGGTGGCCTCAATCACCACAATCTGCCCTTCGGACAGGACCACCTGCGGCACCTTAAGCTGGGCCATGGTCTCATCCAATATTCCTCAGATATGGTTGGTAAAAAGCTCACTCAGAGCAAAAATGGCTGGCTGGGTTTGCAAGCTATGTCTCATGCCAAAGTATACCAATCCCTAACTGAACGACTACCGGCTGACGCCGGTAGGTTCCCGTTTTGAGTGCAACTCAAGATACTGAAGTATGACAGCGTCGGTAACATTTCCGGACATGGTCGAGAAATATCCACGCGCCTGTCACCTGACAGGGCATGTTTGCATGCCGGAGAAGGCAAAACCGCTGGCCCCAGTAACGCTTTCGCAGCTCGGGAAACTCGCGCTGGATCTTGTAGGATGACCGCCGCTTGATGCGCTGCATAACCTTGGACAGCGCCAGATGCGGCGGCACCGATATGAACATATGCACGTGGTCCGTTGACAGCACGCCCTTTTCGATATGCACCCCAAGTTCACAGCAGGTCTGGCGAATGATTTCGCGGATACGCTCCCGCATCGGGCCGCGCAGAGCCTTGTAACGGTATTTTGTTGTCCAGACGACGCTCTTCTCGGGCATAATATGCCCTGCCAGGCAATGGAAGTCGGAAGAGGAGATTATCTGGATTTTCGCTGAAGTTGACCGACTGGAAACTGGTGGATTAAACCAATTCGTGGAAATTCAATAAGGCATCCTTGAGTTTCGTAGAGGTCTCTGTAAGGTAAATTGATTGAGGAGGGGGGGGTCAGGCGCGTTTTTCAAAACCCGGTGCTTTGACAAGTTTTTCATGTTGCATTTCCACCCAGTTCGCAGTTTCTTCAAATGGCATTGGCTTACCAATGGAATAGCCCTGAACATGGCCACAGCCCAACTGCGCCAGCATTGCGTGTTCGCCAACGCTTTCCACCCCTTCACCAACCGTCTCAACCCCCAGCCGCTCGGCCATGGTCAGGATAGCGGCAACCATGCTTTGCTGATCGGGGTCCGTATCCACATGAGTTACGAACGAGCGGTCTATTTTGATCCGGTGCACATCAAAACGGCGGATATTGGTGATGGAGGCATGGCCCGTGCCAAAATCATCCAAATCAATGCGGCAACCGAGCTTTGAGAGGGCTGCGATGTTACGGGTGGCTGTATCATCCTCACTATCAGCGACGACATTTTCCAAAATCTCCAGTGTCAAGCGCTCTGGTGCAAGTTCAAACCGGTCCAGCTCCCAGCGAATTTTGTCATATAGTTTCGGATTTCTAAGCTCGTCCGCTGATAGATTAACCGCAACATTAGGCACCTCTATACCAGCCCTGTCCCACTCTCTGAGCGCTGTCAGGGATTTGAACAAAATTATTTCTCCCAGTCGCTCAAACAATCCTGCATTGGCAATGGCCGGCAGAAAAGCGGCCGGGGAAATTTGGCCCTTTTGCGGGTGCTGCCAACGGGCCAAAGCCTCAAATCCGGTCAATTTCCCGGTATCGGTGGATATTTGTGGCTGGAACCATGGGATAATCTGCCCTTCTTCCAAAGCTTTCAGCACCTCTTTGCCGGCAAACCCGGAAGGCCCGGCCTGTTTCTTCATCGAGGATGTAAAGGCGCGTACCGAGCCTGGTCCGGATTTTTGCGCAGCTTCAAGCGCACTTTCAGCGGCGTTGAGGTATGATTCTCCGGTATGTGCCGGAGCACGCGAAGGCAGGCAGAAGCCAATACTGCCGGTCACGATAATTCGGGTTTCATCAACTGAAAACGGCTCACCAACAATTTCCTGCAAGCGGCCTGAAATTCCAATCAAAGCCTCCAGATCCAGCCGCCTGCTGCCCTTCATAACAATCCCGAAGCGCCCATCGCCAAGGCTTGCTACCATATCTTCCGGCCGTAGCATTTCACGCAACCGGTCAGCGCATTCGCGCAGCAGCCTGTCGGCGGCAACATGGCCGTGGCGGGCGCGTAAAATCTGTGTGTCATCCACCTCCAGCACCAGACAAACCTGATCACTGGCAACCTGTGCCCCGGCCTTGCCGAAACCCCGGTTCAGATGTGCTATCAATGTTTCACGCAAGGGCAGACCGGTAACCGGATCAGCAGCCCAATTATTATTGGGACCAGAGCGGGTTGCCAGACCCGTCAGCGCCAGAATGGCCGGAAAGACCACGGCCAAAAACAACAACATTCCTTCACCACCGAACCAAAAGGCAAGAAGAAACAATGCTGGCAGAAAGGCCGCAAGTTGCGGGCCAACAAGGACAGTACGAATGTTGTGCCGGAGCCTTTGCGCGCTCCCCTCACTAAATAAACCCAATGCTGTTTCCTCCATTGGCGGCATGCCTTGAGGGAAACGTACGGGGTTCTGGTCAATCGCAGGTTAACACGCGGCCGTGAAGCGTCCGCGAATTCGTTCAAATTCGAATTAATTCGGTTTTTGCAGGCTCAGGTCGGCAAAATTAAATAATTCCGGGTCCAGCATGCCTTCTTGCTGTCGTTGCACCCTGTTCTGTAAGCCGCAGAGATCACATGGGATGATCGGGTAGCTCGTTGCTCGCGCAAAAATGTTTACAATCGGCTTCGGCGGTGCGGGCAAGGGTGTGGGCACCGGCAAAGCCGTGCTGCCACGAATGCCGGGGCTAAAGCGTTGCGGGATAAACCTGAGTTACGGGTTTGTCCCGCAACGCCCACAACATTAGACGTCTTGCGGCGCTTCAGCTTATCCCTGCTTCAGGTATAAGCCGAAACGCTTTAGGTGTGCCGCAGCATTCGTGGGGTTTTTCGTGGGGGGCTTATAGATGATACTCCCAGTAAGTTGACGCCGGAGGCGGAGCTGGCTCCAGCCCGATATCGCGTCTCAGGTGTGGACTGAGGTCAGACAAGGCCTGTGGTGGCGGGGGTTTGGTGCGCACCAATGCCGCCGCCAGCGCCCGTATGATCCGCCATTTGCCGTGGGCAGTGATCAGGATCTCAATTTCCGTCGCTGGTGTGACGTGCGTGTTTTGCAAGTTATGTGACATGTACTCATGACCCGTCAGGCCAGACGGGCTCCCGAATTGATGATGGAGGAGACAACCGGCACAGGTTGTGCGCCCCTGTGAGGGGAGCAAATGCGCGGAATGTCAGGAATGCCCAATGGGCGCTTCAGCCAGAGCTAGGTGTGGAAACCCCAGCCCAAAGCACAGGCAAGCTCATAGCGACCGGTCCTGGCGAAAACATACATATCCATGAAACGCCCTCCTTTTGCTATTGCGTTGCAAGAGGCTTCATACATTACGGACAGCATAAAGCCAGAGTCGGCGGGACAGATTGTCGCAGGTGTTGCCGACAGAACACAATTCTGACAGGCCTATTCCAAGCTTTTATGGAAATCCGGCACGAAGGTCTGGTCTTCCATCGGCGGGCGCACATAGCCGCGCTGCGGTGGGCGCTTTTCCAAGGTAATCTCTTTTGGCGTCAGGTCTTCATAGGGGATCAGCGACAAAAAATGGCTGATGCAGTTCAGGCGTGCGTGCTTTTTAATATCACTATTCACCACATACCACGGAGCCTGCTTGATGTCCGTATGCGAGAACATCAGATCCTTGGCAATGGAGTAGTCAACCCAACGTTTGCGGCTTTCAAGGTCCATCGGGCTGAGTTTCCAGCGTCTGGCCGGGTCGGTAAGGCGGCTTTGAAAGCGGCGCTCCTGTTCATCATCCGATACCGAGAACCAGTATTTTATCAACTGAATCCCCGAGCGCACCAACATGCGTTCAAATTCCGGGCAGGAGCGCATGAATTCTTGATATTCGTTATCGGTGCAAAAACCCATGACCCGTTCAACCCCGGCGCGGTTGTACCACGAGCGGTCAAAAATAACGATCTCGCCGGCCGCGGGCAGGTGCTGCACATAGCGCTGGAAATACCACTGGGTCTGCTGGCGTTCGGTCGGGGCCGGCAAGGCAACCACCTGACAGATGCGCGGGTTCATCGCCTCGGTAATGCGCTTGATGGTGCCACCCTTGCCGGCGGCGTCGCGGCCCTCAAAGATCAACGCCACTTTGTGGCCAGTCTCCTTGACCCATTCCTGAAGCTTGATCAACTCGACCTGCAGGCGCGCCAACTCTTTTTCGTAAACGTCGCTTTTGATTTTACCGTTTGGTTTTTGCACTATCGTCAGCTCCCCTAAATGCCTCTATCTGCGCCATTTCTTATAGCTTTTTCTGGCCCAGAGTCACTAGAAAACATAACCGCTTCCTGCGGCATATTTGGGTGTAATCACTTCTGGTTTTTGTCCGCATCGGGTTTGTCGGGCACCGGGTCATAACCATGGCCGCCCAGCGGGTGGCATCGGCCAATGCGCCGCGCCGCCAACCATGCGCCCTTCAGGCCGCCGTGCTTTTCCAGAGCTTCCAGCGCATAGGCCGAGCAAGTCGGCTGATAGCGGCAGCCATGCCCGACCCACGGCGAAAGCAACAATCGGTAGGTGCGCACAGGCAGGGCAATGATATAGGCGAGCGGGGTCATGGCGGGTGGGCCTCAGTTAAATGTCTGTGCCCAGCATATAGGGCCATTTACAGCCTTTGCCAGCACAGTTCCCTAAAGCCCAGTTCCCTAAAACTCAGTACCCGCCCTTGCGGCGGCTTTCCGGCAAGCCGGCTATCATGCCGCCCTGTTTTGAAGGGTCCAGCGGAAACAAATCATACAGATCGCCCTGTTTGACCTTCACACCCCATTCAGCGCTCATTGCTTTGATGATGGCGCGGGTGTTGGGCTGGGTGCCGCGATTCTCGATAAACTCTTCGCGCAGATAGTTGATCAGATCCCAGTGTTTTTCAGTCAGCTCAATTTCTTCGCCCGCGGCGATGACTTTTGCCACATCTTTGGTCCAGTCCTGAATGTCTTCAAGGTAACCCTTATCGTTGGTTGCAACTGTCTTTCCGTCAACTTCAAGTGCCATGGCGCATTTCTCCCTAAATAGTCCGATTCCAATATAGTAACACATTCAGATATAAAAATGTAAGCCTTTTTGCAGGATCCGATCAGCCCTGCTTGTGCAATCGGGTCAAAGCTTTAGTCAGATCGGTTTGCAATGCTTTGAAGTCACGCCCGGCAGTGGTTTCCGCCCGGCCAATCAGTACATAATCCCAGCCCGGCCTTGCCTGGTCTGGCAGGATAGCGCGTGCCAAAGCCCTGAGCCTGCGTTTGGCCCGGTTGCGAGCCACCGCATTGCCAACCTTCTTCGAGGCGGTGAAGCCAATGCGCACAGCATCACTCTCGTCATGCCGCCTGCGCGCTTGCAAAACAAAGCCGGGTTTTGCTACTCTTGGGGCGCGGGCTGCTGCCAGAAA
Source organism: uncultured Aliiroseovarius sp. (assembly GCA_964401125.1). Classification (GTDB taxonomy): domain Bacteria; phylum Pseudomonadota; class Alphaproteobacteria; order Rhodobacterales; family Rhodobacteraceae; genus JAAEUB01. Next base: position 16,390 of record CAYNXK010000019.1, read on the forward strand.
GTCGGCGCGTTTGCTCATCCCATGCAGACGCACGAAAACCGCCGGGGGCATGTTCTCCACATTGTGTTCGGGAGATTCCGGCGGTTTCATGTTCCTGGCCTTTGAAAAGCGCTTATGCGCTCAGCGATTTGCGGCCCTTGGCGCGGCGCGTATTGAGAATTTTACGGCCAGCCTTGGTAGCCATGCGGGCGCGAAACCCGTGGCGGTGTTTGCGAACCAGATTTGAAGGTTGGAATGTGCGTTTCATCGCCCGTCTCCGTCATTAGCCAGCCAAATCCCGGTGGATTCGGGGCCGAGTGAATATGAGCCTTGCCTATAATGGCCCCAAGAAGCCAAGTCAAACGCTGCTTGTAACAAAACCAGCAGGTTTTTCGGCCCTTGTCGGGTTTTGTTACAGAAACCTACTGATCCCGCAACAAATTCTCAACATATATCAAGCAGGCGTGAGGGGGGCTGGGCATTGCATGAGCAAACCCGCATGGTCTGGTAATAAACAACGAGGCCGTGATGACAGACCAAATACCAAGCCCCAGCCCAAGCCCAAGCCACCCGCTCATAAAGCGCCTGCCGCTGATTGCTATTCTTCTGGTGGCTGTTGTGGGGGCTTTCACCCTGCGGGATTATCTGAGCTTTGAGGCATTGGCGCAAAACCGTGAGGCCCTGTTGGCCTACCGTGATGCGAACTTTCTGACAGCCGTGCTGTTTTTTATTGCGGCCTATGTGGCTATCGTGGCCTTTTCGCTGCCCGGAGCGGCCATTGCCACCCTTACCGGCGGCTTTCTATTCGGCATTTTTCCCGGAGTGCTGTTCAACGTGGGGGCCGCCACCATCGGGGCCACGCTGATTTTTCTCGCTGCCCGCTGGGGCTTGGGCGAGAGGCTGGCAGCGCGCATGGAGGCCGGGGGCGGGACGGTCAAGGCGATCAAAGACGGGATTGATGAAAACCAGTGGTCCATGTTGTTCCTTATTCGACTGGTGCCTGCCGTGCCGTTCTTTCTGGCCAACCTCATTCCTGCCATGGTCGGGGTGCCCCTCTACCGCTTCGTGATTTCAACATTCATCGGCATCATTCCCGGCGGGCTGGTCTATACCTCGGTCGGGGCCGGACTGGGCGAGGTGTTTGCCCGTGGAGAAACCCCAAACCTTGGCATTATATTCGAGCCACACATCTTGTTGCCCATCCTAGGCCTCTGTGCGCTGGCCGCTTTACCAATGCTCCTGAAGCTGGTCCGCAAAGGGCGCCTTATATGAGCCTGATCAAAACCGATATCTGCGTTATAGGCGCGGGCTCCGGCGGGCTTTCGGTCGCCTCGGCTGCGGTGCAGATGGGGGCAAGTGTGGTGCTTTTGGAGGGCCACAAGATGGGCGGGGATTGCCTGAATTACGGCTGCGTGCCGTCAAAGGCTTTGCTATATGCAGGCCGAGCGGGGCTAAGCTGGCAGGCGGCACAAGCCCATGTTGCCGCCACCATTGCCACCATTGCCCCACATGATTCAGTTGGGCGTTTCACCGGGCTGGGGGTGCGGGTGATTTGTGAATACGGCCGCTTCCTAAACGCCCGCGAGGTGCAGGCGGGCAATCACGTAATCCGCGCAAGGCGTTTTGTCATCGCTACCGGCTCGTCACCTTTAGTGCCGCCCATTCCGGGGCTGGAGAATGTGCCTTACGCAACCAACGAGAGCATCTTCAACCTGCAAGATAAGCCTGGCCATTTGCTGATTATTGGCGGTGGCCCCATCGGCATGGAAATGGCCGAGGCCCACCGGGCGCTAGGCTGTGAAGTTACAGTAATCGAAGGCCTGAAGGCACTGGGCAAGGATGATGCCGAACTGGCCAGTATGGTGCTGGACAGGCTGCGGGCGCGCGGTATTGCCATTGAAGAAAACACCATAGCAGCTGAAATTCGCGGCCGCGCGGGGGCTATAGAGGTTGTGGTGAAAGACGGCCGTATCTTCAAAGGCACGCACCTGCTGGTGGCGGTTGGGCGGCGCGCCAATACCGAACGTCTGAACCTTGAGGCGGCAAGTGTCACCCCCAGCCGTTCCGGCATCAAGGTCAATACCAGCCTGCGCACCTCAAACCGCCGCATCTATGCCATTGGTGACGTGGCAGGCGGGCTGCAATTTACCCATGTAGCCGGCTATCATGCAGGCGTCATCATCCGCTCGATGCTGTTTGGCCTGCCCTCAAAAGCAAAGGTTTCCCATATCCCGTGGGTCACTTATACTGACCCCGAGTTGGCGCAGGTGGGCCTGACCGAGGCGGAAGCTCGCCTGATATATGGCGACAGGCTGGAAGTTGTGCGCTTTGACTTTGCTAGCAATGACCGGGCAATTGCCACCGGGCAGACGGTGGGGCTGGCAA
>CAYNXK010000020.1:0-7495 GCA_964401125.1 uncultured Aliiroseovarius sp.
TGCCTGTCAGGCGGTGACACCGGGTTGTGTGGCAGCCAGCCGGCATAAAGCCCCGACCCGCAAACGAGAGAAAATATTTGGCGGGTTCAAGGCACATCGGCAGGCTCAGAGGTTTCTGTCGGCACCTGATCAAATCAACCTGATCTTTCGTCCCGCCGCTACCAACTCACCGCAACCTCATACCGCCACACCCGCAACGACGCATTTAGCCTCTGGACCGACTACACCGCCGAAATGGGGGCATGAGCCGACCTTTGGCCACACTTCGCAATCAGAGGCCAACAACTTGGCAATACCCACTGACCAGTAAGCATCTTGTAAGAATAAAAAGGCTCCGCCAGCAAGCGGGGCCTTTTTCAGTGTTGTGAGCCGTTCCCCGGATTTTTGTGAAGATGAATCGAGGCTTCCAAAAAATTGCGGAGGTCTTCTGTCCCCTCCTTCATTTCAGGGTAGCGGCCAAGAAATTCCAGCAAATTGGCGCGGTCACGTTCGGATAGGCCATTCAGCTTCTTAATAAGATCAGCGTCGCTGGTTTTCACAGGTGGCTCCCTTTGTGCTGGGCGGAACCCATGATCCATAACATGGTTTCGCAGATTTTTCCATTATTTCATCAAAGACCATGAAGGCATCTTCCCTTCATTCCGATCTCGCCCTAATCTCTGTGTGTGCCTGATCTTTTTGACAGCCTCTCGACAATGCCCGTAAGCGGTGATGCCCCCCGCCCATTGGCTGACCGTTTGCGACCACAGAAACTCGCGGATGTGATCGGGCAGGATCAGGTGCTTGGCGCACAAGCTCCCCTTGGCTCTATGCTAGCGGCGGGCAGTCTGGGCTCGCTGGTGTTTTGGGGCCCGCCCGGCGTGGGCAAGACCACCATTGCCCGGCTTCTGGCTGGCGAGACAGACCTGCATTTTGTCCAGATAAGCGCTATTTTTACTGGGGTGCCGGAATTGCGCAAGGTTTTTGACGCGGCAAAGATCCGGCGGGCTAACGGGCGCGGCACACTTTTATTTGTTGATGAAATACACCGTTTCAACAAGGCGCAACAGGATGGATTTTTGCCGCATATGGAAGATGGCACCATCCTGTTGGTTGGTGCCACCACCGAGAACCCATCGTTCGAGCTGAACGCGGCTTTGCTGAGCCGGGCGCAGGTTTTGGTGCTAAAGCGACTGACACTGGCGGCCCTTGAGGGCCTTGCCCAACGGGCTGAGCAGGAGCTTGGTACAGCTTTGCCGCTTGATGCGCATGCGCGCGAGGCCTTGTTGGAAATGGCCGATGGTGACGGGCGCACAGTTTTGAACTTGATCGAACAGATATTTGCCTGGAAGTCAGAAAAACCTTTAAATACCAAAGAATTATCAAGCAAGCTTATGCGCCGAGCGGCGCAATATGACAAGTCAGGTGATGCACATTACAACCTGATTTCAGCCCTGCATAAATCCATTCGCGGCTCAGACCCGGACGCAGCCCTATACTGGCTGGCCCGCATGCTGACTGGCGGTGAAGACCCGCGCTACCTTGCCCGCCGTCTGACAAGAATGGCGGTTGAGGATATCGGTCTTGCCGACCCGCAGGCCAACGCCATTTGCCTGCATGCCTGGGAAACTTACGAGCGTCTGGGCAGCCCAGAGGGTGAGCTGGCGCTGGCGCAGGCGGTGACCTATCTAGCGCTGGCACCAAAGTCAAACGCTGCCTATGTCGGCTACAAGGCCGCGATGCAGGCGGCCAAAAAGACCGGCTCTGAACCGCCGCCTAAACATATCCTGAACGCGCCGACCAAGCTGATGAAAGCGCAAGGCTATGGCGATGGCTACGCCTATGACCACGATGCCGAAGGCGGATTTTCCGGGCAGAACTACTTTCCCGAGGGTATGGCGCGCGGGGTTTATTATCAGCCGGTGGAGCGTGGTTTTGAGCGAGAGTTGAAGCGGCGGCTGGATTATTTTGCAAAACAGCGCAGCAAGCGGGCGGGTGGTTGACAAGCGGGCGCATGGCTCGCAAGACAGGCGCCATGTTAACACCACTCATACAGGTCGCAATCGGCGGCGCGCTCGGGGCCAGTGCGCGCTACCTTGCGACTGCGGGCATGAGCCGAATCATCGGTCATGGCTTTCCTTGGGGTACGTTGATGGTCAATGTGGTTGGCTCGTTTTTGATGGGGGTCTTGATGGTTTTTTTGGCAAAGAAGGGCGGTGACGCCTATGCGCCTTTGCTGGTGGTGGGCATTCTGGGTGGATTCACCACATTTTCAGCTTTTTCACTGGATGCGCTAAGCCTTTATGAGCGCGGGCAGGTGGCGCTGGCGGGGGCTTATGTGGCGGGCTCGGTGATCCTGTCACTGACGGCGATTGTCGCCGGGGGTATGGCCGCAAGAATGGCGCTCACATGAGCCGGGTGCAGCTTGTCAAAGTTGGGGCCGATGAGCCTGAGCAACGGCTTGACCGCTGGTTTCGCCGCCAGTTTCCGCATGTTTCGCAGGGCCGCATTGAAAAGATGTGCCGCAAGGGCGAGATCCGGCTGGATGGTGCCAAGGTCAAGCCGGGGGTGCGCGTGAGGCCGGGGCAAGAGGTGCGGGTGCCGCCCTTGCCAGACCCGGATCAGGCAGCGCCACGGATTACCCGCAGCAATGTCAGCGAGGCTGATGGCAAGATGATCCGCGCCTGCGTGCTTTACCGCGACGATCATATTATTGTTCTGAATAAGCCACCCGGCTTGCCGGTTCAGGGCGGCTCAAAACAGCTCCGCCATGTGGATGGTATGGCCGAGGCGCTGTGTTTCGAGTTATCAGAAAAGCCGCGCCTCGTGCATCGGCTGGATAAAGACACATCCGGGGTGCTGCTGCTGGCGCGCACGCGCGCGGTAGCCGGGGCGCTGACCCGGGCTTTTCGTGACCGTCAGACTCGCAAGATTTACTGGGCTATTGTGGCGGGTGTACCGCTGCCGCGCATGGGCACAATTCGTTACGGGCTGGTCAAGTCGGGCGGCCATGGGGCGCAGGGTGCAGGCGAAAAAATGCGCTGCATCCATCCGGGCCAGGTTGATGAGGTCGAGGGTGCAAAGCGTGCCACCACCGATTATGCGGTTCTTGAAACCCTGGCGGCGCGGGCTTGCTGGGCGGCTTTGGTGCCGATCACCGGCCGCACTCACCAGCTGCGGGCCCATATGGCCGAGCTGGGGCACCCGATCATAGGGGACGGGAAATATGGCGGCTCTGGGCAGGAAAACCCTGGTGATGGCTGGGGGGCTGGGTTGGGGGGTGAACATTCACGCAAACTGCACCTGCATGCGCGCAGCCTGACTTTCAAGCACCCGGCGACGCACAAAAACCTGACCGTGACAGCCCCCTTGCCGGACCACATGGCCCGCACCTGGAGCTACCTGGACTGGAGTGAAAATGATGTACCCGCCGACCCGTTTGGTGATGAGGCCGGCTTATGAGCCTATCCCCAAACTCGCCCCTGCGTTTGGTGGTTTTTGATGTAGATGGCACCCTGATTGACAGTCAAGATTTTATCATGGCAGCAATGATGCGCGCCTTTGAGGGTATGGGGGTTGCTTTGCCTAGCCGTACAAAAGTGCTTTCCACCATTGGTCTGTCATTGGAGCAGGCGATAGACAGGATGGTGCCAGGCCTTGGCACGGAGGCGCTAACTGAGGCCGCAAGTCTGTATAAGCAGGCGTTCGTGTCCTTGCATAAAGAAAGTGGTGGCGAGGCCGAAGCGCCGCTCTATCCTGGCGCGCGCCAGGCTTTGGAAAGTCTTCACGGGCTGGATGAGGTTTTGCTGGGGGTGGCAACGGGCAAGGCAAAACGCGGGCTGGATCATGTTTGCAAGGTGCATGACTTTGACCAATTCTTTGTTACCCGCCAGACCGCTGATGGCCACCCGTCAAAGCCGCACCCTTCCATGTTGACCGCAACGCTGGCTGAAACTGGGGTCAAGGCGGCGCATGCCGTAATGATTGGTGATACCAGCTATGATATTGAAATGGGCCGCGCCGCCGGGTTTCGCACCATCGGCGTGACCTGGGGTTACCATAAGGCCGAAGACCTGCAAGAGGCCGGAGCTGATGTATTAATAAACAATTTCAGTGCTTTGCGCCCGGCCTTGGAGAAGTTTTGGGGGCAGGCATGAAAAAACGGTTCTGGGAAAAGGCCGAAGTTGTTGATGTGAAAGGCGGCTTTGCCGTGCATCTAGACACCCGGCCACTACTCACTCCGGCAAAAGTACTTTTGGTTCTGCCTACCTGCGCGCTGGCAGAAATGGTTGCCGCCGAATGGCAGGCCCAGGCCGAAAAGATAAACCCAACGACAATGCCGGCCACCCGCATGGCCAATGCGGCAATAGACAAGGTCAACGCTGGGTTTGACGAGGTGGCGGGGATGATCGCCGGTTACGGTGATTCGGACCTGCTTTGTTATCGCGCCACGGCACCGGCGGAACTTGTGATGCGGCAGGCGGAACTTTGGCAGCCGCTGCTTGACTGGGCCGCAAGTGATTTAGGCGCGCGCCTGCGGCCGGTTTCCAGCATAATGCACAGCCCGCAGGACAAGGCGGCTCTTGCTACTCTCGCTGCTCGCGTGCATGCGCTGACAATGTTCGAGCTGGCCGCGTTTCACGATCTGGTGGCCATATCTGGCTCTCTGATTATTGGGTTTGCAACTGTTAATAGCTTGCTGGGACTGGAGGAATTGTGGTCACGCGCCTGTTTGGATGAACTTTGGCAAGAACAAACCTGGGGCCGGGACGAGGATTCTTTTGCCTTGCGTGAGCAGAAAAAGCGGGACTTTTTTGGCGCAGCAAGATTCTATGCCCTCAGCAATAATGCCATTGGTTGAGAGCGCACAGAAAGACACATGTAAGTTACGGATTTTCAGCAAAAATATTGATGTAACCCTTGACGTTTCGCGATGATTGCGACCAAACTCTTTTCTGTTGAGGGGGACACCCTTTCAGTATCATCACCGGCCACAGGCCGGGTAACGCCCTCAGGGGTGAAAAATCAGGAAGAGGTAATCATGAAAAAAACCGTATTTCTTGGCGCGTTGACTGTTGCAGGTCTTGCGGCTTCGGCCGCCATGGCTGGCACGCTTGACGATGTCAAAGCACGCGGCATGCTTAATTGCGGCGTGAACACTGGCTTGGTCGGCTTTGCCGCGCCGGACGCAAATGGCGTTTGGCAAGGTTTTGATATTGCGATCTGCCGCGCTGTTGCTGCTGCGGTTCTGGGTGACCAGAACGCTATTGAGTTTGTGCCGACTACCAGCAAAACACGCTTTACCGCCTTGGCGGCAGGCGAGATTGATATGATCGCGCGTAATACCACTTGGACTTTCAGCCGTGATGTGGACCTCAAGTTCGACTTTGTCGGTATAAATTACTATGATGGTCAAGGCTTCATGGTCCCCAAGGATTTGGGCGTATCTTCGGTCAAGGAGCTGGACGGTGCTACTGTCTGCATTCAGACCGGCACTACAACCGAGCTTAACCTGGCGGACTTCTTCCGTGCCAACAACATGAGCTACCAGCCGGTTCCGATTGAAACCAACGCTGAAGCTCAGCAGCAATACCTGGCCGGTGCTTGTGATGTGTTCACCACCGATATATCAGGCCTTGCCGCAACGCGCGCCACGTTTGAATCACCGGATGACCACATATTCCTGCCTGAAATCATCTCGAAAGAGCCGCTGGGCCCAGTTGTGCGCCACGGCGACAACGAGTGGGGCGACATTGTACGCTGGACGCTGAATGCCCTGATTTCGGCTGAAGAGTTTGGCATCACTTCGGCCAATATCGAAGAGCTTTCCGCAGGCGTCGATAACCCCGAGATCAACCGTATCCTCGGCACTGAAGGCAATTTGGGCGAAATGCTTGGTCTTGATGCTGAATGGGCCAAACGGGCGATCATGGTTGGCGGCAATTACGGCGAAATATTTGAGCGTCATATTGGTGCTTCCACGCCGATCGGCCTGGCGCGTGGTTTGAACGCGCAATGGTCTGACGGTGGTCTGCTTTACTCACCGCCTTTCCGGTAAGGCTTGAAAAACAAAGAGCGCGGGCTAATGCTCGCGCTCTTTTTTACCACCAAAGAAAAATCCGGGTCAGATAGTGCAGGATAACCTGCCGACCAAAGAAAATCCGGGAACAGGGATTCATAATATGTCCACGATGACAGATCCATCTAAGGCGACGTTCCGCCTGTCGATGTTGCTCAGCGATACCCGCTACCGGGGCTACACGTTTCAAGCCATAACAGTGCTCGTTATAATTGTTGTAATGGCCTTTCTTGGCATGAACCTGATAAGCAACCTAGCGGCTGCCGGACTTAACATATCCTTCGCTTTTCTCGGTGTGCCGGCGGGCTATGACATCAATCAGACATTGATCGAATATACCAGCCAGTCGACCCATTGGCGCGCTGCCCTTGTTGGCATTCTGAATACATTGCTGGTGGCCTTTCTCGGCATCATCACAGCCACTGTGCTTGGCGTGACTGCCGGTGTTCTGCGCCTGTCGAACAACTGGCTGGTCGCAAAGATGATGTCGATCTATGTCGAGGCATTTCGCAATGTTCCAGTTCTGATCTGGATCCTGATAGTAAATGGTATTGTTACTCAATTGCCGGCCCCAAGGGCGTTTCGCGGCGATGAGGCAACCAGCGAATTGTGGCTTGGTGCCATCGCCTTTACCAACCGGGGGATCTATATTCCCAAGCCGGTCTGGAATGACGGCTCCATGATGGTGGTGCTGACATTAGCCGCATCTATTATTGCCATATTCGCCTATCGCCGCTATGTGAAAAAGCTGCTCTATGGGTCGGGTAAACTACTGCCCACATTCTGGCCCAGCATTGGTTTGCTGCTGGTGCCGACGATCATCATGTTTTTCATCATGGGTCGACCAGTTGGCGTGGAATATCCTGCACTCGCAGGTTTCAACTTTCAAGGAGGCGTCCAGATTGGGCGGCCGCTTATTGCCCTGTGGCTTGCCTTGTCGGTCTATACGGGTGCCTTTATCGCAGAAAACGTGCGTGCCGGCATCTTGGCAATTCCCAGCGGCCAAAGCGAAGCCGCTGCCTCACTAGGCATGCATCCGGGCCGCATCATGAACCTGATCGTCCTGCCTCAGGCCCTGCGCGTTATCATTCCGCCGTTGATTTCCCAGTACTTGAACATCACCAAGAATTCATCACTGGCAATCGCAGTTGGTTACGCTGACATCACGGCAACTTTGGGGGGTATTACCTTGAACCAGACTGGCCGCGCCATTGAAGCGGTGCTGCTACTCATGCTGTTCTATCTCGCCATCTCGCTGAGTATTTCCGCTGTGATGAATATTTACAACAACTCCGTCAAATTGAAGGAGCGTTGAGATGGCTGACAAAAACATAAACCCCATAGCCTTTGTGCGGGAAACGCCTCTGCCGCAGGCCGAGCCGCCGACCTCTGAGGCCGGGTTGGTCCGTTGGCTGAAAGTGAACCTGTTCTCGAATA
>CAYNXK010000020.1:7507-18509 GCA_964401125.1 uncultured Aliiroseovarius sp.
CAGAACAGCATTCTGACGCTGATGGCAATATTCTCGATCTATATCCTGCTCACCTCCACCTTGCCGTGGTTCCTGAACGGGGTCTGGCAGGCTGAAAGTCTGCGTGGCTGCCGTGAGGTGCTGGATGGCGCGACTGGCGGCTGCTTTGCGGTTCTTACCGAACGCTGGAATCAGCTCATGTTCGGGTTTACCTATTCCAGCGATCAATATTGGCGCCCGACTCTGGCCTTTGCGCTGCTGTTGGTAGCACTTGCCCCGGTTCTTTTTACCCACCTGCCACGCAAGATGCTGTACTTTTCGGCCACCTACCCCTTGGTGGCCTATTATCTGATCTGGGGCGGCACGGTTTACACTCCGATCCTCATCGGGCTGAGCTTTGTTGTCGGCTATCTGGTCTATGCCCGGCTTGTTCCCCGCTCTGTTATCACCGGACTTTTGGCGGGGGTGGCTGCGGCCGCTCTGGTCTGGTGGCTCGGCGGTTTTGTGGTTGAGGCCATCACCCCTGAGACACCTTTTCTGGAGGCCATTCCTTCACGCAATATGGGCGGCTTCATGCTGAACATGATCCTCGGTGTTGTCAGTATCTCGCTGGCCTTGCCATTAGGCGTTGCCTTGGCCTTGGGGCGGCAATCCAAGCTGCCGATCGTTCGCATGGTCTGTGTGCTGTTCATTGAGTTTATTCGCGGGGTTCCGCTGATTACCCTGTTGTTCGTGGCGAACGTTATTCTGGCCTACTTTCTGCCGCCGGGTACCAACTTTGACCTGATCCTGCGGGTTATCATCATGATGACCCTGTTCGCAGCGGCCTATATCGCTGAGGTGGTGCGTGGTGGTCTGGCGGCATTGCCCACCGGACAATATGAGGCGGCTGACAGCCTTGGGCTGGATTATGCCCAAGCCATGCGGCTGATCATCCTGCCTCAGGCACTGAAAATCTCGATCCCCGGAAACGTCAATGTAGCAGTGGGATTGTTCAAGGATACAACCCTGGTTTCGGTCATTGCCATGTTCGATCTGGTGGGTATGATCCGCGGCCCGATCCTGGCCTCAACCGAATGGAGCGGTATTTATTGGGAGCTGTTCATCGCCGCTTCCGTGCTGTTCTTCATCGTCTGCTATGGCATTTCACAATATTCCCAGTGGTTGGAGCGAAAACTCGCAACCGATCATCGCTAAAGGAGTGACCTTTTATGACTGAAATAGAACTTGACCACCACGCAGACCGCTCGCGCATGCAGGTGAGCGACAAGGTGGCGATTGACATCACTAGCATGAATAAATGGTTCGGAAGTTTTCATGTTTTGCGTGACATCAATTTGACGGTGAATACCGGTGAAAGAATTGTGATCTGTGGTCCGTCCGGGTCAGGGAAATCCACCCTGATCCGCTGTATAAATGCGCTGGAAGAACACCAGAAGGGGTCTATCAAAGTGGATGGTACTCTGCTGTCATCGGACATCAAGAACATCGACAAGATCCGCCGTGAGGTGGGAATGGTGTTCCAGCACTTCAACCTGTTCCCACATCTATCAATTTTGGAAAACCTGACATTGGCACCGATCTGGGTGCGCAAAACGCCTCAGAAAGAAGCCGAAGAAATTGCGATGCACTATCTGGAAAAGGTAAAAATTCCGGAGCAGGCGCTGAAATATCCCGGTCAGTTATCTGGTGGTCAACAACAGCGGGTGGCCATTGCTCGCTCGCTCTGTATGAAGCCGCGGATCATGCTGTTTGACGAGCCGACTTCGGCGCTTGACCCGGAGATGATCAAAGAGGTGCTGGACACCATGATTCAGCTGGCCGAGGAGGGCATGACCATGCTGGTGGTGACCCATGAAATGGGCTTTGCCAAAGAGGTTGCCAACCGGGTGATCTTCATGGACGAAGGCCAGATCGTTGAGCAGAACGAGCCGGAGGAGTTCTTTGACAACCCGAAATCTGACCGCACCAAGCTGTTCCTCAGTCAGATACTCTGAACTGATTTTCATGGAATGGACGGGCGCTCCAACGGAGTGCCCGGTTTCATTGGATTACCTGCCTGATTGCCCCGACTCACTTGACGCCCCGCCCGTATCAGCATATTGAGCGCGGATAGAATTCAGGGTGCTGCCGTTCGCGGTGCCCGCTTGTATTGAACGCCTTCGCTGGGGACCGCCCTGCGCACAGGCCAGAATGAAGGAACACGCCATGTCGCGCGTATGCGAATTGACTGGAAAAGGCCCGATGAGCGGAAACAATGTTTCCCACGCCAAAAACCGCACCCGTCGCCGGTTTTTGCCCAACCTGAACAAGGTAACGTTGCAATCCGAAACCTTGGGCCGGAGCTTCCGTTTACGCATTTCGGCTGCTGCCCTGCGCACAATCGACCACCGGGGCGGGCTGGACGCCTTCATGGCCAAAGCCAAGGATAGCGAACTTTCAGGTACGGCTCTGAAAATAAAGAAAGATATTGCGAAAGCTCAGGCTGTCTCAGCCCCAGCTTCTGCCTGATTCTGCTTTCTCATAAAGTTTGTGGCCCTGCCAGTTGGTGGGGCCGTTTCTTTTTGTCAGCTCTTTCTCTTGTCTGAATTCGGGCCCTTGTCTCAATCCGGGGCTGTCTGTACAAATCAAAGCATGATCCGCACTACACCTGCATACTTGCTGGCCCTGCTTCTTGCCTTTACCGGCCTGTCATTAGCTCAGGCGCGCGGCACTGGCGCGGATATGGGCATGGAAATTGTGATCTGTGCTGGCGTCACCATGACCACGATCATCGTTGGGCCTGATGGCCAGCCGATCGAGGAAACCCATATTTGCCCGGATGGTAGCTCTCTTTTTGCCGCCACCTTTGCCCTGCCAATGCTTGCGCCGCCTGCATCTCGGTTGTTACGGGCCGAGGCTCGGCTGGCATCCGGCCTTTTCACCTCCAGAAATGAGATTTCTCCCTCTGCCCGCAGCCCGCCGGCATTGGTTTGATTCCGTAGCCGTATCAAACCAACTCAGGACATCAGGAGAAAACATATGTTTTTAAAAACCACGGTATTCGCGGCTGTCGCAGCCATATCCTTCGCAGTACCCGCCCTTGCAGGCAGTGACATCACCATTGAATATCCCTATGCCCGGGCCTCTGGCATGAGCGCCAAAGCAGGGGCTGCTTTCATGCAGATTACCAATAATGGCAACGAAGATGACCGCTTGATCGAGGTGCGCGCCGATATTGCAAAAAAGATTGAGCTGCACACGCATATTGAAAAAGAGGGCGGCATCATGCAGATGCGCGAGGTCGAAGGCGGCTTTGTCATCCCGGCTGGTAGTACCCATATGCTGATGCGCGGCGGTGATCACGTGATGTTCATGGGGCTGACCAGGCCGATGCTGCAGGGAGACAGCGTCTCGGTCACGATGGTCTTTGAAAAGGCTGGTGAGATTGTGGTTGAAATCCCCGTGGATCTGGAACGTAAGCCGGTGCCTAGGGGCATGCAGATAAATCATGGCTCGGGCGGTTGATGGCCCGAGTTCATGCAGGGACCGTGGCAGAAGTCTGCCACAGTCCGTTTTGCAGCGGCCTGAAGCGGCGCGAAAATTTCTCCTGCCTCCACCGATCCTGTGATAGGCTCACATATTATGGCTAAGGCAAGAAGAGGCATATCATGAAAGCACCGTGGCACCTGTGGGTCGTAGGCGTTCTGGCATTGCTCTGGAATGCCGGTGGCGCGTTTGATTATCTGATGGTCAAGTTTGGCAATGAAGAATATCTTTCAGCCATGACCCCGGTGCAGCTTGTCTATTTTACCGACTTTCCCGCCTGGGCAAACGTGGCTTGGACGCTGGGCGTCTGGGGGGCAATTTCCGGGGCACTCCTTTTGCTGTTTCGCTCGCGCTTTGCCGCTGTTGCCTTTGCCATATCGCTGCTTGGCATGGCTGGTAACGTAGTTTACGGGCTCGGCGTGTCAGAGGTGTCGATGCTTGATGTTGCCGGCGGATTTGCCATGACCTTCACGCTGGCCATCCTTATCATCGCTGTTGCCCTGTTGGTCTACGCCCGGCGGATGACAAGGGCGGGTGTTCTGCGATAGGAGGCCTGCATGGCAACACGCATTTTGTTCGTCTGCCTTGGCAATATCTGCCGTTCGCCCTCGGCTGAAGGGGTATTTCATGCGCTGGCAGCCAAGGCCGGGCTGAGTGTTGAGATTGACAGCGCCGGTACTGCTGGCTGGCATGTGGGTAAGCCGCCCTATGAGTCGATGCAACAGGCTGCCCGCGCCCGCCTCTATGATATTTCGCACTTACGCGCCCGCCAGTTCAGCCCTAGAGATTTTGCCGCTTTTGACCTGATCATCGGTATGGATCCAGACAATGTGGCGCATATGGAAGCCCTGCGGCCAGCGGGCTGTGAAACGCCAGTTGCATTGTTTACCGATTACGCCCCAGAATGTGGTGTGAACCACGTGCCAGACCCGTATTATACGCGCAACTTTGACGCAGTTCTTGAGTTGATAGAGGCGGCCTCACGCGGGCTGATCGCCCGGCTTCAAGCCGTGTAAGTTGCAAGCGCCGAGAGGCATGTCAACCTGCCGGTTTCCCCGGACGCTTACGGTGGATTTCGGCGCGGGACAGGCGTTTGTGTTCCTGCTTGCGCCAAACCGGTTCAAGAGCAGCGACCAGCGTGGTAAAATCCGCCAGACCAATGCCGGACACGCGAAAAAACAGATCAGGCCGCGCCTGTAAAATCTTCAAAGCATCCACACCAGTGCCCTCCACGTTGTTTAACCTGAATATAACAGAAATCAGGCTATTGTGCCGCGGGTCTACTGCATAACGCACATAGAAAAACACTGCGTACAGGATCACGCCTTTCAGATAATGGCTGCCTTTAAAATCGATGCTCATGAAGGGTGTCCTGCCTGTAGAATTTTTTGACAGCTGCAACTCGTCACTGACACTGGCACAGGCGGTTTATGGTCGCGCGACGTATCGGCCGCGGCTTTTATGTCGGCCCTGCATGCGCCCGTGAAGGCCTGGTAGCCCTCGGCGATAATGGGGCGGCGCACAGGTTGAAAGGTGCGTGTTCTACCACGAATTTTGCGTTATCATTCAAGCTCTACTAGCAAATCTTTGGCGTCTATCTGGGCACCGGGGCTGACATGTACGGCCTTGACCATGGCGGTGCGTTTGGCGTGAATGCCGGTCTCCATTTTCATGGCTTCGATGGTCAGGAGCAGGTCGCCTTCCTGCACCTTGGCGCCCACCTGTGCTGCCACGCTCGCAACCACCCCGGGCATTGGTGCGCCGATATGGTTAGTGTTGCCCTGATCAGCCTTGGGGCGAGAGATGTTGCTGGAAGTGTAGGAGCGGTCTGGCACCCGGATCACCCGTGGCTGGCCATTCAGCTCAAAAAATACCCGCACCTCGCCATCTTCACGCACCTCGCCAATTGCCTGAAGCCGGATTTCCAGGGTCTTGCCCGGGTCGATTTCAACTGAAATTTCCTCGCCGGGCTGCATACCGTAAAAGAACGTATGCGTCGGCAAAATACGGACCGGGCC
The DNA here is from genome assembly GCA_964401125.1 of uncultured Aliiroseovarius sp. Classification (GTDB taxonomy): domain Bacteria; phylum Pseudomonadota; class Alphaproteobacteria; order Rhodobacterales; family Rhodobacteraceae; genus JAAEUB01. Next base: position 13,033 of record CAYNXK010000020.1, read on the forward strand.
ATAACTGCGGTGGCGGCCCATGTAATCCAAAAACACTTTCGGATACATAAGATAGCCGTTCAGATCCTCGTCATCGACTTCAAAACCACCAAGCTCGGCCGAGACTTTGGCGCGTGTCGCCTCAAGGTCAACCGGTTTGAGGTGGGCGCCGGGGCGGCTGGTATCGGGTGTCTCCCCCTTCAAAACCTTGGCGACAATACCGGGGGGAAAGCCGCCGGGGGGCTGGCCAAGATTGCCACGCATCATGTCAATGACGCTATCGGGAAAGGCGACTTCATGCGTTGCATCTTCCACCTGACTGCGCGTAAGACCTTGAGATACCATCATTAAAGCCATGTCACCTACCACTTTGGAGCTGGGCGTAACCTTGACAATGTCACCAAACATCAGGTTCACATCGGCATAAGTTTGCGCCACTTCGGGCCAGCGCTCTTCCAGCCCCATGCTACGGGCCTGGGCCTTCAAATTAGTAAACTGGCCGCCGGGCATCTCGTGCAGGTAGACCTCGCTCGCCGGGGCGGCAAGGCCGCTTTCAAAGGCCACATATTGCGCCCGCACGCTCTCCCAGTAATCTGACAGGCGGCGAATTTCGTTGATTTCAAGGCCGGTGTCGCGCTCGGTGTAGCGCAGAGCTTCAACGATCGAGCCAAGGCAGGGCTGGCTGGTGGAGCCTGAAAACGCATCCATCGCTGCGTCAACGGCATCAACCCCGGCTTCTGCTGCTGCCAGAATAGTGGCCCCGCCAATGCCTGAAGTGTCATGGGTATGAAAGTGGATTGGCAGCCCGACCTCTTCTTTCAACGCCGTCACCAGCGCCCCGGCTGCGGTGGGTTTCAGCAAGCCTGCCATATCTTTAAGGCCCAGAATATGCGCCCCCGCGTCCCGAAGATCCTTGCCCATACTGACATAGTAATTCAGGTCATACTTGGCGCGGTCCGGGTCGTTTATATCGCCAGTATAACAAATCGTGCCTTCGCAAACCTTGCCGCTTTCAATCACTGCATCCATGGCCACACGCATGTTTTCAACCCAGTTAAGGCTGTCAAACACCCGGAACAGATCAACGCCGGTAACGGCTGACTGACGCACAAATTCCCGCACCACATTATCGGGATAGTTGGTATAACCAACGCCGTTCGACGCCCGCAGCAGCATTTGCGTCATGACGTTGGGCATGGCGGCGCGCAAGTCACGCAGGCGCTGCCAAGGGCATTCCTGCAAAAACCTGTAGGCCACATCAAAAGTGGCCCCACCCCAGCATTCGACACTGAACAGGCCGGGCAGGTTGGCGGCATAGGCCGGCGCAGCCTTGATCATATCAATCGAGCGCATGCGGGTAGCCAGCAGGCTCTGATGGCCATCGCGCATGGTGGTGTCAGTAATCAGCAGACGCTTTTCCGCTGCCATCCAGTCAGCCACGCCCTGTGCGCCCTTTTCCTCAAGCAGATTTCGGCTACCTTTTGGTATATCACCGGCAAGCAGCTTTGGCGGCACCGGCGGCTTTGTCAGCGCGGCTGGCCGGGCGCGGCCCTTTGTTTCAGGGTGCTCATTGACGGTGATATCTGCGATATAGGTCAGGATTTTCGTCGCCCGGTCACGGCGTTTTTTGAAGTTGAATAATTCGGGCGTGTTATCGATGAAGCGGGTGGTATACTGATTGTTGAGAAAAGTCGGGTGGCGCAGCAGGTTCTCGACAAAGGCGATGTTAGTCGAGACACCACGGATGCGAAACTCGCGCAAAGCCCTGTCCATACGGGCGATGGCGGCCTCGGGCGTTTGCGCCCAAGCGGTGACTTTCTCCAGCAGGCTATCATAGTAACGGGTGATGACCGCACCGCTGTAAGCCGTGCCGCCATCCAGCCGGATGCCCATGCCAGTGGCGCTGCGATAGGCGGTAATACGGCCATAATCGGGGATGAAATTGTTCTGCGGGTCTTCGGTGGTGATGCGGCATTGTAAAGCGTGGCCGTGCAGCTTTACATCGGCTTGGCTGGCGGCACCGGTAGCTTCGGCCAGACTTTTGCCCTCGCAGATCATAATTTGCGCGCGGACGATGTCGATGCCGGTGACTTCCTCGGTGACGGTGTGTTCAACCTGCACGCGCGGGTTTACCTCGATGAAGAAAAATTCATCGCTGTCCATATCCATGAGAAACTCAACCGTGCCGGCGCAGGAGTAACCTACATGGGCACAAATTTTGCGGCCAAGATCGCAAATATCGGCGCGCTGGGCCTCGCTGAGGTAAGGGGCGGGGGCGCGCTCAACCACTTTCTGGTTGCGGCGCTGGATCGAACAGTCGCGCTCCCAAAGATGATAGATTTCACCGGCGCGGTCGCCCAGAATTTGCACCTCCACGTGGCGGGCGCGCAGGATCATTCGTTCAAGATAACCCTCACCATTGCCAAAAGAGGCTTCAGCCTCGCGGCGGCCTTCCAGTACTTTCTTCTCAAGCTCGTCTTCTGAGTGAATGGCGCGCATACCACGGCCACCACCACCCCAACTGGCTTTCAGCATCAAGGGATAGCCAATCTTGGCAGCGGCAGCGCGGGTCTCATTTATATCATCGCCCAAAACCTCGGTGGCAGGTACCACCGGTACACCCGCTTTGATGGCCACTTTACGAGCGCTGGCTTTGTCGCCAAGGGCGCGCATGGTCTCGGCCCGAGGGCCAATGAAGGTGATACCTGCCTCGGTGCAGGCATCAACAAATTCGGGGTTTTCGCTGAGCAAGCCATAGCCAGGGTGAATCGCATCAGCACCGCAGGCAATGGCTACGCGGATGATTTCCTCAATACTGAGATAAGCGGCAATAGGCCCCAACCCGGCACCAATCTGATAAGCCTCGTCAGATTTGAAGCGGTGCAGGCTAAGCTTGTCTTCTTCCGCATAGACCGCAACGGTGCGTTTGCCCATCTCATTGGCGGCGCGCATCACCCTGATGGCAATCTCGCCCCGGTTAGCAATTAGGATTTTCTTAAACTCTGCCATGCTGATGTTCCCTTAAACCAAATATGCTCCCTTGGTATAGCGTTGCTGCGCTGCAGCGCAAGTTGCTGGGGCTGGGGTTGGGGCTGGGGTTGGGGCTGGCGATTATTATCAGGTTTGGGTTTGGGCCAAATATTGCTCTAGCCGGTTTCTTTTGAACCAAGGCTGAGGACGCCGCCAGGTTGGCGCATGATCCTGCCCTGAAGCTCCAGCGTTACCAATTCAGGGGTGATTTTGCCGATCGGTAATGCCAGATCGCGGATCAACTGATCTTCGCCAACCGGGCTGGGGCCAAGGCGCGACAGAATTTGTGCGTGCAGCGCGCGGGTTTCGTCTTTGCTGCGCTGTTCGGGAGGGATGGGTATTGTTTGTTCGGGTTTTTCAACAGGGTCCGGTGTGGCAGGCGTCGCTTTGTCATGAGCAGGTGTGTTGGCAGGCATGGTGGTTGATAACTGCTCCAGTACCTCAACCACATCGCGCGTGCCACGCACAAGGCAGGCACCATCCCGGATCAGCATATTGCACCCGGAGGCACGGGCATCATAAGGGTGGCCGGGTACAGCCAAAACTTCACGCCCCTGCTCTAGTGCCGCCCGTGCGGTGATCAGCGAACCTGACTTCGCTGCTGCTTCGACCACCACAACAGCAGCCGCCAGCCCGGAGATGATACGGTTGCGGCGGGGAAAGTGCCGCGCTTGTGGGCTGAGGCCCATGGGCTGTTCCGAAAGCCGTAGGCCTTGCCGCGCAATTTCTTCGCCTAGCACGGTGTTCTCGTTGGGGTAGATCACATCAACTCCACCGGCCATGATGGCGATCGTGCCGCCCTCAAGGGCTGCCGAATGTGCCGCCGTATCAATACCGCGCGCCAGGCCTGATACCACCACGTAACCGGCTTCTGATAATTCCGAGGCCAGCTTGCGGGCCATTCTGCCACCCAAAGATGAGGCGTTGCGCGCGCCGACCATGGCGACAATGGGACGGTTGAGCAACGAGAGGTCGCCCATTGCCCAAAGCAGGGGCGGCGGATCGGGGATAGAGGCTAGCGTAGCGGGGTATTCGGAGCTGCCAAAAGCAATCAGGCGCGCCCCGGCAAAGCGCGCTGCCTTCATTTCACTTTCCACAACCGCCAATGGGCAGGGCAGATAGGCTGGCACCCCGGCGGCGCGGGCCACTTCCGGCAAGGCTTCAAGAGCCGCCTGAGCTGTTCCATGCTCTTCCAGAAGTCTGAAAAAGGTGGCAACACCTACCCGGCGAGAGCGTAAGAGCCGGAGCCACGCGGCTTCATCTTCCACACTCTGGGGTGGGGTGAGGGGGTGGGGGGAAGGGAATAAATCCACTGGGCCATCCTGATTCCGTCTCTTACAGGTTAACCATACGTGCTGATTGGTTAACCAAGCATGAACGCCTATTTACTTTCATTTCGTCGGCGCAACTTTTGCCAGAACGGGACTATCAGCGCCGCCATGAAACTGAGCGCACCAGCCGCGAAAATCAGCGGTATGACCGAGTCTTCCGGGAGTTGAAACCCTGTTTCAAGAACAACCCGGTAGCTGGTGATTGCCGCCCCCGGCAGCAGCGGCACCAGCAGGTAGCGCCGCCATGGTGGCGGGCTGTCAAGCACTGCCAGAAAGTCAGGATCCCCGTGACCGCGTCCAAGCTTCAGGGCCAGAAGGATCAACGCCGTCAGCAGCAATATCAGAACAGGCAGCGGAAAATAGGCAAATCCTGTCATGCCAAACAGAAGCGCCGAGACCAGCCCGATCACGATGATTTCGGCCCGTGTGGCGCGAAATTCCGACAGGCGCGCCCGGTCGGCCAGAACCATGCCCGCCAGCAAGGCCGCCGAGGTGGTCGCGGCCACGGCGGCAAACTCGGCCATGGTCAGGGGGGCGGTGTAACCGTTGTCGCCCCAGAACCAGGTCGCCCACGGCCCCCAGAGCAGCCCGGCCAGAACCATCAGAGCCGCCCCCGGCAGCCATGAACGTGCCCGCATGGCCCGGCGCAGCAGGTACCAGCCAAAAACCACGTCAATCAGCGTGTGCCATGACAGGCTGGTCCAGATCAGCGAAACCGGGATCGCCTCGTAAACCAGTGGCACCACCAGCGCTTCGGTGGCCAGCCCGTAGATCCCGGCGGCAAGAATAAGCCCGGCCCAGCCCGCGACCCGGAAATGGCCAAGACAGATCAGAAAAGCATAGGCAAACAGGCCGTAATAGGCGGACAGTTCCAGAACGCCGAGGATGGCGATGAACGGATTTTCCGCAAGGCCGTCCAGCAAGGCCCGCACCGGTTCTTCGTTGAGAAAGAAGAACTCGGAAAAGAAGGCGAGAATCAGGGCGCTGCCGATGACTTGTTGCAGGCGTTGGGTGAAGGCTGGCAAAATGTTCCTTTTGGCAAAATCCTAGTGCGGCGTGGCGTGGCTTGCAAGTCATGCCGCCATGACGGCGGGCTTTCAAGCACCGCCAGAAAGACCGGATTTTTGTGGTTGTGCC
>CAYNXK010000021.1:0-17695 GCA_964401125.1 uncultured Aliiroseovarius sp.
CCCCGGCCACAACTGAGGAAACCACTAAACCAAATGCCCCGCCAGCCCAGCCTGGCAGCCGCCAGTCCGGGTGATCACGCGACCATTGACTGAGCCAGCTAAACCCCGCAATCAAGGCTGCGGTGGCGGAGAATGACATCTGAAACCCCGGCTGGGTCAGCGCCTCGGGCCGCAAGATCAGCACAATGAGCGCGGCAATGGCAATGGAACGCAAAGTCAGCGCCCGGCGATCAAACAAAATAGCGGTGAACATAACCGCAACCATGATAAAGGCGCGCTGGGTGGCAATATTACCGCCCGACAGGGCAAGGTAAAACACCCCTGCCGCCAGCGCCAGCACGGCGGCAATCTTTTTCACCGGATAGCGCAGGGCCAGCCAGGGAATCAGTGCCAGAATATAGCGCATTGCAGCAAAAACAAAGCCCGTCAGCAGCCCCATATGCAGGCCTGATATGGCCAGCAAATGTGCTAGGTTTGAGCCGCGCAGGGCCGCCAGCGTATCCTGCCCCATGGCAGCGCGGTCGCCGGTCATGATGGCGGCGGCAAAGGCCCCGGCCTCGCCAGGCAGCATCTCCTGCACCGCTGTTGAGATGCGCATGCGCAGCCGATGGGTCAGCAGCCCGGCCCGGCCTTCATAGGCAGGCGCGATGGCCAAAACCGGCACCCGCGTATAGCCCACGGCCCCAAGCTGGCGAAACCAGGCCATGCGCTGAAAATCAAAGCCCCCCGGCTCGACAGCGCCGGAAGGCGGCGAAAGATGCCCCGTGGCAATGATGCGCAGGCCCGGCACCGGCTTAATAAAACCCTGATCACCATGCAGAGAAATGCGAATGCGGGCCGGAGTGCGCTCAGGCGACACCCGACCTAGGCGCACCTGATCCAGTGTCAGCCGAGGCGCATCAGAGCCGGAGCGGTCGATAATAACAATACGGCCCTCAATAGCGCCGTAAAAGCGGAAATCCAGCACCGGAGCCGCCACCATGGCAGCACGCGTACCGGCCAAAGCAACCCCGGCACTGATGAGGGCCATGGCAAAAAGCAATGGGCCAGCCGCAGCCGGGTTGCGCCAGCCCAGCAAGGCCAGAACACCAGCAAGGGCGCCAAGACCGGCCAGCACACCATGGCCCGGCTCCGCAGGCAGCATGAAATACAGCCCGATCCCCAGCCCAAGAAAAACCGGCGACCAGACAAACAGGTAGCCCCGCATTGCCTCAATATGCGCCAAGGCCCAACTTACCGGGGCCAGCCTTGTTCTCTGCCGTGCGATTGAATAGACCACGCATTCAATCTAGCTCCAACATGGTTTCCAAAAGGTTAACGCACCCATGTCATCTAAAAAACAAATCACCACCCGCATCGCCCCCTCGCCCACCGGCTATATGCATGTGGGCACGGCGCGCACAGCTTTGTTCAACTGGCTATACGCCCGTAGCCATGGCGGCAGATTCCTGTTGCGCATTGAAGATACCGACCGCGCCCGCTCAACCCCCGAGGCAACACAGGCCATTCTTGATAGCATGGCGTGGTTGGGGCTGGATCATGATGGCGAGGCGGTCAGCCAAGCCGCCCGCGCGCCCCGCCACACGGAGGTAGCGCATGAAATGCTGGCCAGTGGCCACGCCTACAAATGCTTTGCCACGCAGGATGAAATTGCCACTTTTCGCGCGGCGACGCGGGCTGAAAAGCGCTCGACGCTCTATCGTAGCCCGTGGCGCGATACCGCTCCAGAAAGCCTGCCGGACGCCCCTTATGTGATCCGCCTGAAAGCCCCGCGCAGTGGTGAAACCGTGATTGATGATCAGGTGCAGGGCCGTGTCGTAATTCAAAATAACCAACTTGATGACATGATTTGTTTACGTTCTGATGGCACACCTACTTATATGTTGGCTGTTGTTGTGGATGATTTTGACATGGGCGTCAGCCATGTGATCAGGGGGGATGACCACCTGAGCAATGCTGCGCGGCAAATTTTGGTTTATCAGGCCATGGGCTGGCCCTTACCGGTTTATGCCCATATTCCACTTATTCACGGGGCCGACGGCAAGAAACTCAGCAAGCGCCACGGGGCGCTCGGCGTGGGTGAATACCGCGAAATGGGCTATCCGGCAGCGGCCATGCGTAATTATCTGGCGCGCCTTGGCTGGAGCCACGGGAACGATGAGTTTTTCAACGACCAGCAGGCGCTGGCATGGTTTGAGCTGTCTGGAATTGGCAAATCCCCGGCTCGGTTTGACTTCAAAAAGCTCGACAGTATCTCGAGCAAACACATTAGCGCCATGTCCGATGCGGAACTTGTGCGCGAGGTTGTGGGCTTTCTGGCCATTACCGGCGCCCCGCCTTTGCAAGTGCAGAAAAAAGTGGCGCTGGAAAAAGCGGCTTACTGCCTGCGGTCTGGCGCGAAGAAAATAGGTCAAGTAATTGATAAAGCACAGTTTATTCTGGCAAATAGACCACTTGATATGGATGAAAAATCTGCCAGGCACTTGAATAATGTATCCCGCGGTATACTGAATGAATTGACGCCGCAGCTGCAAAATGTTAGGTGGGACCGCGACACGTTGGAGAGCGTTCTGAATGCTCTGGCCGCAGCTCACAGCCTTTCTTTTGGCAAGCTTGCAGCACCCCTGCGCGCAGCTCTTGCAGGGCGTAGTGCGACACCCAGCGTTTTTGATATGATGCTTGTTCTGGGCCGTGATGAAACCATCGCCCGCCTGGAAGAGGCCGGAAATGCGGAACCTGACACGGCAGCCTGAAACAACGGCCCGGCAGGTGCGATAAAAAGGAAATAAAGATGACAAACAAGACCGGCACCGCGACACTGACTTTTGGCGGAAAAACCATAGAATTGCCAATGTACAGCCCAACACTTGGCCCGGATGTCATTGATATAACAACGCTCTACAAGCAAGGCGGCGTCTTTACCTATGACCCCGGATATACCTCAACCGCCTCGTGCAATTCAGCCATCACCTTTATTGACGGCGACGCCGGCCAGCTTTTGTACCGCGGCTATCCGATCGACCAACTGGCCGAAAAATCGCATTTTCTTGAGGTCTGCTATCTGCTGCTTTATGGTGATCTGCCCTCAGCCCATGCTCTGGAAGATTTTGAAGACCGCGTGACCCACCACACTATGGTTCACGAGCAAATGACCAGTTTTTTCAAAGGGTTCCGGCGCGATGCTCATCCAATGGCCATTATCACCGGCGTCATGGGGGCCATGAGTGCCTTCTATCATGACAGCCTTGATATCAACGATGCCGAACAGCGCGAAATTGCCGCCATTCGTATGATAGCCAAAATGCCGACCATCACCGCCATGGCCTTCAAATACTCATCCGGGCAACCCTTTATTTACCCCAAAAATTCTCTGGATTACTCATCGAACTTTCTGCGCATGTGCTTTGCGGTGCCGGCCGAGGAATACGTTGTAAACCCAATTCTCAGCCGTGCCATGGACCGGATTTTCACCTTGCACGCAGACCATGAGCAAAATGCCTCAACCTCAACCGTGCGGCTGGCCGGCAGCTCCGGGGCCAACCCGTTTGCCTGTATTGCCGCCGGTATTGCCTGCCTCTGGGGCCCGGCCCATGGCGGTGCCAACGAGGCGGCCCTGAGCATGTTGCGCGAGATTGGCTCGGTTGATCGCATTCCCGAATACGTGGCCCGCGCCAAGGATAAAAATGACCCCTTCCGCCTGATGGGCTTTGGCCACAGGGTCTATAAAAACTTCGACCCACGCGCCAATGTGCTGAAGCAAAGTGCTGACGAGGTGCTGGACCTGCTGGGCGTCGAAAACAACGAAACCCTGAAAATAGCCAAGGAGCTTGAGCGCATTGCCCTTGAGGATGAGTATTTCATCTCGAAAAAGCTGTACCCCAATGTGGATTTTTATTCCGGTATCATCCTTGATGCCATGGGCTTCCCCACCTCCATGTTCACTCCAATTTTTGCCCTCAGCCGTACTGTTGGCTGGATCTCACAATGGAAAGAAATGCTGGGTGATTCGTCGCTGAAAATTGGTCGGCCACGGCAACTTTATATGGGTGAAGTTGCTAAAAACTATGTGGATGTTGAAAACCGCTGAATGATTGTTTAAACGGGTGCAAATTTAACGGGGTACCCATGACTGATAATCGTTCAAAAAAAGAAATGTATAGCTTGAACAAAGCCTATACGCTTGAAACACCAGAAGATTCTGTAAATCTCTATAATAGGTGGGCCGAGACCTATGATGAGGAATTCGCGGTTGCGAATGACTATAATTACCCAGATATGATAGCCGGCATGTATGCCCAGCGGACCAAGGACAAAGCGGCCCCCGTGCTTGATGTCGGGGCTGGCACCGGGCTGGTGGGCGAGGGTCTGGCACAGCGCGGCGTCAGCTTGGTGGATGCGCTGGATATTTCCGCCGGCATGCTGGAAGTGTCCATGCGCAAAGGCTGCTACCGCGCCCCGATCGAGGCCGATCTGACCGGCAATCTGGACATTCCCGATGCAAGCTATGGCGGCATTACCTGTGCCGGCACGTTCACCATTGGCCATGTTGGTCCGGAGGCGATTGACGAGCTGATCCGCATTGCCCGCCCCGGTGCTTTATTCATTCTGGGCATCAATGCAAAAATCTATGAAAGTGGCGGTTTTGCTGCTAAATTTGCCGAACATGCAGCAAAAATACGTGATCTGGAGATTGTTGATACCAGCGTTTACGGCAAAAATGCCAGTGATGAGATGCAGGCTTCGCGTTCATCTGTCGCCGTGTTTTACAAGGTCTGAGCCGGTCAGAAAGTTTGAACGTCCGGGTTTTATCTGCCCTCGTAATTGGCCTCACGTTTTTCCAGAAAGGCCAGCACACCTTCCTTGAAGTCGCGGGTCTGGCCGCATTCGCCCTGCAGGCGCGCTTCAAGGTTAAGTTGTGAGGTCAGGTCATTGTCAAAGCTGGCGCGGATTGCCTGTTTGACGCGGTCATACGCCGCCGTTGGGCCTTTGGCCAGATGTGCCGCCCGGGCGCGCCAATGGGTGTCAAAATCTGCATCCGGCACGGCCTCCCAGATCATGCCCCAATCTGCGGCCTGGCGCGCTGTGATCCGGTCAGCAAATAATGCCGCGCCCATGGCTTTGGCAAACCCCATCTGGCGCGGCAACCAATATGTGCCACCGGCATCGGGGATCAGGCCAATGCGGGTAAAAGCCTGTATGAAAACCGCGCGCTCAGTCGCAATCACCACATCCGCTGCCAAAGCAAGGTTGGCCCCGGCCCCGGCGGCGGCACCGTTTATGGCGGCGATCGTGGGAATAGGGCAGTCATAGATGGCCCGCAGCAATGGCTCATATTCATCGCGCAGGGTGCGCTCTAGGTTAACATTTGCCGCATTGGCCCTGTCTCCCAGATCCTGACCCGAGCAAAACGCCCGGCCTTCGCCTGTCATCACCAGCACCCGCGCCTGTTGACCTGCCTGTTTCACGGCATACAGCATCTCGGCCCGCATTTGTGTGTTCAGGGCGTTCATTACCTCAGGGCGGTTCAGGGTAAGCAAAGCCAGCCCGTCTTCAATGCTCAGGGTAATTGTAGAATAATCCATTTCATATCTCCGCCAGTAGCCCGCTCATGGTCCGTTATTCTTTCAAGATCGCCTTAAGGCGCAACTGTTCTTCTGTGCTGAGGGCAATTACGGTATCATCCCCCTGCGAACGCCGGCGGACATATATCCCACCGTAAATTAGCGCCAGCAGAAACAGCACCGGGCCAGCCGTCCAGAGCAGCAGGTTAGCGCCTTTAACCGTAGGGGTCATCAGCACATATTCGCCAAAGCGCGCGACAATGAAATCCAGAACCTCTTGGTCTTTGTCACCAGCCACCAGCCGCTCACGCACCAGCATACGCAAATCCTGCGCCACCCCGGCATTGCTTTCGTCAACGCTTTCGCCAGCACAAACCACGCAACGCAGCTCCTTTGAAATAGTGCGGGCGCGGGCCTCAAGCTCAGGATCATCCAGCATTTCGCTTGGTTTCACCGCCCATGCGGGCATGGCAAAGGCAAGGGCAAACAGCAAGCTAATCAGCACTAGAGGTTTCATTCCGCAGGTACTCCCGACTCATCTGACGATTGTTTTTTTGCCCTTGCAACCTTGGCGGCACCCGCAGCCACTCGGTAACGCCGGTCTGTCAGGCTGATCAGCCCGCCCAATGACATAAGCGCAGTACCAAACCATATCCAACCGATCATCGGCTTGATAAAGGTACGCACAGCCCAGCCACCGCCCACCTGCGGATCACCGATCACCAAATAGAGATCACGCCAGATACCGTTATGCGTTGCCGCTTCGGTCGTGGGCATGGCCTGCACCGGATAAACCCGCTTTTCGGGGAAAAGCCGCGCCACTTCACGGCCATCCTGCCTAATCAGGATTTCGGCTTTGGTTGTGCTGAAGTTTGGCCCGGCAGCACGGATCACATCAACCAGCGTTATCTCGTATGAAGACACCATGAAGGTATCGCCAATCTTGGCGGCGCGGATATCTTCGCTCTGCCAAGCCATGACCCCGGCAATACCAATGAAGGTAAAGCCAAGCCCGGCATGAGCCAGAGCCTTGCCCCAATCGGCCCCCGGCAGGCGAAACAGGCGGCGGGCACGCCCGAACAATACGCCACGTCCGGTACGCAGCCACAAATCAACCGCAGCCCCGGCCACCAGCCAGACGCCAAGCATCATCCCGATCGGTGCCAGCGCCGTTTTCTCGGTCTGGATAGCCCAGACAAGCGCCCCCACGGCAACGGCCAGAATAGCCGCGCCCCAGAACTTTCGCATGACCCGGCCCAGCTTGGCGCGCTTCCACGGCATGGCCGCGCCAATGGGTAAAACAACGGCCAATATCATCATGAAGGGTGTAAAAGCCGCCTCAAAGAAGGGTGGCCCAACCGATAGCTTTCGGTCAAACAGCATTTCAGCGACAATCGGCCAGATCGTGCCAAAAAATACCACAAAACAGGCCACGGCCAACAAGATATTATTGAGCAAAAGCCCGCTTTCCCGGCTGACTATGGAGAAAACGCCGCGCGCCTCCATGGCCCGGCCACGGAGCGCAAAAAGCACCAATGCCCCGCCGGTAAGTAGCACCATAATACCCAAAATATACATGCCGCGCGTTGGATCTGTGGCAAAGGCATGCACCGATGTCAGCAAGCCCGAGCGCACAATGAAGGTGCCAAGCAGCGAGAAGCCGAAGGCTAGAATCGCCAGCAATATGGTCCAGCTTTTCAAGCTTTCACGCTTTTCTACCACGAGCGCCGAATGCAGCAGCGCTGCCGCCAGCAACCAAGGCATGAAAGAAGCGTTTTCCACCGGGTCCCAAAACCAGAAGCCGCCCCAGCCAAGCTCATAATAGGCCCACCACGAGCCAAGCGCGTTGCCCATGGTGAGAAATACCCAGGCCAGCAGCGTCCAAGGCCGCACCCAGCGCCCCCAGGCAGCATCAACCCGGCCCTCAATCAGGGCGGCAACGGCAAAGGAAAATGTCATGCTCAGGCCGACATAGCCGACATAAAGCAGCGGCGGATGCAGCGCCAGGCCGATATCCTGCAACAGCGGGTTCAGATCCTGACCATCAAATGGCGGCTGCGCCATGCGCAAAAAGGGGTTTGAAGTAAACAGGGTCAGGGTCATGAAGGCCACCCCAACCAGCGCCTGCACCGCTAAAACACGCGCCCGCAAGGCTGGCGGCAAGCCATTGCCAAACCATGCGGCCATAGCGCCGAACAAGGTAATGATCAGCACCCAAAGCAGCAATGAGCCTTCGTGATTGCCCCAAACCCCGGTCACCTTATAAAGCATGGGCTTCAGGCTGTGCGAGTTCAAAACCACCAGCCTGACCGAGAAATCCGAGACCACAAAAGCGTAGGTTAGCGCTGCAAACGATGCCGCTACCAGAGCGAATTGCACATTTGCCGCAGGCACTGCCAGGGCCATCCAGCCCTGCCAGCCTTTATGGGCGCCGATCAGAGGTATAACCATCTGCACCAGCGCCACCATGAGCGCCAGTATCAGCGCAAAATGTCCGAGTTCTATAATCATGGCGCGAGTTTTAGCGTCTTCAGCAGGAATGGCAAATGACAATATAACGCAGGCACGGTTTTTTGCCCGAATTCTGCCTTCTACATCACACCAGCAGGTAAATCCCCGCGGACAAGGCCACCGCACCAATCACCGGCAGCAAAAAAGCCGCTCCGTGCAGGCCGAATGATCGGTGGATCACGGCAAAGTGCAAAACCGCGCCAACAAAATAGAATGGCAGAAAGTTGAACAGGACCGGGCTTTCGCGCAGCACCTCCGGATGGCCCAAAAGTTTGAAATACCACCACCAGCCCAGCACAAACCCGGCCCCGGCCCAGCTATAGGCCATGCCCAGGGCCAAGGGTGTGGCCCGCACCATGAACAGCCACAAAAACGTGGCGGCAATCATCAGCGCCATCAGGGTAATGGCACCATAAGCCACCTGATAGACCAGCTGATAACCCAAAAGCAGATGGCCCAGCTGAAACAGTCCAACCAGCAATATCAACAGCATGAAAGCCTGCTTCATTTTCCCAAAACCTCCCTGAAGGCCGCATCCAGATCTTGCGCGGCTTTCTTGTTACGTTCCAATGCCTTATGCAAAGATTTCCCAACCATAACTTGATGTATCCAGAGCCGGATTCGCTGCCATTTTTCCCAACCCCTCAACAACCAGCCCCTCACCTCCCACCCCCCATCGGCAGGCGTTCGCGGATAATCGTGGTGATCTCGATCAATATGGCGGTGTTCTTGTCCAACAGCGCTCGCGTTACCTGATCTTTTTGCAAATCCCGCCACAGCAGGTAAAAAACCAGCAAGGCCCATGGCCCGGTCTCTGCCAGATTCTCGGCCACGGCGCGAAAAATGAAATCAGGGCCCATCTTGCTGCCTCCAGGCCTCCAGCGCCGGATTGCTCTCAACCCCGGCCCCATCATTCAGCGCGTTCAGAACCCGGATATTTTGGGCAACCTTGCCGGTGCGCGCCATGGTCTCGGCAATGGAGCGCTGAAACACCTGCGCCTTGGTTTGATGCCGCGCGCCAAAGTAAAAACTGACAATCGCGCCCAGCAGCCACCACAGCGGCTCTGGCACCAGTGCAATGCCCTGCATTCGGCTGGAAAACCACACCGGGTTGATCATTGCAGAAACGAAAAGACCCAATGTTCCCAGCGCCATAGCCGGGCGTGGCAGCCGGTTGAGCGCATCCATGAAACGGTCAAAGAGGCCGCGCCGAGGCAAGGCAAATTCAGAGGCAAACTGACTTAGCGCCGCCGCCTGATAACGTGCCCCGCGCTCCGAGGCCTTCTCAGCATTTTCGCGAAATACCTCGGCGGTTTCACGCACTACATTGCGGCCATTGCCGAACAACAGGCCCAGAATTGCCTCGATCAATCCCATGCCGCCACCCGTGCCCGGTGCTGGGCTTCACTCAGGTGATATTTTGGCGAAATGAATTCTTCTGCCCGCTTGATCCAGCCGCCTTTGCCACCATCGCGGCGACGGGCAAATTTGCGGCTGGCCGGACGCCTGTCGGCCAGCCGGTAGTAAAAATTGCGCCGCTCGATGCCGTATGCGTCAACAAAAAACTCCGGCGCAGCGGCATAGGCGCTTTTGGTGGCGGCAATGGTTTGCGGCCCGATCACACCGTCAACCACGATGTCATGGCCCATTTCCCGCAGCATTCTTTGCAATATGCGAACAGCACCGGCACCGGCATTGACATACATATCAAACACCGAGGCCTGCACCGCCCGTGGCAGCGCATCAATCTGCGGCCGGTGAAAGAAATGGCGAACAAAAATATCGTGAGCCTGATCGCGGCTCAGCTTTTTCACATCCGCCGGGGTAATCTTGCCATCGCCGGTCAGGTCCATCCCAAGGCGGCGCATGGTGTGGATGGTAACGCCAAAATTGGTGGCCCCACCGGGGTCATCGGCATCGTTAACATAACCGCCTTCACGGTTGATTATCGCGTCTGCAATCTCGGTGATTGATTTCATTTACCTTGGCCCTCATGTGAAAATCACAGGGGCAAGGCTGTTACCTTACGGTTAATATAGTCGAAATCAGGCGTCCGGCTTTATGTAAATGCCCTGTGCCTCCAAGGCATCTATAACCTCTTTTGGCATATAGCTTTCATCATGTTTTGCAAGTATTACAGTGGCTTCAAAGACACCGTTAATGTACTTTCCAGTGCCGACCATGCCTTGATTCTCGGCAAACAAGTCCGGCAGGATACCGGTATAGACCACCGGAATCGAAGCGCCGCCATCGGTTACCGAAAAGCGTGTAGCGCCACCTTCGCCGCGCACCAGAGAGCCTTCTTCAACCAGCCCGCCAATACGGAAAACCTCAGTTTCCAGCGGCGGCTCGGCAATGATCTGGCTGGGGGCGCGAAAATAGTTGATACCGTCCCTGAGCGCATAGCCTATCAGCGCCGACGACAAACCCAGCGCCACAAAAGCTGCCACAACCACCTGGATACGACGTTTTTTCTTCAGCCCTTTCATTCCAGCCATTCAAAACCCTCCTCAGGGAAAAACAGGGGCAAGGTTCAGGCCCGAAGCCTCGTCCTCGCCCAACATTAGGTTTGCATTTTGCAACGCCTGACCGCTTGACCCCTTGGTCAGGTTATCAAGAGCCGCAACAATAACCGCCCGGCCCGGAATCCGGTCTCCGACAACGCCGATATGGCAATAGTTTGAGCCGCGCACATGCCGACTCGAGGGCAGCTCACCCATGGGCAGGGTGATCAGAAACGGCTCGTCCGCATAGGCCTCCGCAAGGGTTTTGTGGATATTTTGCGCATCACCCTTCACATAAACCGTTGCCAGAATGCCGCGGTTGGCCGGAATCAGATGCGGGGTGAACTGCACTCTGATCTCGCGCCCGGCAACAAGACTGAACTCCTGGTCAAACTCGGCCAGATGCCGGTGCGTACCACCTGCGGCATAGGCATGCGTGCCCTCGGACAATTCGGCGTGCAACAGGTTTTCCTTCAACGCCCGCCCGGCCCCGGAAACCCCGGTTTTAAGGTCGATGATGATGTTATCAAGGTCAATCACCCCGGCAGCTATCAGTGGCCGCAGCGCATATTGCCCTGTAGCGGCATTGCAGCCAGTGCCGGCAACCACGCGGGCTGCACGAATTTCATCGCGGTAAAACTCGGTCAGGCCATAAACCGCCTCGGCCTGAATCTCCAAAGCCGCATGTTTGCCACCATACCAACGGGCATATGCGCCCGGATCCCGCAGCCGGAAATCTGCCGACAGGTCAACGATTTTCAGGTCATGCGGCAGGGCGGCAATAACCTTTTGCGAGGTCGCATGCGGCAGGGCGCAAAAGCACAGGTCAACCCCGGCAAAGTCGATCTGGTCTATTTTTACTAGCTTTGGCAGTTCCAAATGGCGCAAATGTGGAAATACCGCGCCCATCTCCTGCCCGGCCTTACGCGCGGCAGAAAGCGCCACAATTTCCATGCCCGGATGGCTGGAAATCAGCCGGACAAGCTCGGCCCCAGTATAGCCTGAGGCACCAAGAATGGCAATTTTGTGGGTCATTATGGCCCTCATGAAGTTCAGGTGGATATGTAAGGGCTTTGTAGCGGTTGCGCAATCAAGCAAGCTCAAAGGTGATCTTTCGTCGCAGGAAGACGGTGGCGCGCCCACTCACTTTAGCTGCATTGCCGGTCGTCAGAAACTTTGAGACCTTGCCAGCACTGGCAATATTTGGGTGCCGTTTGAGGTAATCACCCAAACTGTCCGCCACCAGGCTGGCCTGGCTGAAAACTTTCACATCCCCGCCAAGGGCATCCTGAAATACCTGCTCCATCAGGGGGTAATGGGTGCAGCCCAGCACTGCCGCATCAGGCGTGGGCATTTTGCGCAACAGCGCATCCACATGCGAGCGCACAAGGGCTTCAGCCAGTATCATGTCACCGTCTTCAATGGCATCCACCACACCGCCGCAGGCCTGCGCCTCCACATCAACGCCAATGGCGCGAAAGGCCAGCTCGCGCTGAAAAGCCCGGCTGGCCACGGTGGCCGGGGTAGCAAACAGCGCCACATGCTTGACCTGAACCTGGCGCGGCGGCGAGTTATCG
Source organism: uncultured Aliiroseovarius sp. (assembly GCA_964401125.1). GTDB lineage: Bacteria > Pseudomonadota > Alphaproteobacteria > Rhodobacterales > Rhodobacteraceae > JAAEUB01. Next base: position 12,154 of record CAYNXK010000021.1, read on the forward strand.
CCCCAGTCGCGTTCGGTCAGCGCTTCAATCAGGGGCACAAATACGCCCAGCACCCGCTTGCCCTCAGGCAGGCCCTCCTCCTGCATCCGGCGCAGGGCCGCTGCCGAAGCCGTATTGCAGGCCAGAATCACCAAGTCACACCCCTCCTGCCAGAGCCGCGCCACGGCGGCCTTGGTCAGGTTGTAAATATCATCTGAATCACGCACCCCATAGGGCGCATTCACGCTGTCGGCCAGATAGACAAAATCGACCTCCGGCAGCCTTGTGGCCACCGCGCCCAGCACTGTCAGCCCACCAAGGCCACTATCAAAAATTCCTACTGCCATGATGCGCTTTTAATCCGGTTCCGCGGCTATTGCCAGAGCCTACTCGGCCGCCGCCGCATGTGGTGCATCAGGGGCACGGAACTCTGTCAATAACTGGTCGCGCCGCCGCCGTGCCTCTTTGGCATTTTGGGCTTTTACCGGGCCAAAACCACGGATGGACAGAGGCAGTTCAGCCAAAGCAATGCCGGCCGCGCGGTTTACATCGTTCAGGCCGTGCAAAACCTCGCTCATGTCAGCCTCATAGGCGCGAATAAGTGCTCGCTCCATGCGCCGCTCCGAGGCATAGCCAAACAGATCAAACGGTGTGCCGCGCAGGGACTTGAGAGCTGCCAGCCAAGTGATCAGGTGCAGCATTTTGGGGCCAAAACGGCGCTTCTTTGGTCGCCCGTCAGCACCCTTGCGCGAAAACAACGGTGGGGCCATGTGAACGCTCAGCTTCAGCTCACCATCGAATGCCGCTACCGCCTTCTCGGCGCTGCCTTTCAGCAACCGTGCCACCTCATATTCATCCTTGTAGGCCAGCACTTTATGATAGCCCAGCGCAATGGCCTCTCGCAGAGCAGAATCATCAGCCCGCGCCACCAACTTCTGATAGCGCCGGGCCAGAGCCTTGCCCTGATAGTCCCGCAGATGCGCCACGCGGAATGCAATTTTATCCTCCAGATTCCGAGGCAGTTCAATAACCTCGCTAGAGCCATGCCGGGCGGCCTCTTCGGGGTGAAGTTCGGCCCAGCGACCCAGCTCAAAAGCGCGCTTGTTCAGCGCCGGTGCCTGCCCGTTCAGCTCGATCGACTGCATCAGGGCCTCATACGAAAGCGGCACCAGCCCCTTTTGCCAGGCCGCCCCCAGCACCATCATGTTTGAATAGATAGAATCGCCCAGCAATATCCGCGCCAGCTCGGTGGCATCAAACATGGTCAGCCGCTCGCGAATACGCGCCTCCAACGCCAGCGTCAGGCGCTCACCGGGAATAGTGAAATCAGGCTGGTGGGTAAAATCGCCGGTCACGGTTTCGTGGCTGTCCACCACCGCCCCGGTGCGCCCGATTTTGGTCAATCCAAGGGTTTTGGCCCCCGCCGAGACCACCAGCTCACCACCAATCAGCGTGTCACATTCGCCGGTCGCCACCCGGATGGCGCTGATGTCCTGCGGGTGTTTGGCCAAGCGCAGATGCACCAACACCGCGCCGCCTTTCTGGGCAAGGCCGGCCATTTCCATCATGCCCGCCCCCAACCCATCCATATAGGCCGCCTGCGCCATGATCGCACCAATGGTGACAACCCCGGTGCCGCCAACCCCGGTAATAACGATGTTAAAAGTACCCAAAATGGTAGGCAGCGTTGGCATTGGCAGCTCCGGCAGGTCAAGCACCGTGGTCGCGGCCTTTTTAAGCTGCGCGCCCTCGACGCTAACGAAGCTTGGGCAAAAGCCCTGTACGCAGGAGAAATCCTTGTTGCAGCTTGACTGGTCAATAGCCCGCTTGCGGCCCAGCTCGGTTTCCACCGGCACTATCGAGACGCAATTGGACTGCACCCCGCAATCACCACAGCCCTCGCAGATATCGGTGTTGATAAAAATCCGCCTGTCAATGTCAGGAAACAGCCCGCGCTTGCGGCGGCGGCGCTTCTCAGCAGCGCAGGTCTGAACATAAACAATGACAGACACCCCTTTGATTTTACTGAATTCCACCTGAACTCGCGGCAGTTCTTCACGGCGGTAAAACCGCAGACCCTTCGGAAAATCGCTAAAGTCTATTTCTTCCTTTTCATCATAAACCAGCGCCAGGTTTTCAACCCCCGCCGCCAACACTTCACGCACAATACGCGGCGCATCCAGCCCGCCCTCGTTGGTTTGGCCGCCGGTCATGGCCACCGCGTCATTGTAGAGAATTTTGTAGGTCATGGTGGTGCCGGCGGCCAGCGCGGCGCGGATCGCCATCAGGCCGGAATGGTTATAGGTGCCGTCACCAAGGTTTTGAAATACATGTTCACGGCTGGAAAACGGTGCTTCGCCAACCCAGTTCACGCCTTCGCCACCCATATGGGTATAGCCGGTGGTTTCGCGGTCCATCCATTGCACCATGAAGTGGCAACCAATGCCAGCATAGGCGCGCGCCCCCTTGGGCAGCTTGGTCGAGCTGTTATGCGGACAACCCGAGCAGAAATATGGCAGGCGGGTTGAAATCTCCTCGGCATTATCAGCTTTACGTGCTTCAACAAGGGCTTGCAGGCCCGCTTTAATGCTTTCAGTGCCGCGACCCTCGGCGATCAGGATATTGCCTATCTTTTCTGCAATCATGATTGGATCAAGAGCAAAACGGGCCGGAAACAGCTCATTGCCCCTATCATCGCGCCAGCCAAAAATGCGGCGGCCTTGGCGATTGTCAAAAATCGCCTCCTTGGCCTGCACCTCGATCAGCTTGCGCTTTTCTTCAACCACCACAATCAGATCAAGCCCCTCGGCCCAGTTGCTGAAGCCCTTCATATCCAAAGGCCAGGTCTGGCCGATTTTGTAGGTGGTCAGGCCCAGGCGGGTGGCCTCATTGCCTTCAATGCCCAGCAGACTGAAAGCATGTACCAAATCAAGCCAGTTCTTGCCAGCGGCCACAAAACCGATTTTCGCACCGGGCTTTCCCCAGATACGGTTGTCCATTTTATTTGCGTTTGCAAAGGCTTCGGCGGCGACTCTCTTGTAATCTATTATCCGCGCCTCCTGCGGCACCCTGTCATCAATCAGGCGAATATTAAGCCCGTCCGGCGGCATTTTGAAGTCAGGCCTGATGAAGTTCATCCGCTCCGGCCGGGCATCAACCACGCTTGTTACCTCGATCGTGTCTTTCATGAGCTTCAGGCCACACCACAACCCGGAAAATCGGCTCAGCGCCAGGCCATACAGCCCGTAATCAAGAATTTCCTGCACCCCGGCGGGCGACAGCACCGGCATATAGGCGTCAACCAGCGCCCAGTCGCTTTGGTGCAGGGTGGACGAGCTTTCACCCGTGTGATCATCGCCCAGCGCCATCAGCACGCCGCCATGTTTTGAGGTGCCGGCCATGTTGGCGTGGCGCATCACATCACCAGTGCGGTCCACCCCCGGCCCCTTGCCGTACCACAGGCCAAAAACGCCGTCATACTTGCCCTCGCCGCGCAGCTCGGCCTGCTGGCTGCCCCAAAGCGCGGTTGCTGCCAGATCTTCGTTCAGGCCCGGCTGAAACAGGATATCCGCCGCCTCAAGGTGTTTGCCCGCCCGCGCCATCCACAAATCAACCGCCCCAACGGGCGAGCCGCGATAGCCGGTAACCAGCCCGGCCGTATTCAGCCCCGCCGCCACATCACGGGCCTTTTGCATCAGCATCAGCCGCACCAGCGCCTGAGTACCGTTCAGCAAGACCGGTGATTTCTCCAGATCAAAACGATCATTCAGTGAGATTTGCTGCTTGCCCATCACGCTCTCCCCGGATTGGTAAAATTTTATGGCTGGCCGGCGTCATTTTAGGTCAAAAAACCTGACCTACCTAATGATTTCTTTGCGGCTGAAACAGCAACTTTTCCCTTCGCCCGCCGGAGAAAGTATGCGAAAGTATATCAGGAATGTGTAGACAGGTTCTTTCAAAATGGACTGGGACAAGCTTAGAATATTTCATGCGGTGGTAGATGCCGGTAGCCTGACCCATGCGGGTGAGGCGCTGCATCTCAGCCAATCGGCCGTCAGCCGACAGATCAGGGCGCTTGAGGAAAGCCTGAGTGCCACGCTTTTTCACCGCCATGCCCGTGGACTGATTCTCACTGAGCAAGGCGAGCTGCTGTTTGAAGCGACCGGCAGCATGATGCAGCGGCTGGACACGGCAGTAACGCGCATCCGCGATTCCAAAGAAGAGGTGTTTGGCGAGCTGCGGATAACAACCACCACCGGCTTTGGCTCGCTCTGGCTGGCCCCGCGCTTGCTTAAATTGTATAAAAAATACCCGGAACTGAAAATTGATCTGATGCTGGAGGAACGGGTTCTCAACCTGCCCATGCGTGAAGCCGATGTGGCCATCCGCATGAAGGAACCCAGCCAAGCCGATCTGATCCGTAAACGGCTGATGAGCGTCAATATGCGCCTCTATGCTTCAGCCGGCTATCTGGCCGAACGGGGCATACCGGAAAAACCCGAGGATTTGGCGGCGCACCGGCTGATTTGCCAGAATACCCGCTCGGCACAGGTCAGCGCGGGGGCCAGTTTCACGAAATACCTCCTGAATTTCAATGTTAAGTCATTGTTTACTGTGAATAATTATTTTGGTGTGCTGCAGGCCACCCTGAACGGGCTGGGAATTGGTATATTGCCGGATTATGTCACACAGGAATTTCCTGATCTGAAAAGGGTAATGCCCGATATGGAAAGCAGTGAAATCCCAGTTTTTCTGGCTTATCCCGGTGAGCTTCGGCACTCAAAGCGCATTGCCGCCTTTCGTGATTTCGTGGTTGAGGAGATCACCGCCGAGCGCCGGCGCCGGCAGGTATCCTGAAGCTATGCGCCTGACGCATGCCGGAGTTGCGTCGGGCCATCTTGAAACAGGCTCTCTGCCTGCCTAATTTAATTTCAAGGCCGACATTGTTGGCCTTAACCTCCCTGTTGACTTGGCCGAGCATCATGCTCGGCCTTTTTTTTGACCAACTGGCATCATTGCTGGCCAAGAATCTATATTCATGTATTGTGATATGTAGACAGGTCATGTGATTGGGGAGAAAAAGATGACAGCCATTACGAGAATACTCGCACTTATCGGGCTTATTGCCATTGGTGTTACCGCCTGGTTTGGGCCGGGTCTTTGGCATTACAAACAGGCCTTTGACCAATTTGACCCGCAGGCCCGTGCCACCTACCGCGCCATAGCCGACCGGCTGGTTGAAACCGGCAATGCCGCTGCCGCTTCGGTCTGGAGTGTGAAAGTCGCCGATGGGCTGACATTTGAGGAAGTAGATGAGAGCATCCGGGCGGTGGCTGTTGACCGCAATATCAGGTATGTTGGCGAATTGCCGCTGGGCGAACAGGTCGAGGCCATGACCGGAGAACCTTGGCGCAAGCTGATGATCTACCTCTATTGCAACCCGCTGACCGCCGCCAAGATGATCGAACATCACATCGCCTATGCCGCCTTCCTGCCCTGCCGGATAGCGCTGGTGGAGGATGAACACGGCGATTTGTGGATCACCACGCTGGATATGGATATG
>CAYNXK010000022.1:0-17564 GCA_964401125.1 uncultured Aliiroseovarius sp.
GCCCTCATGAATACCTTGAAACCTCAGCATAACCTGAGGGTTTTCAATATCAAGGAGACATGCGGGAGGCTTACAGGTGTGAACCCCCCCGGCCATAACCCCCGCGCCGTGGCTGGCCTGGTCTGGCCCTAGTGGGGTTGATTGCCGGGGGCGCTGTGATAGGTGAGCCGGATAAACAGGAGCAGACATGGCCGAGCAAAAAAACATCAACCCGATTCTGAAACAGGTTCTGGAACTGGGGCCGACACTGGCGTTTTTCCTGATCTATCTGAAAATTCGCGATGATATCTTCACCATCGGCGGCACTGAATATTCCGGCTTTATCGTGGCGGCGCTGGTTTTTGTGCCGGTCCTGCTGGTGGCCATGGCGGCGCTGTGGCTTCTGACAGGAAAGCTCAGCCGGATACAGGTTTTCACCGCCTTCATGGTGATTTTCTTTGGCGGCCTGACCGCCTGGTTCAATGACGAGCGGTTCTTCAAGATGAAAACCAGCATCGTCTATGGCAGCTTTGCCCTGATCCTTGGTATCGGTCTTTTGCAGGGGCGTTCGTATCTGGCTTATGTGATGGCCGAGATTCTGCCCATGCGTGATGAAGGCTGGATCATCCTGACCCGGCGGCTGTGCCTTGGCTTTGTTGCCTTGGCTTTGGCTAACGAATTTGTCTGGCGCACCATGTCGACCGATCTATGGGTCAAGATTGAAACTTTCGGCTTTCCTCTGGCGCTGATGGTCTTTCTCTGGTGGCAGATCATGGCTTTGCAGAAATACCTGATAGACCCAGACCAGCCAGACCAGCCAGACCAGCCGGGTTGATCGGGTGCCCGATGAAGGAGCCGGGCTTTTTCAGGCAGGCTTACGGCTGAGTTGATGCGCCGCCGCCGCGTAATGGCGCAGGTAAAAGCAGGGGCTTACTCGTCGCTTACTCGTCCATGTAATCTTCCAGCGGCGGGCAGGTGCAGACCAGATTGCGGTCGCCGTAAACATTGTCGATGCGGTTCACTGGCGGCCAGTATTTATCAACCTGAAAAGCCCCCGGTGGAAAGCAGCCTTCTTTGCGCGTATAGGGCCTGTCCCAGTCGCCAACCAGATCTTTAACCGTGTGCGGCGCGTTCTTCAGCGGGTTGTTTTCGCGGTCCATGCGGCCCTCTTCAATGGCGCGGATTTCTGCACGGATGGCCAGCATGGCGTCGCAAAAACGGTCAAGCTCGGCCTTGGTCTCGCTCTCGGTTGGCTCGATCATCAGGGTGCCCGCCACCGGCCAGCTCATGGTTGGGGCGTGAAATCCTGCATCCATCAGCCGTTTGGCGATGTCGTCAACCGTAATGCCGGCACTTTCAGCAAAGGGCCTTGTATCCAGAATACATTCATGGGCAATGCGCCCGCCCGGCCCGGTATAAAGCACCTTATAGGCGCCTTGCAGCCGGGTGGCGATGTAGTTGGCATTGAGAATGGCCACGCGGCTGGCCTGGGTTAGCCCGGCCCCGCCCATCATCAGAATATAGGCCCATGAGATTGGCAGTACCGAGGCCGAACCGTAAGGTGCGGCAGAAACTGCGCCATCGCCGCCCAGCAGAGGGTTGCCCGGCAGGTGCGGTATCAGATGCTTTTTCACGCCAATCGGCCCCATGCCCGGCCCGCCGCCGCCATGGGGGATGGCGAAGGTTTTGTGCAGGTTCAAATGGCTGACATCGCCACCAATTTCGCCAAGCTGCACCAGCCCGACCAACGCGTTCAGGTTGGCGCCGTCAATATAGACCTGGCCGCCATGGGCGTGGGTGATGGCGCAAATTTCGCGCACGCCTTCTTCAAATACGCCGTGGGTTGAAGGGTAGGTTATCATGCAGGCGGCCAGATTAGCGCCCGCGGCCTCAGCCTTGGCGCGGAAATCCTCAAGGTCAATATCGCCATTCTCGGCCGATTTTACCACCACAACCTTCATGCCTGCCATATTGGCCGAGGCCGGGTTGGTGCCGTGCGCCGAAACCGGAATGAGGCAGACATTGCGCCCGCCCTGGCCATTTGCCCGGTGCCAAGCGGCAATGGCCAGAAGCCCGGCATATTCGCCCTGCGCCCCGGAATTGGGCTGCATCGAGATGGCGTCATAGCCGGTGATCTGGCAGAGCTTGTCAGACAAATCGTCGACCAGAATACGGTAGCCCTCGACCTGATCCAGTGGGGCCATGGGGTGCAGCATGGCAAAGTCACGCCAGCTTACCGGCATCATCTCGGCAGCGGAATTGAGCTTCATGGTACAGGAGCCAAGCGGGATCATCGCCCGGTCCAGCGCCAGATCACGGTCTGAGAGGCGGCGCATGTAGCGCATCATCTCGGTCTCGGCCCGGTTCATATGAAAGACCGGGTGGGTCAGGTATTTACTGGTGCGCAACAGCTCATCAGGCAGGCGGTAATCCGGGCTGTTATCCACCTCATGCCGCTCGATTCCGAAGGCGCGCCAGACCGCTTCCAGCGTTTCTGTGCGGGTGGCCTCATCCAGCGTGATGCCAAGGCGGTCTTTGCCAACCGGACGCAGGTTGATACCCTCGGAAACAGCCGCTTCCAGCACAATTTTTTGCTTGTCGCCGACCTCAACAATGATGGTGTCAAAAAAGGCATTCGGAGCTACGGAAAAGCCTGCGGCCTCAAGCCCTTTGGCCAGACGCAATGTTTTTCGGTGAATGCGCTGGGCAATGGCTTTGAGACCCACAGGGCCATGAAATACCGCATAAAAAGACGCCATGACCGCCAGCAGCGCCTGCGCCGTGCAGACATTAGAGGTGGCCTTTTCACGCCTGATATGTTGCTCGCGTGCTTGCAGGGAAAGGCGGTAGGCGGCGTGGCCATGGCTGTCGATACTGACGCCGACAATGCGCCCCGGCATGGCGCGTTTATACCTGTCGCGCGTGGCCATATAGGCCGCATGTGGGCCGCCATAGCCCATGGGCACGCCAAACCTTTGCGCCGAGCCTACGGCAATATCGGCCGCCATGGCACCGGGCTCCTTGAGGATGGTCAGGGCCAGCAGGTCGGCGGTCATGATGCCAATGGCTTTGTGGGCGTGCAGGGCGGCAATGTCGCCGCTGAAATCGTGCACCGCGCCATGCGTGCCGGGATATTGGAAAATTGCGCCGAACACCTTGGCCGGGTCAAGGTCGCGCGCCGGATCACCGATGATAATTTCGATACCTATGGGGGCTGCACGGGTTTGCATCACCGCGATGTTCTGCGCATGGCAGTTTTCGTCAATGAAAAACGTCTTGGCCTTTGATTTTGCCACCCGCTGCGCCATGGTCATGGCTTCGGCGCAGGCGCTGGCCTCATCCAGCAGCGAGGCATTGGCCACATCCAACCCGGTGAGGTCTGAAATCATGGTCTGGAAGTTAAGCAGCGCCTCAAGTCGCCCTTGGCTGATTTCTGGCTGATAAGGCGTGTAGGCGGTATACCAAGCCGGGTTTTCCAGAATGTTGCGCTGAATGACCGGCGGTGTCACCGTGCCGTGATAGCCTTGGCCCAACAGCGAACGGAAAACCTTGTTTTTGGCGGCAATCAGGCGCATCTGGTGCAGCATTTCGCGCTCTGATTGCGGCTTTCCCCAGTCCAACGGCTTGGCCTGCCGGATGGAGTGCGGCACGGTTTCATCTATCAATGTCTCCAGATCAGCAGCGCCGACCACTTCCAGCATCTGCGCCATCTCATGCGGTGACGGGCCAATATGGCGCAGATTGGCAAAATCGTATGGCAGATAGCTGGTGGGGGTGAAGGACATATTGGGCTCCGGTTGCATTGGCAGGCGGGCGGGCAGGTGGGCAGGCGGGCAGGCTAGCCGATAAAGGCCTTGTAGGCGGTCTCATCCATGTAGTCAGCCATCGGCGCAAGGTCGGCGGGCTTCAGCCGGAAGAACCAGCCGCCGCTCTCGGCATCGTCATTTATCTTGCCGGGTTCATCGACAATGCTGGCGTTTATCTCGATCACTTCACCGTCTAGCGGTGCCAGAATATCCGAGGCCGCCTTGACGCTCTCGATCACTACAACCTCATCATCCTTGACCATCTCGTCGCCCTCCTCGGGCAGCTCTATAAAGACGATATCGCCAAGCTGTTCGGCGGCGTGGGCGGTAATGCCAACCGTAACGCTGCCGTCATCTTCAAGGCGTAGCCATTCGTGTTCTTCAGTGTATTTCATCGGGGTCTCCTCGGAATTCAGCGTTTGTAATTGGATGGATGCAAAGGCATAGGGGCTATCTCAACAGGCAGGCGTTTGCCGCGCACCTCGCCGTAAAGCAGCCTGCCGGTGGTGGCAAGTTCGCGGGCGACATAGCCCATGGATACCGGAGTTTCAAGCGTCGGCCCATATGCGCCGGATGTGACCTTGCCAACAGGGTCGCCGCCTTCATCAGAGGCAAACAGTTCAGTGCCGGCGCGCATCGGGGCGCGGGTTTGCGGCAACAGGCCAACCCGGCGGCGGCTGGCACCATGCTCAAGTTCTGCCAGAATGTGCGCCGCTCCGGGAAAGCCACCTTCACGCGCGCCCCCCCGGCGGCGCACTTTTTGCATTGCCCATTCCAGAGCTGCCTCAACCGGGCTGGTGGTTTTATCAATATCACTGCCATAAAGGCAAAGCCCGGCCTCAAGGCGCAGGCTGTCGCGGGCACCCAAGCCAATGGGCAGCACGGATTCCTGCGCCAAAAGCGCCGTGGCCAACGTTGCGGCAAACTGCTCTGGCAGCGAAATCTCAAAGCCGTCCTCGCCGGTATAACCTGAGCGTGACACCCAGCATTCGGCCCCGACTAGCTCCAGCGTTGTCACATCCATGAAGCGCATCTCAGCGGCAGCTGGGTTTAGGGCCAGCATTGCCGCCTCGGCCTTTGGTCCCTGCAAGGCAATCAAGGCCCGGCCACTGACAGGCTCAATGTGGCAAACATCAGCAAGATGCTGCTTTATATGAGATATATCGGCTTCCTTGCGGGCGGCATTGACCACCAAAAACAAGTGATCGCCACGGTTAGCTATCATCAGATCATCAAGAATACCGCCGACCTCATTGGTAAAAAAACCATAGCGCTGACGGCCCTCGGCAAGCCCCAGTAGATTGACCGGCACCAGGCTTTCCAACGCCAGTGCGGCATCTTCCAGCCGCCCTGACCGGGGCCGCAAAATAACCTGACCCATATGGCTGACATCAAACAGGCCGGCGGCGGCACGGGTGTGCAAATGTTCCTTTAGCACGCCGGGTTTGAATTGCACCGGCATCTCGTAGCCGGCAAACGGCACCATTTTTGCGCCCAAATCCCGGTGCATATCATAAAAAATACTGCGCTTCAGATCAGCCATATTGCCCCCAAATTTCAGCCGGTCTTGAAATGCCCGGCACCGATTGCGGGCTTAAAGCCCGCGCGATGCCCCCTCTGTCCTTTCGCCTGAGGTCGTTATCCCTTCGGCGGGCGCATCAAGCACCACTCTCCAGAGTTCCTGTATCGCAGCGGTCCATGAGCCTGAGAGTTTACCGGGGCGGTTGCTCCTTCGGCACCGGCCTGCCAAAAAGGTGCCGGATTCTCCCGTTGCGAGAACATAAGCCTAGCGTGCAGCGGGAGGGCTGGCAAGACAGGTATTGCGCCGCATGCAATGAAAGGCCGCGTCATGAAAAACCCGTTCTTCTTTGGCTATGGATCATTGGTCAACCGGCGCACCCATGAATATGGGGTGACGCATAAAGCGCGGGCCTCAGGCTGGCGGCGGGCCTGGCGGTGCTCCCCCCTGCGCAAAATCTCCTACCTTACTGCGGTCCCGGCGGCGTCTGATTACGTTGAAGGGCTGATTGCCGAGGTGCCAAATGCGGATTGGACCGCACTTGATACGCGCGAGCGGGCTTACCGGCGCATTGATGCCAGCCACGATGTCAGCCATGAGGCCGGGCGCATTCTTGAGGTGGCAATCTATGCCATTGCCCAAAGCCAGCACTTTGCACCCGGTGATGATAACCCGGTTCTGCTCAGCTATATAGATGTGGTGGTGCAGGGCTACCTGGCTGAGTTTGGCCCTGAAGGAGTGCAGCACTTTTTTGAAACCACCGAGGGCTGGCAAGCCCCGGTTCTGGATGACCGCGCAGCACCGCTCTATCCGCGCCATCAGGTACTAAGCAGCACCGAGCGCGCCTATGTAGACCAAGGCCTTGCCCGCCTGCGCACCCGGATCATCCGGCCTTAAGGTGCCTTTCATCTTGGCTTAAATACTCCGGGGGTCTGGGGGCTGGCCCCCAGCTTGGTGCCGGCGTCTGGGTGGCCTGGGTGGCCTGGGTGGCCTGGGTGGTCTGGGTGGTCTGGGTGGCAGGGTAAAATAATAACTTCAGGCTTTGGCGCGCACCACTTGCAACAGCGGCATCAGGTGGGCCATGTCGGGGCCGTGGTCCATGCCCGTCAGGGCTTTGCGCAGAGGCATGAACAGCCCGCGCCCCTTGCGCCCGCTGGCGGCTTTGACGGCTGTGGTCCAGCCCCCCCAGCTCTCAGAGTTGAACGGCGTATCGGGCAGCAGCGTCAGCGCCTGGGCCACAAATTCCGCGTCTTCATCAGCTATAACGGGCATGGCCCCGTCGCGGCACAGCGCCCACCAACCCTCGATGTCGGCCATTACCGTAATGTTTTCACGCACCACGTTCCAGAAGGCCTCGGCCATGCTGTCGGGCACACCAAGGGCCGCCATATCAGCTTTGACAGCGCTATAATCCAGCCCGGCAAGGTGGTGTGCGGTCAGGGGCAGCAGATCTGCCGCGTCAAACTTGGTCGGGGTCGCCCCAAACGAGGCCAGCTCGAACCCAGCGATAATTTCTTCCAGTGACCCCGCCAGCTCCACCGGCTTTGACGAGCCAAGCCGCGCTAAATGGCTGAGCAGGGCCAGCGGCGCAATGCCTTGGGCGCGCAAATCGCGCAAAGCCAGTGTGCCAAGGCGTTTTGACAGCGCTTCGCCCTGCGGGCCGGTCAGCAGCGAATGGTGGGCAAAGACCGGCAAAGACCGGCCCATTGCTTCGATAATCTGGATCTGAACCGCAGTATTGGTCACATGGTCCGAGCCGCGCACCACATGGCTGACGCTCATGTCAACATCATCGCACACTGAGGCCAGCGTATAGAGAAACTGCCCGTTGCCACGGATCAGCACCGGGTCCGAGACCGAAGCGGCATCAATAGACAATGCGCCTAGAATACCGTCATTCCAGTTGATCCGTTCGCGCTTGAGCTTGAAGCGCCAGTGACCGGCACCGCGCTCGGCGCGCAGCTTGTCTTTATCGGTATCAGTCAAAGCCAAAGCCGCCCGGTCATAAACCGGTGGCTGACCTCTGTTGAGCTGCTTTTTGCGTTTCAGGTCCAGCTCTACAGGTGTTTCAAAGCACTCATAAAGCCGCCCTGAATCACGTAATTGCTGTGCCGCTTCCTCGTATCGGGAAAGCCGGTCTGACTGGCGCTCAACTCGGTCCCACTTCAGGCCAAGCCATGTCAGATCTTGCTTGATCGCCTCAGCATATTCGCTTCGCGAGCGCTCAGGGTCAGTGTCATCCAGCCGCAAGATGAATGTGCCGCTTGCCTGGGCGCATATGAGGTAGTTCATCAAGGCGGTGCGCAGGTTGCCAATATGCAAATAACCGGTGGGCGAGGGGGCAAAACGGGTGGTGGTCATGGCTGTCTCACTTTTCAGGATGCGCTGGTTCTGGCACGCAGCTTGTTCCGAAAACCGGAGCCTGCTTTTCGGGATGCGCTTATGCCTCCGTGCTTTTCATACTGGCTTGAGATTGTCCATATGGCCCCGGCACCCATAGCAGGGCTAATGTCTGGAATCAGTCAAAAAAGTTGCAAGAATCGGCTGGACTGTTTCACTATACTTGGAGCCTTTGAGTTGTTTTTTGGAGGTGGCTGCCTGGCTTTTTGCCAAGGCCGGATGCGGGCGCATATGCTGGTTTGACCCGCAAGAAGCCCACAAGAATAAGGTGTCAGGGACGTGCCGTGCCCATCTCTCCGTTTTTGGCGGATTTTGCCTTGCGCCCATGGCGCGGCACCCATAGAAGTACGGCTAAATTATCTGCCGGGATTTTGCCGGCTCTTTAAGATGTGAAAAGGACAAAATATGCAGGTCACTGAAACCCTGAACGAAGGCCTGAAGCGCGGCTATAAACTGGTAATCAATGCGGCTGATCTGGATGCCAAGGTGAATGAGAAATTGCTTGAGGCACAACCTGAAGTGGAAATGAAGGGTTTTCGTAAAGGTCGGGTGCCCATGGCTTTGCTGAAAAAGCAGTTTGGCCAACGCCTGACGGGCGAGGCCATGCAGGAAACCATTGATGGCGCCCTGGACACGCATTTTCAGGAATCCGGTGACCGCCCGGCTCTTCGGCCCGATGTGAAGGTTACCAATGAGGATTGGAAAGAGGGTGACGATGTTGATGTTGAAATATCGTACGAGGCCCTGCCCGCAATCCCCGATGTTGACCTGAAAAGCATCAAGCTGGACAAACTGGTGGTCAAAGCCGATGACGAGGATGTTGACGAAGCGCTGAAAAACCTGTCGCAAAGCATGAAAAACTTTGATGACGGCAAAAAGAGCAACAAAGCCAAAGATGGCGACCAGATCACGATCGACTTTCTGGGCAAGGTGGATGGCGAGCCATTTGAGGGTGGTGCAGCAGAAGATTACCCACTGGTGCTTGGCTCAAACAGCTTTATTCCGGGCTTCGAGGAGCAACTTCTGGGGGCAAAGGTCGGCGACGAACTTGAGGTCAAAGTTATGTTCCCGGCGGATTACGGCGCAGGAAACTTGGCAGGTAAGGACGCGGTTTTTACATGTAACGTAAAGGCCGTGAAACAGCCTGCCGTAGTGGAAATAGACGACGAGTTGGCCAAGAAGTTTGGTGCCGACGATTTGGCCGGGCTGAAGGCACAAGTTAGCGAACGCCTTGAAGCCGAATATGCCGGTGCAGCGCGCGCTGTCATGAAGCGTGGCCTGCTGGACGAGCTGGACAAGATGGTGGCGTTTGATCTGCCCCAATCGTTGGTTGACGCCGAGGCCGGCCAGATTGCCCACCAATTATGGCACGAGGATAACCCCGATGTGCAGGGCCATGACCACCCTGAAATCGAGACCACGGATGAGCACAGAAAGCTGGCTGACCGCCGGGTGCGCCTTGGCCTGTTGCTGGCCGAGCTGGGCAAAAAGAATGAGATTGAGGTTTCAGACGCCGAAATGACTCAGGCGGTAATGAACCAGGCGCGGCAATATCCGGGTCAGGAAAAGGAATTCTTTGAATTCGTTCAGAAAGACCCGCAGACACGCCAGCAAATTCAGGCACCGCTGTTCGAGGATAAAGTGATTGATTTTGCCTTTGAACTGGCTGAAGTGACACAAATGGACGTCACAAAAGATAAGTTGGAAAAGGCAGTTGAGGCGCTCGACGAAGAGTAAATCCTGCCACTATAGGTAAGGCCACTATAGGTAAGTGAAGGGCGGTCTGGTGGCCGCCCTTTTTACGACACGCCCACAGTATTGATAGTTTCTGAACGCTTTGCCTCGTATAGCGCAGGGAAGTAAATTTTGGGCTCAAATTTGCGTAGCATGCGCTATGTCCGGTTTGACAAAGCTCGGATGGGATGACGAAAAAGCCGCCCGGAAATTCCGCGCGGCTTTTGGTTTTAAAGCATATTGAGGCAGCTAGCTTTGCTCGCGGGCCTCATCCTCATCTTCACCGTCATCGGCTTGGGCCTCTTCAGCAGGCTCTTCGCGCTCGATAAGGTCATCATCCTCCGCAGCAGCGGCACCAATATCGTCAAACAGCTCGGAAATTTCAAACTCGGCTTCGGCTTCCGCCTCGGCTTCCAGCTCCTGAATGGATTTTCCGCTGGCCTGAATTTCGGCCTCTTCTATTGTGCGGGCCACGTTCAGCTGAATGGTGACGACTACTTCAGGGTGCAGTATTACGCTGACATCGTGCAGCCCCAGCTCTTTGATTGGGGCCGTTAGGGAGACTTGCTTTTTATCAACCGAGAAGCCGTCGGCACTGGCGGCCTCGGCGGCATCACGCGGCGTGACTGAGCCGTAAAGCGAGCCGGCATCGGAAGCTGAGCGCAACACGATGAATTGCTGACCAGCAAGCTTTTCACCCAGCGCTTCGGCTTCTGTGCGGGTTTCAAGGTTGCGCGCTTCCAGTTGGGCCTTCTGGCCCTCAAAGTTGGCCACATTGGCGGCAGAGGCGGTCAGTGCCTTGCCTTGTGGCAGCAGGAAGTTACGGGCGAATCCGGGTTTGACGTCGACAACGTCACCCATCTGGCCAAGCTTAGCCACGCGTTCGAGAAGGATAACTTGCATGAGTTTTCTCCTTACTTAACGGCATAGGGAAGCAGGGCGAGAAAGCGGGCGCGTTTGATGGCGCGGGCAAGCTCACGTTGCTTCTTGGCGGAAACCGCGGTGATACGGCTGGGCACGATCTTGCCACGCTCAGAAATGTAGCGTTGCAGCAGGCGCGTGTCTTTATAGTCGATTTTTGGCGCACTGTCGCTTGAGAAGGGGCAGACCTTGCGGCGGCGGAAAAATGGTTTGCTAGACATGGTTTAGCTCCTTTTCTTAGCGGCGAGGACGGCGATCGCCGCGCTCTTCACGTTTTTGCATTTGCACGGACGGGCCTTCGGCATGCTCGTTGACCTTGAGGGTCAGAACCCGCATCACATCATCATGCAGGCGCATTAGGCGCTCCATTTCCTGTACCGCCGGGGCGGGTGCATCAACGCGCATATAGGTGTAATGACCCTTGCGATTTTTGTTGATTTTGTAGGCCATGGTCTTGATGCCCCAATACTCGCTCATTACGAGATTGCCGCCATTGTCGGCAAGGATGGCTCCAAAATGTTCGGCTAGGCTTTCGGCCTGCGTGCTGGAAAGATCCTGGCGCGCGATAAAGACATGCTCATACAGGGGCATGTGCTCTCCTTTTTATGTTTTGGGCGTGCTTCAAAGACCGGGATCACAAAGCCTTCCACGACCCGGCCACGAGGGGCGACGCATTGCATATGATGCGGAAGGTTCGCGCCTTATACACCCTGATGCGCCGGATGCAAGCGGCGGGCTTGGTGTGACGTTAATTTGTGCGGATCACGATAAAACACTCCCGCTGCCTCAATCTTGCCATGTTTCTTAATGATCTATTAAGGCAACTGGAAGGCAGCTAGAAGGTGGGGTCAAAATGTCAAAACATGACAATATACTACATGCACAGGTCAAGCCGGCAGGCGATACCCCCCGAAATGCGGATGGCTTTCGCATCAATTCTACGTTGTGGGGTTATGTTTTGCTCAGCGCAATGGCCCATGAAAAACCGCGTATGGCTGTCATACTTACCCGCAGGTTTATTGCCGCTGTGCTGGTTTTGGCGGCGCTGGCCATGTGGGTCGTGCCAAATGCTGTTCTGGGGGCGGATATTGCTTCGATGAAGCTGGGCCTGACTGTCCTCTATCTGGCGCTGGGGTTTTGGTTTTTCTATATGCCTCGGCAGGTTTTGCGGCGTGAGGTTCAGGTAAACTTGACCCGCGGCGAGCTGCGCCTGGGCTTTCGCAACAAGGCCGGTATATTCAGCCTGCAAGCGGTACATGCTTTTGCAGATGTTGATATTGTTGTGCTTTGGCAACCGGAGAAGGAGCGCGAGCTGGCAACATTGTACTTGCGCCTGCGCGGCACAGGGGTTGGAATAGTCGCCGCCAGAGGGCCAGTTGGCGAGTTGATGCCCCTGAAGGGACAACTGGCAAAAGATCTTGGCACACAGGTTGGCGGCTTTAACCCGGCAAGCGTGGCCGTGGCAGGGCAAGCGGTGCAGTTACTACTTGGCCCGCGCATGGAATCCAGCGGATTGAAGGCCTGAACACCGGGTTTTTTACTCACAAGTAATTGCGCTGGCTGGATTCTGCCGGTATCCCGTGAGGGGAAGCAACTCACGGAGGTGGTATGAGCCGCGCAATCGTATTTCCCGGACAGGGCGCCCAGAAAATCGGCATGGGCAAGGCTTTGGCCGATGTTTACCCAAGTGCAAAGGCCATCTTTGACGAGGTGGATGAGGCTTTGGGGCAGAAACTTTCAACGCTGATCTGGGAGGGCGAGCAGGATAGCCTGACATTAACTGAGAACGCCCAACCAGCCCTGATGGCAACCTCCCTTGCGGCGCTCAGGGCCCTGGAGGCGGAAGGGCTGGAACTCAGCAGTTTTTCCCATGCGGCCGGGCATTCTCTGGGAGAATATTCCGCTTTGGCAGCCACGGGAGCCATATCCATTGCAGACACGGCGCGCCTGTTGCGCTTACGCGGGCAGGCCATGCAGGCGGCGGTGCCGGTGGGCGAGGGCGCAATGGCCGCCTTGCTGGGGCTGGACTTTGCCACAGCCTCCGAGGTTGCAGCCGAAGCCGCCGGAGGCGAGATATGCCAGGCGGCCAATGACAATGACCCGGGGCAAGTGGTGATATCCGGCCACAAAGTGGCGGTTGAGCGGGCGTTGGAGATAGCCAAGGGCAGGGGCGCAAGGCGGGCGTTGCTATTGCCGGTTTCGGCCCCTTTCCACTGCGTTCTTATGCAGCCCGCCGCTGAGATCATGGCCGAAGCGCTGGCCAATGTGGCGATCAACAGGCCGGTTTTGCCCATCGTGGCAAATGTGCGCGCTGCCGCTGTGGTTGACCCGGACAGCATCCGCAAGCTGCTGGTTGAGCAGGTTACCGGCTCGGTGCGCTGGCGTGAAAGCGTGCTTTGGCTGGCAGGGCAGGGCGTATCCGAGATTTGGGAAGTTGGGGCAGGCAAGGCGCTGTCAGGCATGATCCGGCGGATCGACAAGAGCATCATATGCCACAATGTCGGAACTCCTGAAGATGTGGCTGCGGTGATGTCAGGCCAGAGTTCGTAATTCAGATAGCTATTAGGAAGGGAGCGAAAATGTTTGACCTTACAGGAAAAAATGCACTTATCACCGGGGCATCCGGTGGTATTGGAGGGGCCATTGCCAAGGCGCTGCACGGCGCGGGGGCAAGTGTGGTGCTTAGCGGCACCAGGGTTGCACCGCTTGAGGCGCTGGCTGCTGATCTGGGCGCCCGGGCACATGTTTTGCCTTGCAACCTGAGTGAGGCCGAGGCGGTTGAAGCCCTGCCCAAACAGGCGGCTGAGGCTATGGGCCGGGTTGATATTCTAATCAACAATGCCGGCATTACCCGCGACCAGCTGTTCATGCGCATGAAAGATGACGAATGGGCGCGGGTGCTGGAGGTCAACCTAACTTCCACCATGCGCCTGTGTCGCGGTGTCATGCGGCCCATGATGAAGGCGCGCTGGGGGCGGATCATCAATATCAGCTCTATTGTCGCCAGCACCGGCAACCCCGGTCAGGCCAATTATGCCGCCAGCAAGGCTGGTGTGATAGGTATGTCAAAAAGCATCGCCTATGAGGTGGCCAGCCGGGGTATCACCGTCAATGCTGTGGCTCCGGGTTTTATTGCCACACCGATGACCGATAGCTTGTCGGATGACCAGAAAGCCAAGATCAACGCCCAAATTCCTGCCGCGCGTATGGGCCGGGCTGAGGAGATTGCCAGTGCGGTTTTGTATCTTGCCAGCGAGGAAGCCGCCTATATCACTGGCTCGACTCTGCATGTGAATGGTGGCATGGCGATGATTTAGGCGGGGCTACTGCAAGCGAAAGCATTTGCCCTTGCGCGCCGATATGTTATAGCGACGCAGATTTCCCCTCAAATGCATTCTGTATTGGGGGCTCTCGCCACAATGGGCGGGGGTTTGAGCGGCCCTCTGGGCCAAACGAAAAGGGCCAAGAGCCTAAAAACTGTGAGGATTTATTATGAGCGACATCGCAGATCGCGTGAAAAAGATTGTTGTGGACCATTTGGGTGTGGAGGAGGACAAGGTTTCTGAATCTGCCTCGTTCATTGACGACCTGGGGGCCGACAGTCTGGACACGGTTGAGCTGGTTATGGCCTTTGAAGAAGAGTTCGGTATTGAGATTCCTGATGATGCCGCAGAAACCATCCAGACCTTTGGCGATGCAGTGAAATTCATTACCAAAGCCACCTGACAAGGCTTCTGCTGGGCTTCTGCCGGGTTTCTACCGGACTTTTGCAGGCCTTCCTGCTAACGAATCAAAAAGCGGTGCGCTCTGAAAAGGGCGCACCGTTTTCTGTTTTAAGGCTGCTGGGACCGCATTTGTTTCTGGAAGCTAAAGAATACAGGGCAGTCTGCCTTTCCATGTTGGGTTATGGTGCAAGTCAAGTTTGTTATTGAAGGGCAAGAGAAATGGCACAGGAAGTTACGCGGAAAACCACATTTCTGGTAAAGGATTTTAGCGCTGAACAGGTGCAGGATTGGCTGGAGCGCGGCGAAGTTCTGCTTGTTGATGTGCGCGAGCCGCGAGAATATGAGGCCGAGCATATTGCCGGCGCACTTTTGCTGCCGCTTTCATCTTTGGATGCAGATTATTTTCCGGTGCTGCCGGGGCGACGTGTGGTTTTGCATTGTGCCATTGGCAAACGCTCGGAGGCGGCGGCAAAAATTCTGCTGAAGGCGGGCCATGTGAGCATTGCCCATATGGCAGGTGGCCTTGCCGCCTGGAAGGCGCGTGGTCTGGAGACGGAATTGCCCCTGCCGGTGCCGGTTGTTCCAAAGCCACGCCAGAATGTGCCGCATCCGGGCAAGGTACTTTTGCAGGATTATATTTCCGGCCTTGGGCAGCCATTAGGCACAGTGGCAGATCGGCTTGGCGTTTCCCTTGCGAGGTTTGAAGCACTTATTGCCGGCAAGGCCGCGCTGGACAGTGATATGGCCTTGCGTCTGGCAAGAATGTTCAGCACCGAAGCAGATTTCTGGATGCAGCTACAGGTTCGGTATGATCTGGCGCATGCCAAGATGGCGTTGCAGGCGGATGCGCAATCGGTGGAAATGCGAAAAGTGTCCTGATTTTTGCACACCACCATGGCGAGAGTAGCGCTTATTCTAAGCTGCGGCGTTTTGGCTTGCCCCCACACCCTACGTCAAGGTAAATGTCGTTGAATCAAGGGAACCTTGGAAGGGACGGCAGAATGCGTCGAGTGGTTGTTACGGGGCTGGGTATGGTTACGCCTCTGGCTTGCGGTGTTGAGGAAACCTGGAGCAGAATTCTGGCCGGAAAGTCCGGGGCCGGGCCGATAATGCGGTTTGACACACAGAACATGGTCACTACCTATGCGTGTGAACTTCCCGTTGGTGATGGCACGGACGGCACTTTTAACCCCGATGATTGGATGTTGCCGAAAGACCAGCGCAAGGTCGATGATTTCATCATCTATGGTGTTGCGGCTGCCGAGCAGGCGGTGCAGGATTCCGGCTGGATGCCTGAAGACGTGGAAGGCCGTGAACGCACGGGCGT
Source organism: uncultured Aliiroseovarius sp. (assembly GCA_964401125.1). GTDB lineage: Bacteria > Pseudomonadota > Alphaproteobacteria > Rhodobacterales > Rhodobacteraceae > JAAEUB01. The sequence goes on from CAYNXK010000022.1 coordinate 15,412, forward strand.
AATGATCGGCTCGGGTATCGGCGGGCTGAATTCCATTGCCCGCGCCACCCTCATGGTGCAGGAGCGCGGCTCGCGCCGGGTATCGCCGTTTTTCATTCCCGGGGCGCTGATCAACCTGATCTCGGGGCAGGTTTCCATTCGCCACGGCTTTATGGGGCCAAATCATGCCACCTGCACGGCCTGTGCTGCCGGGGCGCATGCAATAGGCGATGCGGCGCGGATGATTGCGCTGGATGATGCCGATGTCATGGTGGCCGGCGGGGCTGAGGCTGCGATTTGTGAAGTTGGTATGATCGGCTTCAATGCCGCCAAAGCCCTTTCAACCAAATGGGCCGACGACCCGACGCGTGCCAGCCGTCCCTATGATGTGGACCGCGACGGCTTTGTCATGGGCGAGGGCGCTGGCGTGGTGGTTCTGGAAGAGCTGGAACATGCCCGTGCCCGTGGTGCAAAGATTTACGCTGAGATTTTGGGTTACGGCATGTCGGGCGATGCCTTTCATGTGACAGCACCGCCTGCCGATGGCAATGGCGGCTATCGGGCCATGGTTGCGGCTTTGAAGCGCGCCGGAATTACGCCGGATCAGGTAGATTACATCAACGCACACGGCACCTCGACCATGGCTGACACCATCGAGCTGGGCGCGGTTGAGCGCCTGCTGGGCGATGCCGCATCGAAGACCACCATGAGTTCCACTAAAAGCTCAACCGGCCACCTGTTGGGGGCTGCCGGGGCGATTGAGGCGATTTTCTCAATTCTTGCCATAAGGGATCAGGTGGCGCCACCAACAATCAATCTGGACAACCCGGCTGTGACGCCAATTATCAACCTGGCGGCGCACAAGAAGCATGAGCGCGAGATCAGTATCACCATGTCAAATTCGTTTGGCTTTGGCGGCACCAATGCCTGTCTGGTCATGGGCAAGGTGCGCGATTGATGTGGCGTAATATTGCTTCAAGCGCGCTATCCTTTTTTGTGTTGGTGCTGATTGTAATTGGTGGTCTGGTGGCTTGGGGGCAGCAGCAATTCAATAATGCCGGGCCTCTGGAGCAGGCCATGTGTCTGCGGGTTGAAAGTGGCTCAAACTTCAATCGGGTCAGTGAATATCTTGATGCGGCCGGGGCGCTCTCAAACGCCTCAATTTTTCGTATTGGTGTGCAATATAGCGGCAAAGAGACCAACTTGAAGGCCGGCTCGTTTTTGCTGCCTCAGCAAGTCTCGATGGTGGAAATCGTTGATCTTGTAACCCGTGGCGGGGCCTCGACCTGTGGCACTGAAATTGTCTTTCGTATTGGGGTGTTACGGAGCGAAATTCAGGTGAGAGAGTTGGACCCGGCAACCGAAAGGTTTGTGATTCGGGCGGAATTTGAACCCGGTGAAGATGTACTGCCCGAGATATATACCCGGCTGCGCGATGAGGCCGATACGCGGTTTCGCATTGCACTGGCCGAGGGTGCAACCAGCTGGCAGATTTCGGAAGCCCTTAAACAGGTGGACTTTCTGAGTGGTGAGATTGCCGAGGTGCCGCCAGAGGGCATGCTGGCTCCTGATTCCTATGAGGTGCGCCTTGGGGCCGACCGGGCCGAGTTGCTGGCTTTGATGCGTGCAAAGCAAGAGGCGCGGCTGGCTGAGGCTTGGGAAAACCGGGCTGAGGGCTTGCCCTATGCCAATCCTGAAGAAGCGCTGATCATGGCTTCGATCATCGAGAAGGAAACCTCAAAGCCGGAAGAACGCCAGAAGGTGGCCAGTGTTTTTGTCAACCGGATGAATCTTGGTATGCGGATGCAGACCGACCCGACGGTGATTTACGGCATCACTAAAGGGCGCGGCGCGCTGGGCCGTGGCTTGCGGCGAAGCGAGCTGCGTGCGGCAACGCCGTTCAACACCTATGTGATTGATGGCCTGCCGCCAACGCCTATTGCCAACCCCGGTTTGGCCAGTATTGAAGCGGCGCTGAACCCGGATAGCACGGATTACATTTTCTTTGTTGCCGACGGCACCGGAGGCCACGCTTTTTCCGTGACCCTGGCCGAGCATAACCGCAATGTCGCCGTCTGGCGGCGGATTGAGGCTGAGCGGGCCAACCAATAAAATGGGGACTATATACATACGTGACCCATTGACTTGGGTCACGTAATCACCTAAATATATAG